>JAQWYA010000043.1 GCA_029254215.1 Pseudorhodobacter sp. | reverse complement strand
GATCTGGGCACGAATGGCCGGATCGTTGCAGGCTCCATCAAGTTCAAGGGCCGCGATCTGACCAATATGGGCGAGGAAGAGCTGCGCCAGCTGCGCGGCTCTGAAATCGCGATGATCTATCAAGAGCCGATGGCGAGCCTCAACCCCGCCATGAAAATCGGCGCGCAGCTTGCCGAAGTACCGATGATTCACGAGGGCATGGCGAAAGACGCTGCCTGGGCGCTGGCCCGGCAGATCGTGGCGGATGTGCGCCTGCCCGACCCGGACCGCATCTTGCAAGCCTATCCGCACCAGCTTTCGGGCGGCCAGCAGCAGCGCATCGTCATCGCCATGGCGCTGATGTCCAAGCCCGCGCTGCTTATTCTGGATGAGCCGACAACCGCGCTGGATGTGACGGTTGAGGCCGGGATCGTCGATCTGGTCAAGGAGTTGGGCCATAAATACGGCACCTCGATGCTGTTCATCAGCCATAACCTCGGGCTGGTGCTAGATGTTTGTGACCGGCTTTGCGTGATGTATTCCGGCGAGGCTGTGGAAACCGGCAATGTCGGCGAAGTCTTTGACAAAATGCGCCACCCTTACACCCAGGCGCTGTTTCGCTCCATTCCGCTGCCAAGCGCGGATAAAAACTCCCGCCCGCTGGTGGCTATTCCCGGCAACTTCCCACTGCCGCATGAACGCCCCAAGGGCTGCAACTTTGGTCCGCGCTGCGACTATTTCGAGGCCGGGCGCTGTGATGCCGCCGAAGTGCGCATGGATGCCGTTCCGGGGGATCGTCACTCTTCCCGTTGCGTGAAGTTCAAGGAAATCGACTGGGATGCCCCCATGGCCGCTGTGAAAAAGGTCGAAAAGACCCCGGTGGGTGAGGTCGTTCTGCGGATGGAGGATTTGCGGAAATATTACGAGGTCTCCTCAGGCTCGATGTTCGGGGGCGGCGTGCAGAAGGTCGTCAAGGCCAATGAAACCCTGTCCTTCGAGGCGCGCGAGGGCGAAACACTGGCCATCGTCGGTGAGTCGGGCTGTGGAAAATCCACCTTCGCCAAGGTGCTGATGGGGCTTGAAACCGCGACGGACGGCAAGATTTTCCTGTACAATCAAGACATTCAGGACACGCCGATCCAGAAGCGCCAGACCGAGACCGTGTCGTCGGTGCAGATGGTGTTCCAAAACCCCTTTGACACGCTGAACCCGTCCATGACCGTGGGCCGCCAGATCATCCGCGCGCTGGAGATCTTTGGCGAAGGCGCGGATGACAAGGCCCGCAATGACCGCATGTTGGAGTTGCTGGATCTGGTCAAGCTGCCGCGCGCCTTTGCAGACCGGATGCCTCGCCAGCTTTCGGGCGGGCAAAAGCAGCGCGTCGGCATTGCGCGGGCCTTTGCGGGCGGCGCGAAAATCGTGGTCGCGGATGAGCCCGTTTCGGCGCTAGATGTGTCGGTGCAGGCGGCGGTCACGGATTTGCTGATGGAGATTCAGCGCAAGAACCGCACCACATTGCTGTTCATCAGCCATGATCTGTCGATCGTGCGCTATCTCAGCGACAGGGTGATGGTGATGTATCTGGGCCATGTGGTTGAACTCGGCTCCACGGATCAGGTCTTCAGCCCCCCCTACCACCCCTATACAGAGGCGCTTTTGTCAGCGGTTCCCATCGCGGATACCAAGGTCAAGAAAAAGCGGATCGTGCTGGAAGGCGATATCCCCTCGGCCATGAACCCGCCGTCGGGCTGCCCGTTCCAGACGCGCTGCCGGTGGAAATCCAAGGTTCCGAACGGGCTTTGTGACCGCGAGGTGCCGCCCGTCAAACATCTGGCGACCGGGCATCAGATCAAATGCCACCTCTCGGATGAGGACCTGGCCAATATGGAGCCGGTGATCACCATCGCCGCCGAATAAAAACGAAAAAGGGGGGCGGTCCTTGCGGCGCGCCCCCCCTTTTGAAGTCCGGCCCTCAGGCCGCCAATATCACCACTTCACATCCGGGTCTTTCGACGCCTTGTGCTTGCGCAAGCGGCTGGGCGTGTGGAACTTCTTGTCCTTGTAGGGGTTCTTGTCACCCTGCCCGCGCAGATGGATGCGGATCGGGGTGCCCGGCATGTCGAAATGGTCGCGCAACCCGTTCACAAGATAGCGCTTATAGCTTTCCTGCATCAGATCGGGGTGGCTGCACATCACAACAAAGCCCGGCGGGCGGGTTTTCACCTGCGTCATGTAGCGCAGCTTGATACGTCGGCCGCCGGGGGCGGGCGGCGGATGCGCCTCGGTCATGGCGCCAAGCCAGGTGTTCAGGCGGTTGGTCGGAATGCGACGGTTCCAGATGTCATGCGCCTTGAGGATGGCCGCGTGCAGCCGGTCCAGCCCCCGGCCCGTCTTGGCCGACACGGTGACCAAAGGCGCACCGCGCAATTGCGGCAACAGACGCTCAAACATCTCGCGCAGCTCATTGAGCTTTTCCTGCTTTTCGCCTTCCAGATCCCATTTGTTGACGGCAACGACAACGGCGCGGCCCTCGGTCTCGGCATAGTCTGCGATCCGTAGATCCTGCTGTTCAAAGGGAAT
>JAQWYA010000042.1 GCA_029254215.1 Pseudorhodobacter sp. | reverse complement strand
ACGGTGGATTTGCCGCAGCCGCTTTCACCCACAAGGCCCATGGCCTCTCCGGCCATGACAGAGCAGGAAAAATCCATCACCGCAGGGATTTCGCGCAGCCGGGTGAAGAAGGAAATCGACAGGTTGGTGATTTCGAGGATCGGTTGGGACGGATCCCATTCAGTGCTGGTCATATATGTCTCCCATTGGCGCGGCGGGCTTTTGGCAAGGGCCGGGGGGGTGCCCCCCGGCCCGTCGCGGGATGATCCATGGTCAATCCTTGAGGCTTTCTTCGCGCAATCCATCCGCCAGCAGGTTCAAGCCCAGAACAAGGCTCATGAGGGCGAGGGCGGGAACAACGGCAGGATGCGGGAAGATCGACAGAAGGCGGCGGCCGTCATTGATGGTCGATCCCCAATCCGGGCTTTCCGGCGAGACGCCAAGGCCAAAGAAGCCCAGCGTTCCCAGAAGGATCGTGGTGTAGCCGATGCGCAGACAGAAATCGACGATCAGCGGCCCGCGTGCGTTTGGCAAAATTTCCCACAGCATGATGTACCACGGGCCTTCGCCTCGGGTCTGCCCTGCCGCCACATAATCGCGCGAGCGCAGGTCCAACACCAACCCGCGCACGATACGGAACACCGTGGGCGCGTTCACAAAGACAACGGCCACAAAGACGTTCAGCAGGTTCGGCTCCATCGACCAGACGCCCAGCGGATCGGCGTTGAAGGCCAGCCCCGAATAGGCCCAAAGCCCGATGACCAGCGTGACCCCGACATAGAGGTTCCGCTTGGACGGGGCCGTAAAGAAGCGGCTGTTCAGCAAGGTGACCATAAAGATCACCGGGAAGATGAACAGGACAGCCGCCAGCACCACTGGAATGCCGGTATCACGGATTTCGGGCGTGACCAGCAGATAGAACAACAGGATCACCGGAAAGGCGAGCACGAGGTTCGCCAGAAACGACAGACCCGTGTCCAGCTTGCCCGCGAAATAGCCCGCAGGCAGGCCCAGCGTAATGCCCACCATGAAGGCAAAAGCGGTTGCAGCCGGGGCAATCGCCAAGACGCGCCGCGCCCCCATCACCATCCGGCTGAACACATCGCGCGCGAGGTTGTCGCCGCCCAGCAGATAGTAGGGGTAGGCGGAGCCGTCCGGCGTGGGAATGCCGGGTGATTTGTTCTTCAGCCCGCTCAACTGGGCCAGCGGGTCATGGGTGATGATCAGATCGGCGAAGAAGGCCGTGAACACCCAGAACATCACGATGCCAAAGCCCACCATCCCGATCGGGCTGTCAAAGAGTTTTCCGTAAAGCCCAAGCCGCCGCTTATAGGTGATCGACACGGCATATGTGACGATCAGGGCGGCCCAAACGGGCCAGAATTGAATTGCCATGCGGGCGATGATGCTGCCCCAGCCAATCGGTTCCATCAGCAATTCCTCCTCAGGAAATCCGGATACGGGGGTTCAGATAGGCATAGCCGATATCCGAGATCAGCTGAGTGACCAGCACAACCAGCACGGCCACGACCGAACAGCTCAGCAGCAGTTCGATGTCGTTGTTGCCCGCACCTTGTACCAGCGTCCAGCCGAAGCCCTTGTAGTTGAACAAAGTCTCGACAATCACCACGCCGTTCAACAGCCATGGGAATTGCAGCATGATCACCGTAAACGGCGCGATCAGGGCGTTGCGCAGGGCGTGACGGAGCACCACCTCGCGGAACCCCACACCCTTGAGGCGCGCGGTCCGGATATATTGTGCCGTCATCACCTCGGTCATCGAGGCGCGGGTCATCCGGGCGATGTAGCCCATCCCGTAAAGGGCGATTGTCAGAACCGGCAGGCCGAAGTTCCAAAAGGTAATCTCATCCATGGCCGAGGTGGCCGTGCCCTGAAACAGCGTCCGACCCTCGATCCAGCCCCATTCCGCCAGCACCGGCGAGATACCGACCGTCGCTGAGGCCATGACCGCGATCAGGATCACCCCCGACACATACTCCGGTGTGGCCGTGGTTGCGATGGCCACCGCAGACAAGGCCCGGTCCAGCTTGGAGCCTTCGCGCATCCCCGCCAGAACCCCCAAAAGCAGCGCCGAGGGCACCATCAGGATCATGACCCAAAGCATCAGCCAACCCGTCGCCGCAAGGCCACGGCTTAGAATCTCTGCAACGGGGCGTTTGAAGACCGTGGAGTTGCCCCATTCCCCCTGCAAGACACCGCAAAACCGCGGGGCCTCGGCGGCGGTGATGCCATTGGCAATGCAGCGCCCAACGGTTTTGCCCTCCGCTTCGCGCGTCCAGCCCGGCATGACGCCCAGCCATTCGCCGTAGCGGGCCGCAAGCGGTTGGGCATAGCCGTTATTGGCCAGCCAGCTTTGCACCTGCTCATCCGTCATGCGCACAGATCCTTCGGACCGCGCGAGTTTTTCGAGGTTGGGGGCAAGATTGGTCAGCGTGAAAACCACGAAGGTCAGGCAAAGCGCCGTGAGCACCATGATTCCCAGTCGCCGTATCAAGAAAATCAGCATGTGTTTTCTTTCCTCCATCGGGCAAAACGTACCCGATCCGCCCCGAAGAGCAGTTGGTCAGCAGGGCAGGGTTCGTAAGGAAGGGGGCAGGGTTTCCCCCGCCCCCGCTGTCCTGAGATCAGGCTTCCATCCACCACTTGTAGTGGTGATGTTCAAAGGTCGGGTGCATCGAGGCGCCTTTGACCTTCGGGTCATAATGGCGGTACAGCGACCGCCAGAACGCTTGGATCATCACGCCCTCTTCCTGCATGATTTCCTCGATCCGCTTCATCACAACGCGGCGGCTATCGGCATCCGCGATCGAGTTGGCTTCGGCCAGCAGTGTGTCGAACTCGGCGTTATTGAACGCGGTTTCGTTCCAAGCTTCGCCCGAGCGATAGGCCAGCGACAGAACCTGCACGCCCAGCGGACGCATGTTCCACTCGGTTGCCGAGAACGGGAACTTAAGCCAGTCGTTCCAGAAGGTCGAACCCGGCATCACCGTCCGCTTGATGTTGATGCCTGCGTCCCGCATTTGGGCGGCAACCGCATCACAGCTGGCAGCCTGCCATGCGTCATCCAAAGAGATCAGTTCGAACTCGTGGTCAGCCATGCCCGCTTCGGTCAGCTGCGCCAACGCCCCGGCCGGATCGACCGTCAGCGGCGGCAGTTCGGCATATTCCGGGTGGATCGGGCAAACATGGTGGTTTTCAGCCATAGTCCCAAGCCCGTTATAGCCCAGCTCCAGCACGACATTGTTGTCAACCGCCGAGGCCAGAGCCCGGCGAACGCGGACATCCTTATACTCTTCGGCATTCTGGTTGAAACGGATGGCCAGAGTGGCCGAGGTCACGGCAGAGGATTGCTCCCAGCCCAGACCATCAAGGATGTCGATGAAATCGCCAACCGACTGATAGGTCGCGTCAATCTCGCCCGAACCAGCGGCTGCCACGGCAGCAGACGGGTCGGTGCCAAGGTCGATGTACTGGACTTCGTCGAGATATGGGCCGCCATAGACATCGGTGCCCCACCATGCGTGATCCGCGTTGCGGGTCAGAACCTGACGCACGCCGACTTCATTGGTGGAGGGCAGGTAGGGGCCGGTGCCGATCGGATTGGTCGACGGGTCGCCATTGTCGTAAGACTGGTGCACAACGGCTGCCGGATAGTCGGCCATGCCGACGATAACCGAAATATCGGGCGCGTTCAGCTTCAGCAGAACAGTGTTGGCATCGACTACGGTGATCGCCCCTTCACGGGCCGTCTTAGTGTCCGGGTCAACCAAAGCAGACATACGGGCTGCCATGGAGTTGCCTTCCACATTGCCATCGCACCAACGGCTCAGGTTGAAGGCCACATCCTCGGCAGTGAAGTCGTCACCGTTGTTCCACTTGACACCCTGACGGACGTTCAGCGTGTATTCGGTGGCATTTTCATTTGCCGACCAGCTTTCGACCAGCATGCCGCGCAGGCTGCCGTCGCCATTGTATTCGACCAGATATTCCAGCCAGCCGCGGGTGAAGTTCGCGATCTGCGACCAGTCGGCCGTGCGCGGATCCTTCAGACCCTTGGTTTCCATTTCCATGCGCAGAACGCCGCCGGAAACCGGTGTCGCATGCGAGGCGGCTTCGGCCATCGGCGCGGTCAGACCCAGCAAGCCGTAAGCGGTCGGGGCGGCAACGCCCAGCGCACAGGCGCGTGTCAGGAATTCCCGACGATCCATGGTTCCGGCGCGCACTTCATCTGCATAGGCTTTGGCTGCGGCATGTACTTTGCCGGTGGTCTCAACGAAATCTTTCATCAAAGTCTCCCTGACTTGTCTTTTTTTGTTTGGTTATTCTGCGCGCCATGGCCCCAGGTTTCAACCCGATTATCGGTTGAGACGGGAGGCCATCCTTACAAATGCGCAAAACACGGATGATAGTTCCGCATTTTTTGCCCTGATGCGTCAATGTCGTCTTTCGCCCCTTTGGGAGTTGAAAACGACATTGCCCCTCCTTTCCGCGCAAAGAGCGAGAGGATCAGGTTCAAAGGCAATTTGCCTCAGGCCGTTTTGCGGAAGGCAGAGGGGGATTTGCCGGTCTGGTGCTGGAAGGCCCGTGTGAAATAGGCCGGGGAGGCAAAGCCCAAAGCATCGGCGATCTGGCCGACGGGCATCCGGGTTTCGGCCAAAAGCTGGCGGGCCTCAAAGATCAGGCGGTCATGCAACAGAGCGGATGCAGGCCGTCCGCAAGCCAATTTGCAGCAGCGCGTGAGATGCGTTGGCGTCACGCCCAGCGCCGAGGCAAAATCCGCCACCCCCATACCAGAGCGGAAGTCGCGCTCCAGCAAAGTCGCGTAGCGCGCCACGAGCTTTTGGGCCGCATCGGGGCGTTTGACTTCTCCGGCGGCTTTTTCAACCTGCCGTTCCAGCCAGACGCCGAGCAGCCCAAGATAATGCCGTGCTGCGCGTTCATGCGCGGGGCTGTCGCTTTCCATCTCGCGCAGGATGGCATCAAGAGTGATGTTGACCTCTTGCTGGGCATAGGTTTCGCGGATGCGCAGATGATGCGGCACGGACGGCAACGTGATATCGGTTTTCTTTCCGAAGAACACGGCGGTGCCAAAAACTTGCGGGCCGACTTCGAACCCATGCATCACACCCGGCGGGATGAAGATGGCGTTATTGGCCGTGTAGCCCCGCGTCGATCCGGCAATCGTGATGCGCCCCTGACCTTTGGTGAACCACAGCAGCATCGGCTCCGAGATGGAGCGCATCGCCTCAACCCGCCAGCGCCCGCCAGCGGCCAGACGCGGTACGGCGATCAGTCGGAACGGGGCGGTGGAGCTATTGTCAGTCATTGAGTATCCAGCGGCGGGCAGCCCGATGTGCAGCATTCGGTTCAGGTGTGCCCCAAGATAATCAGGGCTTTTGCCACGACCCAAGCGAAAAACACCCCCAGCCCATCTGTATACAGATCTATCCACAACTTAGAGGATTTTCTGGGGATAACTCAGGGCAGGGGCAGCGGCTGCCAGTCTTTCATGCGTTTGCGAAACCATGTTCGCTGCCGCTTCGCATATTGCCGCGAGGCGATCTTGGCCAAGGCTACGGCCTCTTCCAGGGGGATTTCACCCCGCAGATGGGCCACGAGTTCCGGCGCACCAATCGCCCGCGACGAAGGTAGGGCCGGGTCCCAATCGGGCAGGGCGGCGCGGGCTTCTTCCAGCGCGCCAGCCGCCATCATCAGATCGAATCGTTGGTCGATCCGGGCATTGAGCCAGTCGCGATCGGGCATCAGAACGATCGCCTCGGCCTGCGACAGGGGCAAAAGCGCAGGGCCGGTCTGGTCTTGCCACTGCGCAAGGCTTTGGCCAGTGCTGCGCCAGACTTCCCAGGCGCGTTGGACCCTCGCGGGGTTTGCACAATCGATCCGGGCGCAGGTTTCAGGGTCCAGATCGGCCAGCAGCGCCGCAATTCCCTGCTCAGCAAGGCGCTGATCGGCCTCATGGCGGATCTCGGGCGGGGTTGGCGGGATGTCGACCAGACCTTCGGTCAGCGCCATGAAATAAAGCCCTGTGCCGCCCACAATCACGGGCCGCTCTCCACTTTCCAGAAGGGTGGCAATCTCGCGCAGCCAATGGCCAACCGAATAATCCTGCCCCCGCCCGACATGCCCATAAAGCCGATGGGGAAGGGCTGCTTCTTCGGCCAAGCTCGGCCGGGCAGAGAGGAGCCGCCAGCAATCATAGACCTGCAGCGCGTCCGCGTTCACGATCACGCCGCCCTCCCGCGCCACGATTTCAGCGGCCAGCGCCGATTTGCCGCTGGCAGTGGGGCCCGCGATCAGCACGGGGCGCAAAGGGGCATCCGGGGCGGTGCTGCGCGGCCCAAGGCGCGCCAGAAGGGAGGGGTTGGTCACTCGATCATTCCTTTCGCGGGGCCTCTTCGGCGACAATTCCCGCAAAGCTGCGGCTTGACCGTTGAACCCGCCGCCTTTTTCCGACATTTTGCCTGCCACGCCAACCGACGATCTTTTCGCCGCCCTCAGATAGCAAGGCCCGCCCAGATGACTGATACGACCCAGACCGCCCCTGCCGTTACCCACAGCCGCGTCATGCTCAAGATTTCGGGCGAGGCGCTGATGGGAGATCAGGGCTTTGGTCTGCACCCCCCCACCGTGGCCCGGATCGCGCAAGAGGTCAAAACCGTCCATGACCTCGGGGTCGAGATTTGCATGGTGATCGGCGGAGGCAACATCTTTCGCGGGCTTCAGGGCTCGGCGCAGGGGATGGAGCGGACAACTGCGGATTACATGGGAATGCTGGCCACGGTGATGAACGCGCTGGCCATGCAGGCGGCGCTGGAAGCGCTGAAAATCCACACGCGGGTGATCTCTGCGATCCCGATGGATCAGGTCTGTGAGCCCTACATCCGTCGCCGCGCCGTTCGCCACCTTGAGAAAAAGCGCGTCTGTATCTTTGCGGCGGGAACCGGAAACCCGTATTTCACCACCGATACCGCCGCGACCCTTCGTGCCAATGAAATGGCCTGCGAGGCGATCTTCAAAGGCACCAAGGTCGATGGCGTCTATGACAAAGACCCGAAGAAACATGCGGATGCCAAGCGCTATGACCATGTCAGCTATGACGAGGTGTTGCAAAAGCATCTGGGGGTCATGGATGCCTCTGCCATCGCGCTGGCCCGCGACAACGACTTGCCGATCATCGTCTTCAGCCTTGACGAGCCGGGGGGCTTTCGCGGCATCCTCAGCGGGCAGGGCACCTATACCCGCGTGTCGGGCGATGCGCCGCGCTCGGACGGCTGATGGCAAAGCCTGCACTATACCCAAGCCTGACCTTGTTGTAAGACTGCTGAACACCGCCTTGGTGGAACTGGAAGGAAGCCCAAATGTCGCAAGACGATCTTGATATTGATCTCGATGACATCGAACGCCGGATGGAAGGGGCGCATGCCTCGCTTCGGGTAGAATTTGCCTCTTTGCGCACAGGCCGGGCTTCGGCCTCGATGCTGGAGCCGGTGATGGTCGATGCTTATGGCACGCCCACCCCGATCAATCAGGTCGGCACCGTCAACGTGCCAGAGCCGCGCATGGTCACGATCAACGTCTGGGACAAGGGGCTTGTGTCCAAGGTCGAAAAGGCGATCCGCGATTCGGGTCTGGGGATCAATCCGCAGCTGAACGGGACGATCATCATGCTGCCGATCCCCGAGCTGAACGAAGAACGCCGCCGGGAGCTGACCAAGGTTGCAGGCTCTTACGCCGAAAACGCCAAGGTCGCCGTGCGCAACGTGCGCCGCGACGGGATGGATCAGATCAAGAAGGCCAAATCCTCTGGCATGTCCGAAGACGATCAGAAGATGTGGTCGGATGAGGTGCAGGCCCTGACCGACAAGGCGATTGCCGTGATCGACAAGGCGCTGGAAGCCAAACAGCAGGAAATCATGCAGGTCTGATCGGGCCCGTCAGTCAGCAAAGGGGCTGCTCTTGGGCGCTGCCGATACCTCCGACACGACCGTCAAACACGTTGCCATCATCATGGATGGCAACGGTCGCTGGGCCACGAATCGTGGCTGGCCCCGCCTTGTAGGTCACCGAAAAGGCGCGGAGCGGGTCAAAGAGATCGTCGCCTCTGCGCCCGGTTTCGGGGTCAAATATCTGACGATCTACGCGTTCTCGACCGAGAATTGGAAACGCTCCACCGAAGAGGTGCTGGGCCTGATGGCGATCTTCTCGCGCTATATTCAGCGCGAGGCTGACAGGATGGCTCGCGAGGGCGTGCGGATGCGCTTTATTGGCGACCGGTCCCGGCTGGATCCGAAGTTGCAGCGCCTGATGGCCGGGATCGAGGCACGGACGGCGGGGCTTGATGTGCTGCACCTGACAGTTGCGATCAATTATGGCGGACGCGATGAGATCATGCGCGCCGTGCGCGACCTGAGCCGCGAAGTCGCCGAGGGGCGTCTGGACCCTTGCGATGTCACAGAGGCGGCACTTTCGGCGCGGCTGGATACGGCCTGTCTGCCTGACCCTGATCTGGTGATCCGCACCAGCGGAGAGACGCGGACCTCTAACTTCCTGCCTTGGCAATCCGCCTATGCTGAATATGAATTCACCCCCACGCTCTGGCCCGATTTTTCGCCCAAAGAATTTGGCGCCATTCTGGCCCGTTTTGGCAATCGGGACCGGCGCTTTGGCGGGGTGAAAGCATGAGCGGGCCGGCCTCTCGCTGGGACGATCTGCGCCCAAGGCTGATTTCGGCGGCGGTCATGATCAGCGTCGGGGCGCTGGAATTGTGGCTTGGGGGGCCAAGCTTCACCCTTTTGGTCATCATCCTGACCGCGCTGATGCTGTGGGAACTGGGCCGCATGACAAGCCTTTCGGCGCAAAGCCGGTCGCCGCTGATCCTCGCCGGGGTGGGGGCTGCCTCTTTGGCGCTGTGCATCTGGTCGGGGGAACAGGCGGGCGCTGCCTTGTTGCTGGTGCCGGCCCTGTGTTTCGCCCTGACCCGGAGACGCGACCGCAGGCTGTCCGCCGCCTGGGCCGCGGCGGCGATGATTTCGGGCTACGGGCTTATCTATCTACGCAATGAGGCGGGGACGCCTGCAATCTTGTGGTTGGTGCTTGTGGTGATCGCCTCGGATGTCATGGGCTATTTCGCCGGGCGGATCCTTGGGGGGCCAAAGTTCTGGCCCGCGATCAGTCCCAAGAAAACATGGTCCGGCACGGTGGCCGGCTGGGTCGGGGCGGCGCTTGTGGGCTTGGGTTTCGTGATGGCGGGATACGCGGGCTGGGGGCTTGTCGCCCTGTCGCCACTGGTCGCCTTTGGCGGGCAGATGGGCGACATCGCGGAAAGCTGGGTCAAACGGCGCGCGGGCGTCAAGGACAGCTCTGCCCTGATCCCCGGACATGGCGGGGTGCTGGACCGGTTTGATGCGATGACCGGGGCCGTGGTTCTGCTGATCCTGCTCAGCCTGCTGGCCAATCTGCCGCTGCCTGTTGCGTCCGGGGGCTGAGGCGATGCGCTCAATCTCGATTTTTGGGGCAACCGGGTCCATCGGGGAAAGCACGTTCGACCTGATTTGCCGCGCAGGCGGGGCCGATGCCTATCGCACTGTGGCCCTGACGGGCGCGCGCAATGTCAAGCGGCTGGCCGAAATGGCCCGAACCCTGCGCGCCGAAATCGCCGTCACCGCCGAAGAGGATTGCCTGCCCGCCCTGCGGGAGGCTTTGGCGGGCAGCGGCATTCATGCAGCGGCGGGCCGCGCGGCCCTTCTGGAGGCTGCGGATCGCCCTGCCGATTGGATCATGTCGGCGATCGTGGGGGCGGCCGGGCTGGAACCGGGGATGCGCGCCCTGCGTCACGGCACGACACTGGCGCTGGCCAACAAGGAAAGCCTTGTAACGGCAGGCCCCTTGCTGATGGCAGAGGCGCGGCGCTTTGGGGCGACCATCCTGCCCGTGGACAGTGAACATTCCGCCGTGTTTCAGGCCCTGACCGGTGAGCAGACTGACAAGGTTGAACGGGTGATCATCACAGCCTCGGGCGGGCCGTTTCGCGACTGGCCGATGGAGCGGATGCGCGAAGTGACGCTGGCCCAAGCGGTGGCGCATCCGAATTGGTCGATGGGTCAGCGCATTTCGGTGGACAGCGCCTCGATGTTCAACAAGGCGCTGGAACTGATCGAGACGCGTGAATATTTCGGGTTTGCGCCCGAACAGATCGAGGTCATCGTCCATCCGCAGTCCATTATCCATGCGCTGGTTGGCTTTTGCGATGGCGGGGTGATGGCCCATCTGGGGCCCGCCGATATGCGCCACGCCATCGGCTTTGCCCTGCACTGGCCCGACCGCGGAGAGGTGCCGGTCGAACGGCTCGATCTGGCGCGGATCGCGCAATTGCAGTTTCAGGCCCCCGATCCCGAACGCTTCCCCGCCCTGCGGCTTGCGCGGGAGGTGATGGAGACCGGCGGGCTTGCCGGGGCGGCCTTCAACGCGGCCAAAGAGGTGGCGCTGGATCACTTCATTGCCGGAAAGCTGCCGTTTTTGGGCATGTCGGGCTTGGTCGAGGACTGTCTTGCCCGGCTTTCGGACGAAAATCGCCTTGGAAATGCCCCTGATGCCCTTGAGGATGTGCTGTCGATGGACCATCTCGCACGGAGTGTCGCTCAACAAGCGGCCGCGAAAGCCCTAACAAGGAAGTAAAGAAACAGTGGAACTTATCAGTTTGATCCCGTCCTTTGGAAGTTTCGCCTGGACGATCATCGCGTTTGTTATTGCGCTTTCCATCATCGTGGCTGTTCATGAATATGGTCATTACATCGTGGGCCGCTGGACAGGCATCCATGCCGAGGTGTTTTCGCTGGGCTTTGGTCCGGTGCTGTTTTCGCGCGTGGACAGTCGCGGCACGCGCTGGCAATTCGCGGCATTGCCGTTCGGCGGTTTCGTGAAGTTTCTGGGCGATGCGAATGCGGCCTCGGGCAAGGATGGCGAGGCGATTGACCAACTGACACCCGAGCAGCGCCGCGCAACCATGCATGGTGCCCCGCTTTGGGCGCGCGCCGCCACTGTCGCGGCTGGCCCTGTGTTCAATTTCGCCCTGTCCATTCTGGTCTTTGCCGGGTTCTTTCTGGTCAACGGCGTGGCGACCGACACGCCAGTGGTCGGCAAGTTGAAGCCCTTGCCCTTTGAGGGGCAGTCCCTGCTTCCGGGCGACAAGATTTTGGCCATGGACGGCACGCCCACGCCTGACATGACCAGTTTTGTCGAGGCGACAACGGCGCTCACACCCTCGGCCAGCGTGCAATATCTCGTGGACCGTCAAGGTGCCACGCTGACCGTGCCTGGCCCGTTCCCGATGCCTCCCATTGCGGACGGGGTGCAGCCGCAATCGGCCGCCCAAGACGTCGGGCTGGAGCCGGGCGACGTGATTCTGGCGATTGACGGGGTTCAGATCACCGCCTTCGAGGAATTGCGCGACACGGTAGGGGCCTCGGATGGCAAGCCTTTGCTGATGACCGTCTGGCGCAATGGCGCCACATTCGAGGCCGCCCTCGTGCCGCGCCGCATGGATATTCCCAAGACGGAAGGCGGCTTTGAAACGCGCTGGCTGATCGGGATGAATGGGGGGCTCGCGTTCACGCCGCAGACCCGGACACCGGGGGCGCTTGAATTGATCGGGTTGAGCACGGGGGAAACCTGGCGGATCGTGAAGACGAGCCTGTCCGGCCTTGGTCACATGATCTCGGGAGCGATTTCTTCCTGCAATCTGCGCGGGCCCATCGGGATTGCCGAAAGCTCCGGTGCGGCGGCGACGCAGGGGGTGGCAAGCTTCATCCTGTTTATCGCGATGCTGTCAACGGCGGTCGGACTGATGAACCTCTTTCCGATTCCCGTGCTGGACGGGGGGCATCTGGTGTTTCATGCCTATGAGGCCGTGACGGGCAAACCGCCAAGCGACAAGGCGCTGCGGTTGTTGATGTCGCTAGGGCTGGCGGCACTGCTGACGCTGATGGTCTTTGCCTTGGGCAACGATATTTTCTGCCCCTGATCGAGATTGCTGGCCGTTCTGGGGCAAACGCCACAGCTTCGGCCCGCCTGCGTCGCAAAGCCGCCACAATCTCCGCGCAAAAGAAGGTACCGAAACGCAAACGGGGATTTGTGACATGCAAACGGTAATGAACGGCTATCAGGGGCTTTCGCTGCTTATGTGGCTCAACTGGGACCGCATCTTCAGCTTGGCGACGATTCTGGTCGGACTTCTTGCCGGTGCCTTCCTTGGAAGCGCTCTGACCCATCCATAAGCCCGTTTTCGCCCATATTTCGGGCCAAACCCCCTCTCGTATCAACCCCTTTTGACAAGCCCTGCCAATCTCGTTAGTCAGGGACACAACAGTTGGTTTTGATAGGGCGGTACAATGCATATTGCGGCAGGTCTTCAAACATCCCGCAACATATTGCGCCAATTGGCGCAATCGACCGCGGTCCCTTTGGTTTTGCTAACGGTCTCAATGGCTTGTGTGGGGATGCCGCAGCAGGCCTTCGCGCAAAGCTACAGTTTTTCAGCCGTTCGGGTCGAAGGCAATGACCGGGTAGACGCCGCGACCATCCTCTCTTACGCAGGAATCGCCCGCGGTCAGGCCGTTTCGGAAGGCGCGCTGAACGACGCTTTCCAGCGCATCAGCAACACCGGACTTTTCGAAACGGTTGAGATCGTGCCCTCGGGCGGGACCCTCGTGATCCGGGTTCAGGAATATCCCACGATCAGCGTGATCAACTTCGAAGGCAATGCGCGCATCAAGGATGAGCAGCTGGCCGGTCTGATCCAGTCTAAATCCCGCCGCGTTTATTCTCCCTCCATGGTTGAGGCGGACGCGGCGCTGATCGCAGAGGTTTATCAGCAAGAGGGCCGGATCGCCGCCACCGTCACGCCCAAGATCATTCGCCGGGATGGCAATCGTGTGGATGTGGCTTTCGAGATCAGAGAAGGCAAAGTCGTTGAGATTGAACGGCTGTCCTTCGTTGGCAACCGCGCCTATTCGGATCGCCGTTTGCGGCAGGCCTTGCAGACCAAGCAAGCGGGCATTTTCCGCCGCCTCGTGTCGCGGGACAGCTTCGTTCCCGACCGTCTTGAATTCGACAAACAGGTGCTGCGCGATTTCTACACCTCGCGCGGCTATATCGACTTTCAGGTTCTCGATGCCGTGGGCGAAGTCACGCGGGAGCGGGACGGATTTTTCGTGACCTTCACCGTGCGCGAAGGGCAGAAATATACCTTCGGGACGGTCGAGACGATCAGCGAAGTCGAAGGCGTCGATGCCGCCGAATACGCAAGCCTTGTGAAGCTGCGTCCGGGCGTCACCTATTCCCCCGCCGTGATCGAAAACAACATCGCCCGGCTGGAGAATCTGGCGCTCAAGCAGGGTCTGAACTTCATCAGCGTTGAGCCGCGCCTCGTGCGCAATGAGCGTGACCAGACGTTGGATATCACCTTTGCCATCACGCGCGGCCCGCGGGTGTTCGTGGAACGCATTGATATCGAAGGCAATACCACCACGCTGGACGAGGTGATCCGTCGTCAGTTCCGGACCTCTGAAGGCGACCCCTTCAACCCGCGGGAGATCCGTCGCGCCGCGGAACGGATCCGCGCGCTTGGTTATTTCGCTGATGCGAAGGTTGACACAGAACAAGGCAGCGCCGCCGATCAGGTCGTCGTGAATGTCGATGTGGAAGAGCAGCCCACAGGCTCGCTTACCTTCGGCGTGAGCTACGGTGCGGATAGTGGTGTCGGCTTCGCCATCGGCTTTTCCGAGGCGAACTTTCTGGGCCGGGGCCAGACCGTCGGTCTGGATATCACCACCGGGACCGACAGCGGATCGGCCTCTGCGCGCTTTGTGGAGCCTGCCTTCCTGGGCCGCGATCTGAGCCTGTCTTTGGGCGCAAGCTATACCGAGACCGAGAATGCAAACGCGCTGTACAACACCCGTTTGGGCAGCTTGTCCGTGGGCATTGGCTTCCCCATCGGTGAGGATACGCGCCTTTCGTTGAACTACAAACTGACGGAATCGCGGGTCAGTGATGTGGATGTTGGGTCGTCGGAAATTTTGAAGGAAGAAGAGGCTGGTGGCGGTCAGTTCGCGTCCTCCATCGGGTATAGCGTGAACTATGACACGCGCACCAACGGTCTGAACCCGAATGGCGGCGTCCTGCTGCGTTTTGGTCAGGATTTCGCGGGGCTTGGCGGCGATCTTCAATATATCTCCACCACGGCATTGGCTTTGGCGGAACGCCGGATCCTGAACGACGATGTGACGCTGCGTGTTGTCGCCGAAGGCGGGATGATCAACATGGTCAAAGGCAATAGCCGCGTGACCGAGCGTTTCTTTGCCAATGGCAAGATCCGTGGCTTTGAAGGCAACGGCATTGGCCCGCGCGATCTTGAGGCCGATAACGAAGACGGTTTGGGCGGTAACATGTTTGCCGTGGCCCGGTTCGAGGCTGAATTCCCCATCGGCTTGCCGGAAGAGTATAACATCAAGGGCGGTGCGTTCTTTGATGTGGGCTCTGTCTGGGGGTTGGATAACACCAAAGGCACGAATGACGTGACGGTTGATGACAGCGCCAATCTGCGCGCCACAATCGGCGTCTCTTTGTTCTGGGATACGCCGGTTGGCCCGCTGCGGTTCAACCTGTCGCGCGCCCTCAAGAAAGAGGATTACGACAAAACGCGGGCCTTTGATCTGACCCTGTCGTCGCAGTTCTGATGCGCTGCGCCCTTTTTGCCGCGCCCGTGCTGGCGCTGCTGATGGGGCATCCCCTTCTGGCACAGGAAAGCGGGGCGTTCCGCTCTCCTGTGCTGACGCTTAATCAGCAGGGGCTTTTTGAAGGCTCTGATTACGGCAAGGCTTCTTTGGCCCGTCTGGAAGAAGCCACGCGCGCCCTGCAGACTGAGAATCGCCGCATTGAAGCCGGACTTGAGACCGAGGAAAAAGAGTTGACCGCCCGCCGCGCCGCCCTGACGGTCGAGGCGTTTCGCCCGCTTTCAGCCGCTTTCGACGCCAAAGTCGAAGGGATCAGGACCGCTCAGGACGCCAAATCGCGGGAACTGACCCGGCAGCGCGATCAGGACCGTCAGCGGTTCTTTGAAAAGGCCCTGCCCATTCTGGCCGATCTGATGCGCGAAAGCGGGGCTGTGGTGCTTATGGATCAATCCGCGATCATCCTCAGCCTTGACCGGATCGATGTGACCGAGATTGCGATTGCACGGATAGATGCCGCCTTTGCCGAAGCCGAAGCCCCGGCAGAGGCGCCTTTGGTCGATGAACCCGCCGATGGCACGCCGCGGGGTCAGCCCTGACCTCAGGTTGCGCCGCCGCCCGGCTTGTCTGAGGCCGCGCAACTTGGTACTCAGGGGCAAGGCCGGGATCATGCCGGGCCACCAATGACGGGACCCTATATGACTGACCAGACAACCGCCCCGACCACGGTCGCCGATATTCAACTGATCCAGCGGATCATTCCGCATCGCTATCCGTTCTTGCTGGTGGATAAGGTCCGCGACATCAAGGCCAATGAAAGCGCTGTCGGCATCAAGAATGTGACCTTCAACGAGCCGCAGTTTCAGGGGCATTTCCCCGGCACGCCGATCTTTCCGGGCGTTCAGATCATCGAGGCTTTGGCCCAGACTGCCGCCGTACTGGTCGGGGTGTCGCTGGATCTGGCCGACAAGAATCTGCTGGTTTATTTCATGGGCATTGATGCCTGCAAATTCCGCCGCAAGGTTGTTCCCGGCGATGTTCTGGAACTCCACGTCACCGTGAAGCGGGGCGGCGGCAAGGTCTGGAAGTTTGAAGGCAAGGCCTCGGTGGACGGTGAACTGGCCGCGCAGGCAGAGTTTACGGCCATGATGGATCTGCCCAAAGCATGAGCGCGCCACAGATCCACCCCACCGCCTTTGTCGAAGCCGGAGCCACAATCGCCGAGG
>JAQWYA010000087.1 GCA_029254215.1 Pseudorhodobacter sp. | reverse complement strand
AGGATCACGCGCAGATCCTTGGACATCGCCATGAAAAGCTTACGGAAGTTTTCGGCCTGTTTGCTTTTCGCCGAAGACAGCTCGATATTGGTCAGCTTGGTGACGCCATCCACCAATTCGGCCACCTCATCGCCAAACAGGCGCTGAACCTCGGAATAGGTCGATTTGGTGTCTTCGATCGTGTCGTGCAGAAGGGCGGTGATAATTGTCGCATCATCAAGCCGCTGTTCCGTCAGGATTGCCGCCACGGCAACGGGATGCGTGAAATACGCCTCGCCAGAATGGCGGGTCTGGCCTTCATGCATCTTCATCCCATAGGCGTAGGCGCCACGGATCAATTCGGCATTAGTACGAGGATTGTAATTGTGGACGAGAGCGATCAGGTCTTCGACGTCGATCATTCTCGCCACATCCTGTTTGGCGTTACGCCTTAGTTTGCGCCTTGCGCTTCCATCAGCGCGCGCAACAGCTTTTCTTCCGACATGTCGTCGACCATAGGACGATCCATTTCGCCGCCCATGAGAAGCGCCATCTGGTCTTCTTCCGGCTCGTCGACTTCGATCTGGGTCTGGTGGCTTTCGATCATGCGTTCGCGCAGCGCATCGGCGCTTTGCGTTTCATCCGCAATTTCACGCAGCGAGACGACGGGGTTTTTGTCATTGTCGCGGTCGATAGTCAGAGGAGACCCGGATTGGATTTCCCGTGCGCGATGCGCGGCAAGCATAACCAGCTCAAACCGGTTCGGGACTTTGTCAACGCAATCTTCTACCGTGACGCGGGCCATGGGGACACCTTCTCGCTCTGGAATTAGGAAACGCCTGTGTACGGCCTCACCAAAGCCTTGACAAGCGCCCTTTGGCCCCGAATGCAGCGGATTGGCGTCAGATCGCAATAATTTGCGCGGAAATGGCGCAGGCATTGCCACGCGCTGCGAATCAGGGATCGCTTTGCGTGGCGGGGGCCGTGTCAGCCAAAGGGCGGATATCCTGCAGCGCCTCAGGGGGCAGGGCGGCGCGCATCTTGGCGACCGACAGGCCCAGGATCGGGTGGTGCCAATCCGCAGCCACATCCGCCAGAGGCACCAGCACAAAGCCGCGATCCTGAAGGCGCGGGTGCGGAAGGATCAGCGTTTCGGGCGCCAATCGGGCCTGATCCGAGGGGGAAAGGTGCCGCCAATGGGCCTGCGTTTCCCCATCCGGCAAAACCAAATCACCAATGGCAAGAAGGTCTATGTCAAGCGTGCGGCCTGCCCAGCGGGTGCTTCGCGCGCGGCCAAAGCGGGCCTCAATACCGTGCAACCGCGTCAGAAGGTCCAGAGGGTCAGTGTCCGCGTCCACCTCGCAGTGAGCGGCGGCGTTGACGTAATCCGGGCCAGCCCCGACGGGGAAACAAGGCGTCTGGTAGAAAGGGCTTTGGGCGATGACGCGCACCCCAACCGATGGCATCGCCTCTAGCGCCAGACGCAACGTTTCTGCGGGCGTTCCCGTACCTGACGTAACGTCACGCGGCAAATTGGCCCCTAAAGCCAGCAAGATCTTCATCGGCCCCTTTCCAGCGCCGTACACTTTCGTATAGGGCCGCTTGCCAACATAGGGCCGGAGCCCATACTAGCAGCTATTCTGTAACAGGTTTATTGCACGGTTTGCAGTCACAGGCCACTTGGTGGCAGACGATTTCGAGGGGAAAGTCATGTTCTACAAGGACGAGCGGCTTGCGCTGTTCATCGACGGGTCAAACCTTTACGCTGCTGCCAAAGCGCTTGGGTTTGACATTGATTACAAACTGTTGCGTCAGGAATTCATGCGCCGTGGAAAGCTGCTGCGCGCCTTCTACTACACCGCCTTGCTGGAGAATGACGAGTATTCCCCGATCCGCCCTTTGGTGGATTGGCTGCATTACAACGGGTTTTCGATGGTGACAAAGGCCGCCAAAGAATACACCGACAGTCAGGGCCGCCGGAAGGTGAAGGGCAATATGGACATCGAGCTGACGGTCGATGCCATGGAACTGGCCAACCGGATGGATCACGCGGTGATCTTTTCGGGCGACGGAGATTTCCGGCCGCTGGTGGAAAGCCTGCAACGGCAAGGGGTTCGGGTGTCTGTCGTCTCGACCATCCGCAGCCAACCGCCGATGATCGCGGATGAGTTGCGCCGTCAGGCTGACAATTTCATCGAGCTGGATGAGTTGCGCGACGTGATTGGCCGCCCTCCGCGTGAGCCACGGTTTGACCGCGACGACATCGAAGTCGAAGGGGTCAAGTGATCCGCTTCCGGCTGGTCTTGAACATTGAGGGCGCTTGCGCCCTCTTTTGTTTTTTGGCTTAGGGCGCGGCATGGTTGTGGCGTCCAGTCTTGCAGGATTGTTTGCGGTTGCCTTTGTCGCGGCAACCATCGTGCCACTGCAATCCGAGATCCTGTTTGTTGCCTTACAACTCGCCGGGAAGGTGGAGCCTTGGCTTTTGGTTCTGGTGGCCAGCATCGGCAATACCGCAGGATCGGTCGTGAACTATGCGCTGGGGCGCGGCATCACCCGGTTTGAGCAAAAGAAATGGTTTCCTGCGACCCCCGCGCAGATGGCAAAGGCCGAGACGTGGTTTGCGCGTTGGGGGGTATGGGTGCTGCTGGTCAGTTGGGCACCGGGCGGTGATGTTGCCACCGTAGTGGCGGGGGGCATGCGGACCAATCTTGCGCTGTTCGTGCTACTGGTCGGGATCGCCAAAACCTCGCGCTATGTCGGGTTGGCTCTGATCACAGCGGGGATCTGGGGGTAAGGGGTTTCGGGCAGGGGAAGGGGGGCGCTGCCCCCCTCTGGCCCTTTGGGCCATTCACCCCCCGAGGTATTTTCGCCAAGAAGAGGGGCAAGGCTTGGGGACGGGCTGGACCTGTGGGCTGTGACGCCTTAGGTCTGGGAGGCGCCAAGAGGAGTGTTGTGATGAGCCTGCCGCCTTTGACCGTTTATCTGGCCGCGCCGCGCGGTTTTTGTGCCGGGGTGGACCGGGCGATCAAGATTGTTGAACTCGCCCTTGAGAAATGGGGCGCACCGGTTTTTGTCCGCCATGAGATCGTTCACAACAAGTTTGTGGTGGATGATCTGCGGGCAAAGGGCGCGGTTTTTGTTGAGGAGCTGGAGGATTGCCCGGATGATCGCCCGGTTATCTTTTCCGCGCATGGCGTCCCAAAGGCGGTTCCGGCGGAGGCGCGGCGACGTGAGATGATCGCGGTGGATGCAACCTGTCCCCTGGTCACCAAAGTTCACAATGAAGCGGCGCGCCATGCCGAGGCGGGCTTGCAGATGATCATGATTGGTCATGAAGGCCATCCGGAAACCGTAGGCACGATGGGGCAACTCCCGCCGGGGGAGGTTTTGCTGGTGGAGACGGAGGCCGATGTGGCACGGCTGGACGTGCGCGACCCGGCCTTGCTGGCCTATATCACCCAGACGACCTTGTCGGTGGATGATACGGCGGGGATTGTGGCCGCGCTGAAGGAGAGGTTTCCGGCGATTATCGGGCCTCATAAGGAAGACATCTGCTATGCCACCACGAACCGGCAGGCCGCGGTCAAGGCCGTGGCCCCTCTGATTGATGCTTTGCTGGTGATCGGTGCGCCCAACAGTTCCAACTCTCAGCGGTTGGTGGAGGTGGGCCGGTCGGCGGGCTGTGCCTATAGCCAATTGGTGCAACGTGCGGCCGATATTGACTGGCGGGCCCTGAGCGGTGCGGGCGCCGTGGGGATTACGGCGGGGGCCTCTGCGCCCGAGGTGTTGGTCAATGAAGTGATCGATGCGTTTCGGCAAAGGTTCGAGGTGACGCTTGAGTTGGTTGAAACGGCGCAGGAAACGGTGGAATTCAAAGTGCCGAAAATCCTGCGCGAAGTGGTCTGAAGACCCGGCTTTTAAAGCGTGACCACGGGTCCGCCCGCCGCGTCCGCGTCTGATGCGTCATGCGTGACCATCAACGCGGGGATATTCTGTGCGCGGACATGGTCGAAGACAAATCTTCGGATTTCGGCCCGCAGATCGGCATCGAGTCGCGAAAAGGGCTCATCCAGCAACAGCGCCAGCGGTTTGGCCAGAAGCGCCCGCATCAGGGCTGCGCGCGCCCTTTGCCCGCCCGAGAGGGTTGCGGGATCGCGCGCGGCAAACCCAGCAAGGCCAGCCTGTTCGAGGGCTTGGTCCACAGCCTCTTTTCGGGCGCGCCCGGTGACGGATTGGGCCAGCCCGAAGGCGAGGTTATCGCCGACGCTGAGATGCGGAAACAGCAGGGCGTCCTGAAACAGAACACCAACGCGCCGCGCCTCTGCGGGAAGGGTCAGCAGGTCTTGGCCATTCAAGACAGCCTGCCCGCTGACAGAAAAACCTTGTGCGAGATGACCGCCGATCGCATCCAGCAAGGTCGATTTGCCGATGCCTGAGGGGCCCATGACGGTTGCCACCTGACCGGGGGAAATGACAAGCGTAAGGGGCGCGAACAAGGGCCTGCCTGCCTTCGGGGTGACGGCGATTTGGGTGAGGTTCAGGCTCATGTCGGCGTACCCAGAAGACCGCGGCGATTGCGGTACAGGATGGCGGGGATCAGGAAAGCCACGCCATAGGCCAGAAACGGCAGGGCGGCCTGTAATGTGGCATAGGTGCCTGTTATGCGGCGGTCTGACCCCGACGACAAGGTCACCGCTTCGGTTGTGAGGGTGGCGATCCGGCCCGCCCCCATGAAAAGGGTTGGCAGGTATTGCGCGACCGAGACCGCAAAGCCGATGGCCGCTGCCGTCAGCAGGGGGCGCAGCAGCATCGGCAGCTTTACGGCGAACAGTCTTCGGGCTGGCGAGGCCCCAAGCGAGGCTGCGGCCCGGATCTGGCGGGGGTCAAGCGCGCGCCACGGGTCCGACAGGGCAATCATCACATAGGGAAAAACGAACAGCATCTGCGCCCAGATCACGGCGCCCATTCCTCCGCTGATCCCGATCTGAAGGAACACCACGTTCAGCCCGTATAGAAAGCCGAGTTGCGGCGTCAGAAGGGGCAGATAGATCAGGGCGGTGGCCCAGCCAGCGCGAGGGGTTCCGGCTTGATCCTCTCCCTCCAGCCAAGCGATTGCGAGGGTCAGCGACAGCGCTGTGCTGGCCAGCCCAAGGAGGAGGGTTGTTTTCAGCGCCTCCCCCCAGCCCTTGCCGGGGGACAGCCAGAATTTGGTCGACCAGCTTTGGGGCAGGGCGTCGGGATAGCTCCACCGCCAAGCGAATGACCACAAAAGCAGGGCGCAAAGCGCAGCCAGCCCCATGGCCATCAATGTGGCCGTTGCCGTGCTGGCCAACCATAGGCCCGGCTCGGTTGGGTGCCCACGCCCGCCGCGCCGCAGCCACCACAGGCCAACCCTGCGGAGGATTCTCTCGGCGCAGATCCACAGGCCAACTGCCCCCAGCACAAGGCCAATCTGCAACAGGGCCGCCGCCGAGGCCGGGAGGATCAGCGCGATGTCGGGGGCCGAGAACCAGCGGGTTGTGGCCACGCTGAGCGTTGGCGGATTGGACGGGCCAAGGATGATGGCCATATCCACAACCGAAAGCGCGAAGGCCAGTGTCACGAAGATCGGCAGGCGGATCAGCGGATAGACCTGCGGCAGGATCACCTTGACCCATGTGACGCCGCGCGCATAGCCAAGGGCGCGCCCTGCCGCCAGATGCTGGCGCAGGGGCAATTGGCCTAGGGCCGATCCCATCACCAGCAAAAGAAACGGGACTTCCTTGATCAAAAGACCAAGGATCAGCGCCATGCCCCATTGATCGTTGACCGTTGCCAGATCGGGCGGCCTGTCCCATCCGGTTGCCCAAGGCGACACTAGCCGGGCAATCCAGCCCGAAGGGGCCAGCAAAAAGGCCAGCCCGATCGCAAGCGCCGCATGGGGGGCTGCCAGAAACGGTGTCAGCAGCCGTGCCATGCCAGAGGCTGTCATGCGGCCATGCGCAAAGGCACAAAACCCCGCCGCAAGCACCAGCGCAAGCAGCGTCGATCCGATCCCGGTGACAAGGGTCAGCCTCAGGCTCGTTGCCATGCCGGGCAGCGCGAAAAGCGCGCGCCAAGGCTCAAGCGACAGGCTGTCGGCCCCAAGGACGGGCAGATAGCCGAAGGCCGCCCCCGCCGTCTGCCCGAACCCCGCCAGAATGGGCAGCACAAAGCCACCCATCAGCAGGATGAGGACAGCGGCACGAAGGGCGCGGCCTTGCGGCTTCATTTGGTGTAGCGTTCAGCCCATGCCTCGGTCAGACGGGTCATCCAGCTTGCATCCGGCTCCAAAAGCGTTGGCCCAAGATCTTCCAGCGCGGGCAAAGCCGGCGAACTGGGAAGGGCTGCGAAAATGGCGGCCTCTTCGGCGTTTAGCTTGGCAGGGTCCAGAACGGAAAAGCTGCCCAGAACCTCGATATTTTGCTGATGCGCTTGTGTGGCGGGCTCCAGCAGGAAGTTGGCCACAACCTCGGCCCCTTCGCGGTTCGCGGCGTTAAACGGGATCGCCACAAAACTGATATTCCCGATAGAGCCACCCTCGGGCACGAAAACCCGCGCCGTTTCGGGCAGCAGACCTTCGGCAATCGCCCCGGCGGCAGATGCGGGATCGAAGGAGACGCCGAAATCAACCTCTCCGTCATTCAGCATCTGCTGCTGTACCGATTGGTTTTCAGGAAAGGTTTCACCCTGACGCCAAAGATTGGGGCGCAGTGCATCATACCAAGCCCAGACCGGGGCCGTTGCCGCGTCAAAATTTTCGTCCGTGGCGGGGCCTTGCAGAACCGAAGGGTCCGGGGTCAGCTCGATCAGGGCTTGTTTCAGAAAGGTCGAGCCCATGAAATTGCTGACCGCAGGATGCGTCAGTCGGCCCGGATTGGCCGCCGCCCAGTCGACAAAAGCGGCCATGGTCAGGGGCGGCTCTGGCGTGCGGGCGCTGTCATAGGTGAAGACAAAGCGGGCCAGCCGCCACGCGCTTTCATAGCCTTCAACCGGGGTCGTGAAATCCACCGAAGCGGAGGATCCCGGCGACAGATCAAGGTATTTCGCATTCGGAAGATCGGTGGCGAAGGGTCCGTGCAGCAGCCCCTGCTCTTTCATGGAGCGGAAATTCGGGCCGTTGATCCAGATCATATCGACCGATCCACCGCTGGTCTGTCCTGCGGCCTTTTCCGCGATCACGCGGGTCACGGCATCGGCGGTATCGGTCAGCTTGACCTGTTCAACCTTGACGCCATAGCGGGCCTCGGTCTGCTCCCCCACCCATTCGATGAAGGCATTGGTACGGGCATCCCCGCCCCAGGCGTTCCAGTAAACGGTCTGGCCGCGTGCGGCATCAAGGGTGGCTTGCCAATCGGCAAGGGCAGGGCTTGCAAGGCCAAGGCTGAGGGCGGCAATCACGAGAGGGCGCATCGGTAGTCCTTTTATTGTGAAGCGGTCTTTTTGGGGGTCGTGGAAGGTCAACTATCCCCGAACACGCGCCAGCCCTGAGACCAGCGCAATAGGGTTGTCAGAAAACAGGCCACAGCAAAGCCATAGGCCAATGGAGCGAACCAAGCGGGAAACAGGCACATGAGCGCGAACAGCGCAATCGTCTCGGTACCTTCGGTCAGCCCGCCCAGATAATAAATCCCCTTGGTCGGATAGGCGGCAGAGGTCAGCCCGCGCTTTTCCGCGATCACCGAAAAGGCCAGAAACGAGGACCCGGTGCCGATGAAGGCTGTAATCAGTACGGCCCCGGCGACGGCATTCGCTGCGGGATCTGCAAGCACGAACCCCAAGGGAATAATCGCGTAGAAAAAGAAATCCAGCGCGATATCCAGAAACGCACCGCGATCGGTGGGGCCTGTTGCTCGGGCCACAAGGCCATCCAGCCCGTCGGCGAGACGGTTCGTCAGGATCAAGATCAGGGCCAGCCCGTACCATCCCGCCCAAAGCGCAGGAAGCGCCAGCAGACCCAAGGCGAATCCCGCGAGGGTGATCTGATCCGCCGCAACCCCCCGCACCACCAGGGCGCGGGCCGGGCCCCGCAGCACGCGGCGCACAAAAGGAAGGAGGGCTGCATCAATCACGAGATGTCCTTGCGGGCAGGTATCCAAAACTGCGGGGGGCAGAAGGGTGAAAATCTGCCTGAGTTTTAGGCAAAAAGCTGCCGTCTGTCAGCCCCTTGGACGGTTACAGTCAAGCACAACTGCGTCAGATGGCGGTGAGCATGCTTGGAAGGGCCGCAAGTCCGGCTCTTTCAGCTTTCCGGGCGGAGCGCGCCCAAGATCTCATCCTGATGCTCGCCCAGTTTCGGGGCCGGGCGGTCAAGCGCCAGTTCCGCCCCCGAAAACACCATCGGAGAGCGCATTCCCGGCAGCCCGCCGGGGGTGATTTTCATCCCGCGCGCGACAATCTGCGGATCGGCAAAAACCTCGTCAATGCTGTTGATCGGCCCGGCAGGCACGCCAGCCTCTTCGCAGGCGGCTAGCAGATCGGCCTTGCTACGCTGGACGGTCGCACGGGTCAGCGCCTCGGTCAGCGCGGCCCGGTTGGCGATCCGATCGGCATTGGTGGCGAACTCCGGCGTGGTGCCAAGCGCCGACATGCCCAGCAAATCGCACAGGCGGCGGTATTGGCCGTCATTGCCGGTGGCGATGATGATCCAGCCATCGGCGCAATCATAGACCGCATAGGGCGCAAGATTTGGGTGAGCATTGCCCATTTTCGTTGGCGCGGTTCCCGTCGCCAGATAGTTCATCGCCTGATTGGCCAGAAGCGAGGTCGCCACATCCATCAGGGACATGTCAATCTGCTGACCCATACCGCTGGTCTGGCGCTGATGCACGGCCGCCAGAATAGCCGTGGCCGCGTAAATGCCCGTGGCCAGATCGGCAATCGCCACACCCACTTTCTGGGGCTGGCCGTCCGGCTCTCCGGTCACGCTCATGATGCCGGACATGCCTTGGACGATGAAATCATAGCCCGCGCGATGCGCATAGGGGCCGGTCTGCCCAAAGCCGGTGATTGAACAATAGATCAGCCGCGGGTTCACCTTGCGCAGGCTGTCATAGTCCAGTCCGTATTTCTTGAGGCCGCCCAGCTTGAAGTTTTCGATCACGATATCGGCGTCCGCGACAAGGCGACGAACGGTCTCTTGTCCCTCAGGCGTCCGGAAATCCACCGTGACCGATTTCTTTCCACGATTGGCCGCGTGAAAGTAAGCGGCCGATTTTTCACCCCCATGGTCAAGGAACGGAGGCCCCCAGCGGCGCGTATCATCGCCTTCCGGAGCCTCTACCTTGATGACTTCAGCCCCCAGATCGGCAAGCGTCTGCCCTGCCCATGGGCCGGCCAGAATTCGGGCAAGTTCAATGACCCGAAGGCCGGCAAGGGGTGCAGTCATGGGTTACTTCGCCAATTCTTCGTCAAGCAGTTTCGCAAGCTCGGCATAGCCCATGTTGCTGTGTTTGACGCCGTTCAAAACGAAGGACGGAGTCGAAGAGATATCGTCGGCGGCGGTATCGGTCTGGTATTTTTCAACCATCGCCTGCGCCTTCGGGCCATCGTTCAGGCAGGCATTCAGCGTGGCCTCATCCATCCCGGCGGTCAGCCCGATCTTCTTGAGGTTGCCCACGACCGTTGCTGGATCATCCGACCCGGCCCACTCTTTTTGCGTGGAGTACAGGATATCCGCGATCCCGAAATAGCGCATCTCGCCACCGCAGCGGGCGACCATGGCGGCCCAAAGACCGTAGCGGTCAAAATAGACTTCGCGATAGACGAACTTGATCTTGCCGTTGTCGATGTAATCGCGCTTGAGGTCCTTGAACACGGCGCTGTGGAAATTGGCGCAATGCGGACAGGTGAACGAGGCGTATTCCGTCAAGACCACCTTGCTGTCTGGGTTGCCCAGAATCATGTCCGGGATCACCAAAGCTTCCGGCTCGGCGGTTTGGGCCAGCAGCGGCATGGCGGGGGCCATGCCAAACCCGGCGGCGGCAGCCATAACGGCAGTGAATTCACGTCTGTTCATGTCGGGCCTCTTTCTGATTTGGCGCGAGATAAGAAGTTTTGCGCCAAAGTTTCAAGCGCATTGCGCAAACTGTCATCGGTAACCCCTGCGGCAACTTCGGTCGCACGGGCCTTGAGCGCCGGGTCGGGCGCGGGTTTTGCCTTGGGGGCGGGGGTAAATTCGGCCTGCCCTTCGGCAAAACCGGTTGGGGCCGTCTGGGTCAGGCTGATGCGGGAAATCGCGGCATAGCCGTAGCAGGCATTCACCTTTTCCTGAATGGCGGGCAGTTGCATCTGGACCATCGGCGCTTGGGCCGAGGCGGTCAGCAGCGTCAGCGTGGCCCCCATCCCGCCCTTGGCATAGCCGATCTTGACGGGGCGGGTGATGCGGGCCAGATCCTCGCCCACGATTTCAGCCCAAGCCGTCAACAGCCGTGTCACCGCGAAGCCGCGCTTTTCGCCCACGGTGCGGATACGCTCTTTCAACAAGCCCGAAGCAGGCTCGAACCCGCGCATCCGGCGGGATTGGCTGAAAGAGGGGCTGGCGTTGGGCTTCATCTGGTCATTTCCTGTGTTGCCTCTATTTTACCCTGACTGAGGCAAGGTTCCAGCACAATGGCCAAGAAAGGGCATAAAGATTGCGTGACGCGGGCGTGACCCATTCGACGCCGCTGTTGGAGTGGTACGACGCCAATGCCCGCGTGATGCCTTGGCGCGTCTCGCCGCAGGATCGCCGGGCGGGCGTGCGGCCTGATCCCTATCGTATCTGGCTGTCCGAGGTGATGCTGCAACAAACCACCGTTGCCGCTGTCCGCGCTTACTTCCGCCGCTTTACCGAACGCTGGCCAACGGTGGCCGATCTGGCTGGTGCCGAGGATGCGGCCGTGATGGCCGAATGGGCCGGGCTTGGCTATTACGCACGGGCCCGCAACTTGTTGAAATGCGCGCGGGTCGTGGTGGCGGATCATGGCGGGGTCTTTCCCGCAACTTGTGCCGGATTGCGCGAATTGCCGGGCATAGGCCCCTATACGGCGGCGGCTATTGCCTCGATCGCCTATGACGAAGCGGCTGCCGTGGTGGATGGTAACGTCGAAAGGGTGATCGCGCGTCTGTTTCACATCCAGACGCCGCTCCCTGCCGCCAAGCCGGAACTGACGGCCCTTGCCGAAAGGCTGACGCCTGTACAGCGCCCCGGTGACTACGCGCAGGCGATGATGGACCTTGGGGCCACGATCTGCACCCCACGCAATCCGGCCTGCGGGATATGCCCCCTTCGGGCGCAGTGTCAGGCCGTGGCGCTGGGCGACCCGGCCAGCCTGCCCCGCAAGACGCCAAAGCCTGAAAAGCCGGTGCGCATCGGCAGGCTTTGGGTGGCGCAGCGTCCCGATGGAGCGCTTTTGCTGGAAAGACGTCCAGACAAAGGGCTTTTGGGCGGTATGCTTGGTTTTCCCGGGACGGATTGGGATGCCAAGGGCGGTGCGGTCACCGGCAGCCCCCCCCTTGCCGCCGATTGGCAAGAGGCGGAGGGCGAGGTTCGCCATACCTTCACGCATTTCCACCTGCGCTTGCAGGTTTACGTCGCGGTGACCGAAGCCAACCCGCAACGCGGGGCCTTCCTTTCTGCAGGGGAGTTTACGCCCGAGGATCTGCCGACCCTCATGCGCAAGGCTTATGATCTTGCGTCATCCGCGCTTATGCCGCGTTGATCGCGGTAGAGTGTGGGCCTAGGGTGCAGATGCCTGTTCCCAGTATGTGAGCCTGTTGCGATGACATCCCTTCCAACCCCGCAGGTCATGCGATTTTCCTCTGCGCTGCCCTATTGGATTTCGCTGATCGTGGTCCCCGTGACCGTTACGGCGGCACTCTATGGGGGCTGGGCGATTGCCTTGATCCCGCTGGCAAGCTGGGGATTGTTTTCGTTGCTGGATGCCTTGGCCGGGCTGAACACCGCGAACGAGGACCCAGAAACACCGGAACCTGCGCTTTTTTGGTACAAGCTGGTGACGATTGTCTGGTTGCCGATCCAGGTCTGCCTGCTGATCTGGCTGCTGTGGTATGTGCCGCGCGCCGATCACCTGTCGACATGGGAGGCAATCGCCGTCTTTTTCGGGATGGGCGTTGCCTCGGGCACAGTGGGGATCAATTTCAGCCATGAGCTGATGCATCAGAAATCCCGGCTTGAACGCGCGATGTCGGAATTGTTGCTGGCCTCGGTTCTCTATGGGCATTTCCGGTCAGAGCATCTGCGGGTGCATCACCTTTATGTCTGCACGCCGCGCGACCCGGTGACCGCCCGCTATAACGAGGGTTTCCACCGGTTTTATCCACGCGTGCTGTGGCAATGCCTTGTGTCGTCGTTTCAGGCAGAGCGCGCGATGCTGGCGCGGCGGGGCCTGCCCGTCTGGCATCGGACCAACCCGTTCTGGCGCTATCTGGTCGCCGAGGCCGGGTTTGTAGCGCTTGCCATGGCGATCAGCGGCTGGGCGGGGCTTGGGTTGTTTCTGGTGCAGGCAGGCGTTGCGATCTGGCAGTTGGAGCTTGTGAATTACGTCGAACATTATGGCCTGACACGGCGGCATCTGGGCAATGGCAAGTATGAGCATGTGCTGCCGCGCCACTCGTGGAACGCGGCGCATAAGGCGTCAAACTGGCTGTTGATCAATTTGCAGCGCCATTCCGACCATCACTACAAGCCCGACCGCCGCTATCCTTTGCTGCAAACCTACGGAGAGGCGGATGCCCCGCAACTGCCCTATGGTTATGCCGGAATGACAGCGATTGCGATGATCCCGCCGCTATGGAAGCGCATTATGAACCGCCGGGTGCGCGCTTGGCGCAAGCGCCACTATCCCGATATTCAGGACTGGAAGCCTTACAACAAGGCGCTCAACCCGCTTCCCCGGTAAAGCGGGGCCATGAAAAAACCCCGTCATGCAAGCATGACGGGGAGGTCGCGCCATGGGCAGGGCCCGGCGCGTGCGGCAACACCTTTACAACGAGGTTGTTGAAGCGAGATGTATCTGGGCCAAGACGGTCTGGGCCCGGATCAGTTGGGTCGTGTGGTTTCTGCCATTTCAGCCCGGATCTGCTGGCGCAGAATGTCGATAGAGACAAACTTGCCCTCGCGCTTGAAGTGCCAATAAGTCCAGCCATTGCAGCTTGGCGCGCCCTCATAGGCGGCCCCGACCTGATGGATCGACCCTTTGACATCCTTGCCAATCAAGGTGCCATCGGCCCGGACCTTGGCTTTGAAGCGGTTGCC
>JAQWYA010000031.1 GCA_029254215.1 Pseudorhodobacter sp. | reverse complement strand
CGCGCCAACCTTGAAAAGATCCTGCAGATGGCGGCGGCAAAAAACCTGCCGGTTTTGCTGGTCGGTCTGCAGGGGCCCACAAATTTCGGGCCCGATTACAAGGCCGCCTTTGACGCGATCTACCCCGAGCTTGCCGCGCAATATGGCGCTGTCTTGATGCCGAATTACTTTGCCGCGATCGCCCCCGAAGGCACCCAAAGCGGGCAGCTTGCCGCCTTCATGCAGGGCGATGGTATTCATCCCAATGGCGATGGGGTGGCGCGGATCGTGGCCGATATGGGGCCAAAGGTGCTGGAGCTGTTGCAAAAAATCGCCCCCTGACGCGGCTGTGGGCTTGCCCGTGCAGCGCGTTCCGGCGCAAATGAGGCCTCCTGAGAAAGGCCCTCCGATGACCCTGATTAATGATCTGATCGACCTGCTTGGTGGCTCTCATGTGCTGACGGGCGCTGATATGGCCGGGCATGTGACGGATTGGACGGGCAGTTACACTGCCGCCCCGGTGGCCGTGATCCGCCCCGGATCCACGGATGAGGTTGCGGCGGCCCTGCGAATCGCGGCCCGGCATGGCGTGGCTGTGGTGCCGATCTCGGGCCGGACGGGGCTTGTTGGCGGGGCGATGACCACGGGCGGGCTGATGATCAGCCTTGAGAGGATGAACCGCATCCGCGCCCTGCGCTCCGAGGCGCGGGTCGCCGTGGTGGAGGCCGGGGTGATTCTGTCGCGGCTGCATGAGGCCGCTGAGGCCGAGGGCTTGTTCTTTCCGCTTTGGTTCGGCGCGCGCGGATCCGCGATGATCGGCGGCGTCTTGTCGACCAATGCGGGCGGGTCGAACGTGGTCCGCTATGGCTCCACCCGCGCACTCTGTCTGGGGCTGGAGGTGGTGCTGGCGGATGGCCGCGTGCTTGACCTGATGACCGAGCTGCACAAGGACAATTCGGGCTATGACCTGCGCGATCTGTTCATCGGGGCAGAGGGGACGCTGGGGATCATCACGGCGGCGGTGATGAAACTGGTGCCGCAGCCCCGCGCCTATGCCACGGCGACGCTGGCCTTGCGCTCGGTGCCGGACGCGCTGGCGCTGTTGAACCGGCTGCAACAGGAAACCGGCGGCGCGGTTGAAGCGTTTGAATATATGCCCGACAGCTACATGCAGCGGCTGGCCGAGGTGCGCCCCGATATCCGTCAGCCCTTTGCCCCGCGCCAAGCCGTGAATATCCTTGTGGAACTTGCCGCGACCGCGCCGCGCGATGCGGACCCCGGCCCGGATGGCACGGTGCCGATTGCAGCCCTCTTGGAGGATGTTCTGGCGCAGATGATGGCGGAAGGCACGGTGCTGGAGGCGGAAATCGCGCAAACCGGCCAGCAGCGCGCCGCGATGTGGCAGCGCCGCGAACTCGCCGCCGAGATCACCTTTGCCCGCAAGCCCGCGATTGATACCGACGTGTCGCTGCCGCTGGATCAGGTGGAGCTGTTCCTCGCCCACATGGCGCAGCGCCTGCCCGCGCTGGATCCGGGGGCAGAGGCGCTTTGGGTGGCGCATCTGGGCGATGGCAATGTGCATTACACCGCCTTTCCGACGCGGCAGGACGCAGCGCTTCAGGATGCGGTGATCGCAGCGGTTGAAGATGTGGTGCAAGATCTGCGGGGCAGCTTCTCGGCAGAGCATGGCGTGGGGCTGTCAAAGCGGGCGTCGATGGCGCGGCGCAAGGATCCGGTGGCGCTTTCGGTGATGCGCAGCCTCAAGGCAGCGCTTGACCCGGAAAACCGGATGAACCCCGGCAAAATTATCCCTGACGCGCCCTGAGCACCGCAAGCGTCGGGGCAATGGCCCGCATCTCGCGCCCGGACCCGGCAAGTCGGGCCAATGGCGCCAGCCAGCGCAGCCAGCTTGCGATCTGTGCCGCGCGCGCCCAGATTTCGGGGGCGGCCCGGCGATAGGTGGCAAGGGCGGTATCGCGATTGGCACTGGCCGAGGCGCAGCCCGGTTTCAGCGCATCGGCATAAAGGCTGTGCACAAAGATGATCAGATCGACAGCGCGGGCATTCAGGCTGGCCTTGCCGGGCTTGAACCGCTCCAGATCGATGAAGCGGGCGGCGTTTCCGTCCCAGCAGATATCGCGGATCGCGGGGCGACCGTGGCGGTGGCCCGCCAGATGCAGCTTGGCCAGCGCGAGCGCGCCTGCCTTGAAGGCCGCCGTGTTGTCAGCGGTCGGGTGCCACATCAGGCGGCGCAGCGTCAGGCCAAGATCGGGGGTCATGAACCAATCCTCGCCCTCGGCCAGAATCGGGGCCACGGGAAGGCCCAGCCGCCCCATGATGTGCAGCCCGTTGCGTTCACGCAGGAAAGCCGCCGCAGCCGAGCCTTTTTGCAGCTTGAGCCGGAGCGACAGGTTTTCCACCTGCTTGAGCCAAACCTTCTGCCCCGCTGACAGGATCAGCGGTCGCACCCGTTGCGCCTTGTCGGAAAGCGCCTGAAACAAAAGGGTCTGGTCGTCTTGCGTCAGGCTGGTCGCCATGTCTTGCCCTGAGAAGAAATGCGGGCATAGCACCCGGTGAGGGTGAAATGTAACGCATTCTCAGTAGGAATGTAACGGGATGCCCGCAATCCCGCCGCCAATCCGGCGGTTTTGCGCGCATTTGTCACAATTGCCACCCGCCGCCGCGATTGCGACGGTGCAGGCATGCCCTACCAGTCGAAAAACCCGGCACCTGCGCGGCTTTTCAGCCGGTCGGCCAAGGCCTCGCCCAGTGCCGGGCCATCCGCGATCGGGCCGGTGATCGCGTCGCTGATCGCCTCGGATCCATCGGGGCGCAGGATTTCTCCGCGCAGCCAGAGGTCCGGGCCTTGCAGCACCGCAAGCCCGGCAATCGGCGTTTCACAAGACCCATCGAGCCGGGCCAGAAAAGCGCGTTCGGCTGCCAGTTGCTGCCCCGTGGGGCCGTGGTGAATGGCGTCCAGCAGGCGCGCTGTGCGGCTGTCATCGGCGCGGCGTTCGACCCCGATAGCCCCTTGCGCCACGGCGGGCAGCATTTCGGTGGGGTCAATCGCAGATTTTGCGACCGAGGCCATGCCAAGCCGGTTCAGCCCGGCCATCGCAAGGAAGGTGGCGCTGGCCACGCCATCGGCCAGTTTGCGCATCCGGGTCTGCACATTGCCGCGAAACTCCACCAGTTTCAGATCGGGGCGGCGCAGCGCCAGTTGCGCGCGCCTGCGCAGGCTGGACGATCCGACGGTAGCCCCCTGCGGCAAATCGCCCAAGGATTTCACATCGGGCGACACGAAGGCGTCGCGGACATCTTCGCGTTCCAGATAGCAATCGAGCAGCAGGCCCTCGGGCTGGCGCGTCGGCATGTCTTTCATCGAATGGACCGCGATGTCGATCCCGCCGTCCAGCAGCGCTTCCTCGATCTCGCGGGTGAACAGGCCTTTGCCGCCGATGTCCTTCAGCGCGCGGTCCTGAATTTGATCGCCGGTGACCTTGATCACGACGATTTCAAACGCGGCTTCGGGCAGATCGAAGGCCGCCATCAGGCAGCGACGGGTTTCATGGGCCTGCCAAAGCGCAAGCGGAGATCCGCGCGTGCCAATGCGAAGCGGTTGAGCGGGGGAGGGAAGCGAGTGATTCATGGCGCCAAGGAGTAGCGCTGTCTAACTGGCCTGACAACTTCTATTGACAAAGCGAGGCTGGCTTGGAAGTCAGGGAGCCGGAAACGGGAGAGAAAAATGGCCAAGAAAACGATCCTGCGCGCCCTTGCCGGGGAAGTGCTGCCGACACCGCCGATCTGGATGATGCGGCAAGCGGGGCGCTATCTGCCCGAATACCGGGCGACGCGGGCGCAGGCCGGGGATTTTCTGAAGCTCTGCTACAACCCGGAACTTGCTGCCGAGGTGACGCTCCAGCCGATCCGCCGCTATGGGTTTGATGCGGCGATCCTGTTTGCCGATATCTTGCTCTTGCCGCAGGCGCTGGGCGCGGATCTGTGGTTTGAAACCGGCGAGGGGCCGCGGCTTTCGACGATCACGGATATGGCGGGCGTGAAGGCGCTGCGCCCGCGGGCCGAGATCCATGAGACGCTGAACCCGATCTATGAGACGGTGCGCATCCTGCGCCGCGAATTGCCCGCCGAGACGACGCTGATCGGCTTTGCCGGTGCGCCCTGGACCGTGGCGACCTATATGGTGGCCGGGCGTGGCACGCCCGATCAGGCCCCGGCGCATAAGCTGAAAGACACGGATCGCGCGGCCTTTGTCGCCCTGATCGATGTTCTGACCGAGGCCACGATCGATTATCTGGCAGCCCAGGTTGAGGCCGGGGCCGAGGTGGTCAAGATCTTCGATAGTTGGGCAGGCAGCCTGAAAGGCGCGGATTTCACCGATTTCGCGTTGGCACCCGCCAAGCGCATCACCGAGGCCCTGAAAGCCCGTTACCCGGATCTGCCGGTCATCGCCTTTCCGCGCGAGGCGGGGCAGGGCTATATCGGTTTTGCCAAGGCGACCGGGGCCGATTGCGTTGCGCTGGACAATTCGGTCACGCCGGAATGGGCGGCCGAGCATGTGCAGGTCGATGGCTGCGTGCAGGGCAATCTGGCCTCCAGCCATATGGTCAGCGGTGGGCAGGCCCTGATCGACGAGACGCGGCGGGTTGTGAAGGCCTTCTCCAAGGGGCCGCATATCTTTAACCTTGGCCATGGGATCACGCCGGATGCCGACCCCGACAATGTGCTGCGGATGATCGAGGCGGTGCGCGGGGGCTGAGGGCTTTTTGCGCAGCAAGGCGTCGGCCCGGCGGTTTTGGTTGGGGGAAGGCGGTTTTTCAGGTATTTTTGCCAAGAAGAAATCAGGGGTTAGGCGCGGGGTGAGGCCGGAGGGGCGGCCAAACTGCCCTGTTTGGGGCCTTTCCCTTTGGTGGCCCTGTCGCTTATGCTGCGCTTGGTTTTGCGGAGGTCGGGATGCAGCAGTGGTGGCAAGGGTCGGTAACCTATCAGATCTATCCGCGATCCTATCAGGATAGCACCGGCAACGGGATTGGAGACCTTGCGGGGATCCGGGCGCGGCTGGGGCATGTGGCCTCGCTGGGGGTGGCTGCGATCTGGCTGTCGCCGTTCTTCCGCTCTCCGATGGCGGATATGGGGTATGATGTTTCAGATTACACCGATATCGACCCTTTGTTCGGCGATATGGCGGATTTCGATGCGCTGGTGGCGCAGGCGCATGATCTTGGGCTGAAAGTCATCATCGATCAGGTCTTGAGCCATTCCTCGGACAAGCATCCGTTCTTTGAACAAAGCCGTCAGGACCGCAGCAACCCCTATGCGGATTGGTATGTCTGGGTGGACCCGCAGCCCGATGGCAGCCCGCCCAACAATTGGGTCTCGGTCTTTGGCGGATCGGCCTGGGAATGGGATGCGCGGCGGCGGCAGTATTACCTGCACAACTTCCTGACAAGCCAGCCGGATTTCAATTTTCACAATCCGGCGGTTCAGGACTGGTTGCTGTCGGTTCTGCGGTTCTGGCTTGACCGGTGCGTGGACGGGTTTCGTCTGGATACCGTCAACTTTTACTTCCACGACGACAAGCTGCGGTCCAACCCGCCCGATCCGCGAAACAAGGCGGGCAAGCCTGCGGTCAACCCCTACGACATGCAGGACCATCTTTACTCCAAGAACCGGCCCGAAAACCTTGCCTTTCTGGAGCGGCTGCGCGCCCTGCTGGACAGCTATGAGGGGCGTACGATGGTGGGCGAAGTGGGCGAATCGCGCCGCGCGGGCGAAATCATGGCGGCCTATACGGCGGGCACGACACGGCTACATATGGCCTATTCCTTTGACATGCTCGGGCCGGAATACACCGCCGCGCATTTTCGCGACAAGATCGAGGGCTTTTATGCGCAGGCCCCGGATGGCTGCCCCTGCTGGAGCTTTTCCAACCATGATGTGATCCGCCACGCGACCCGCTGGGCCGAGCATGGCGCCCAAGAGGATCTGTGCCGTCAGGCGGCGGCATTGCTGGTGGGGTTTGAAGGCTCGCTGTGTCTGTATCAGGGCGAAGAACTGGGCCAGACCGAGACCGACATCGAATATCACGAATTGACCGACCCGCCGGGGTTCAAGTTCTGGCCCGATTACAAGGGGCGCGACGGCTGCCGGACGCCCATGGTCTGGGATGGCTCTGCCCATGGCGGATTTACCAGCGGGACGCCGTGGCTGCCTGTCAAGCCGCCGCAGCTGGCGCGCAATGTGGCGGATCAGGGGGCGGGGTCGGTTCTGGAGAGCTATCGCGATCTTCTGGGGTTGCGGCGCAAGACGGCGGCTCTCCGCCATGGCAAGACCCGGTTTATCGACATGCCGGAGCCTATTTTGGCCTTTCTGCGGGTGGTGGAGGGCGAGAGCCTTCTCTGCGTCTACAACCTGTCGCCGGGGGTGGCAGAGCTGACCCTGACCGGGGCAGGCGCGCCGCTGGATCTGTCGCGCCATGCGCATCTTGCCGAAGGCAGGCTGTCGCTTGGCCCGAATGCCTATGCTTTCCTTCCCGTGGCCGATCCGATTGCGGTGGCGCTGGCCCCCCGGATGGCCTGACAGGCAACGGCCAGCCCCATGCCGGGGCGGCCCCAATGAACAGGAGATGAGCCGATGTTTACCCTGACCATCCCGGATATGAGTTGCGGCCATTGCAAGGCCTCGGTCGAGGCGGCGATCGTCAAGATCGACCCCGAAGCCTCGGTTGTGGTGGATCTGGCCGGGCGCACAGCGCGCGTGACCAGCGCCGAACCGGCAGAAGCCCTGATCGAGGCGCTGCGCAAGGTGGGGTTTCCCGCAACGGTGGCCTGAAGCGGTTTGATGACCGGGCCAGTCCTGCCATTTTTGCAGGACTTGGGGTGGCCCCAAGGAATTTGGAGCAGCAGAATGCTTTTGGAAAACCGGCTGTTTGAGAGCCTCTCCATCGGGGATACCGCCGAGGCGATCCGGCTTTGCACCGCCGATGATCTTTACATTTTCGCCGCGGCCACGGGCAACCACAACCCGCTGCATCTGCCGGGGCAGGATGGCGATGGCGACGGGCAGGCCGAGGCGCTGGTGCCTTCGGCCTTTGCCGCCTCGCTGATTTCGGCCCTGCTCGGGACGCGCCTTCCGGGGCCGGGGATCGTGACCCTTGCGCAGGATTACGTCTTTCATGGCCGCGCCCATGCGGGGGAGGAACTGGTGGCCTCGGTCACGGTGACCGGGTTGGAAAAGGGGGACGGCGCAGGCGTGGTGACGCTTGATGCCTCGGTCACCCGCAGAAGCGACGGTGCGCCGATCCTTGGCGGGCAGGTGCGGGTGCAGGCCCCAAAGACCAGCTACAGCGTTGACGGAGCGCAATTGCCCGGCCTTGTGGTGCGGCGGCACCGCCATTTCGAGGCGCTTCTGGCTCGCGCTGAACCGCTTCCCAGCCTGCGCACGGCGGTGATCTGCGCCGAAAGCGCCGAAGCGATGAGCGGCGCGCTGCTCGCCCTGAAGCATACGATCATCACGCCGGTTTTTGTGGGCAATCCGGGCCGGATCGCCGCTGTAGCCAAGGCGCTGCACGCTGATCTGGACGGGATCGAGATCATCGCCGCCGCCACCCCGCAAGAGGCTGCCTCCCGTGCGGTGGCGCTGGTCCATGAGGGCCGGGTGGATGCGCTGATGAAGGGGCATCTTCACACCGATGACATGCTGCGCCCGATGGTCAACAGCCAGACCGGGCTGCGGGTTGGGCGCAGGCTCACGCATATTTTCGTGATGGATGTGCCGGGGCTGGATCATCCTTTGCTGGTCACAGATGCCGCGATCAACATTGCCCCTGACCTCGCGACCAAGATGGATATCGTGCAGAATGGCATTGATCTGGCGCGCTCTATCGGTATTGCGCATCCGCGCGTGGGGGTGCTTTCGGCGGTGGAAACCGTGAACCCGGCGATCCCGAGTTCGATGGATGCCGCCCTGTTGTCCAAAATGGCAGAGCGTGGGCAGATCACCGGGGGCTTTGTCGATGGCCCTCTGGCGATGGATAATGCCGTGTCTATGGCGGCGGCGCGCACCAAGGGCATCACCTCGGAAGTGGCGGGGCGGGCAGAGGTTCTGGTCGTGCCGGGGATCGATGCGGGCAATATGCTGGCCAAGCAACTGGCCTATATCAGCCACGCCGAGGCTGCGGGTCTGGTGATGGGGGCGAAAGTGCCGGTCATCCTGAACTCCCGCTCTGACAGTTCCATGGCCCGGCTGGCCTCTTGCGCGGTGGCTGCCGTGCATCATGCCCGAATGCAGGCCGAACAGAGGCAGGACGCATCATGACCACGACTGACCTTCCCCTTCTGGGCGCGGCCCTGACGCTGGATATGCTGGCCCTTCATCGCGATTGGATGCGCGCGGCCCCGCGCGATCTGGAATTGCAAAGCTTCCTGCTGCAGCATGTGCTGAATGGCGATCTGGAGGCCCCCTTGGCCCGCGCCCGCAGCCTGCTGGACGGGCTTGAAGGCCGGATCGGGCTGCATGGACCCTATGTCGGCTTTGCGATTGATACGGGCGATCCTGACATCGCGGTCATCGTCCAGAACCGCTTTCTGCGCTGCCTTGAGGTTTGCGAGGCGCTGGGCGCGGATCAGATGGTCATCCATTCCCCGGTCACTAGCTGGGATCATGGCAATCACCTTGCCGATCCTCTGGAGGCGCTTTTGCAGATCGAAAAGACCCGCTTCGTGCTGGACCCGGTGCTGAAACGGGCCGCTGATTGCGGCGTGACGCTGGTGATGGAGAATATCGAAGACATCGACCCGGCGGCCCGCTGCCGGATTGTCGATGCGCTGAAATCGCCCAAGCTGGCCGTGTCGCTGGACACAGGCCACGCGCAATATGCGCATGTGGCGAATGGCGCGCCTCCGGTCGATCTTTATGTGCAGGCCGCCGGAAAACGTCTGCAGCATGTGCATCTGCAAGACAGCGACGGGTTCGCCGACCGCCATTGGCATCCGGGCGACGGCCCGTTGAACTGGCGTGCGATCTTTGCCGCCCTGCACAAGCTGCCCGTCATGCCCCGCCTCATTCTGGAGGTCAGCGACCAACGCCATGTGCCGCGCGGGGCAGAGCTGTTGGCCGCGATGGGATTGGCCCGCTAGCCCCGGTTTTTCCGGGCGGCATTTCGCCCCGGTGGATTGAACACGCCCCTCACAAGACCCATCTACTGCCCCAGAAGATGGTTTGGTTCTGTGGAAAGGGTGCAAGATGAAAGACGCGAAATCACTGCTGGATGGGTTGCTGGGCGGCGGCGGATTGGGGGGGCTTGCCTCCGGGGCCAAAGGCGCTTGGGATGGGCAATCCGGCCTTGCCAAGGGTGCCATGGCCGGGGGGCTTCTGGGCATCCTTCTGGGCGGAAGCGGTACGCGGAAAATGGCGAAATCGGCGTTGAAAGTGGGCGGGGCCGCGCTGATCGGCGGGCTGGCCTACAAGGCCTATGAGGATTGGCAGGCTGGCAAAGCCGCAACACCGCAAGCCACAGACCCCGCCGCCTTGCCTGCCCCCGAAGGCACGGCTTTCCTGCCCGCTGACCCGATTGCGGCGGATGACCTTTCGGCGCGGCTCTTGCGGGCCATGGTCGCCGCGGCAAAGGCCGATGGCCATGTCACGCCGACAGAGCGTCGCCGCATCGGTGGCCAGCTTGGCGCATTGGGGCTGGGGCCGGAGGCGCAAAGCCTGATCGAGGCGGAACTGGATGCGCCCTTGGACGTTGGCGCGATTGCCGGGCTCGCCAAAAGCGAGGAGGAAGCCGCCGAGATTTATGCCGCGTCCCTGCTGGTCGTGGACCCGGATGCGCCTGCCGAAAAGGGCTATCTGGCGATGCTGGCGGCGCGTTTGCAGCTTCCTCCGGGTCTGGTGGAGCATCTTCACGCGCGGGCCGCGAGCCTCGTCTGAAAAAACTTTTCATTTTTGGGGCGGCATCGGATGGACCAGTGCCGCCCTTAGCTTTTTGGAGGCACGCCGCCGGTGGCTTCGGTCACCTGATCGGCGGCGCGGCGCACCAAAGCGCCGATCCGGGCGGCCTCCGACAGGCTGACCCGGAAGGCGGGGCCCGAGACGGACAGCCCCGCAACCGCCTCTCCATAGGCGTTGAACACAGGGGCGGCGATGCAGCGCATCCCTTCGGCGCGTTCCTGATCGTCTATGGAATAGCCGCGTTCCCGCGTTCGGGCGAGGTCACGTTCCAACGAGAAATCCTGCGTGATCGAGAGGCTGGTGAATTTCTGCAACCCCTTGCGGGCCACGATCCCGGCAACACGGTCCGGTGGATACCACGCCAAAAGCGCCTTGCCGATGCCCGAGACATGCATCGGCCCCTTGGTTCCGGGGGGAAAGAAGGCGCGGATCGCCTCATGCGTTTCGACCTGACTGAGGAACAGCACCTCATCATCGCTTTCGACGCCCAGATTTGCGGTCTCGCCGGTGGCCCGCATCAACGCATCCATCGGCTGGCGGGCACGTTCCACGACCTTGGTGCGGCGCAAAAAGGCAGAGCCGACCCGAAACGCGCCGCTGCCGATGTGCCAGATCTGGCCGGGGTCCTCGATCTCGACCATGCCATGGGCTTGCAGGGTCACAAGCGCGCGGTAGACCGTGGCGACCGCCTGACCGGAGGCTGAGGCGAGTTCCGACAGGGTCATTCCGGGGGTGCTGGACAGATGGGTCAGTAACCCCAAAGCACGGTCCAGCGCCTGAACGGTATTCTGGTCGGTCTTGTCGTTGAACGCCTTGGGCCGCCCACGCGGGCGACCGGGTTTCGGGGCGGCGGGATCGGCTGTCATCGCAGTGGTCCTTCCAGATTAATCTGCAGGAATTCGGGGAGTATCGTGGAATGAAAAAGCGGATCACGCCTTTTTTTCAAGGGAAAAATACATTTTTTCAATGTACGAAAAATAATTTCGAAAAAATTGTGCCGGGGGGCAACAGGGGGTAGACATGGGGCATTGAACCGCCACTCCCGAAAGGACCAGCGCCATGTCTTCGCAGAACCCGGTTTTCATTCCTGGCCCGACTAATATTCCCGAGGCGATCCGCAAGGCCTGCGATGTGCCGACGATGGATCACCGCTCTCCGGCGTTTGCGCGAATGTTCAAGCCGGCGATTGCCGGGGTGAAGCGGGTGCTGGGCACCGAGGCGGGGCAGGTTTTCATATTTCCCTCGACCGGAACGGGGGGGTGGGAGGCCGCCATCACCAACACGCTGTCGCCGGGGGATACGGTTCTGGCGGCGCGGTTCGGGATGTTCTCGCACCGTTGGATCGACATGTGCCAGCGCCACGGGCTGAACGTGCAGGTGATCGAGACGCCCTGGGGGCAGGGAGCGCCCATCGCGGCCATCGAGGCCGCTCTGGCCGCGGATGCTTCGCATCGGATCAAGGCCGTTCTGGCAACGCATAATGAAACCGCGACGGGCGTTCGGTCCGATATTGCAGCGCTGCGCGGGGCTTTGGACAAGACCGGTCACCCGGCGCTTTTGTATGTGGATGGGGTGTCCTCGATCGGGTCGATGCCCTTCGAGATGGACGGCTGGGGCGTGGATCTGGCGATTGCCGGCAGCCAGAAGGGCTTTATGCTGCCCGCCGGTCTGGCCATTCTGGGGGCGAGCCCCAAGGCTTTGGCGGCGATGGAGACGGCGCAACTGCCGCGCTGTTTCTTCGACTTCCGCGATATGGTGAAGTCCTATGCCGCGGGGGGCTACCCCTACACGCCGTCAGTGGGTCTGATTGCCGGGCTCGCGGCCTCGATCGAGATGCTGGAAGACGAGGGGCTGGAGCAGGTCTATGCGCGCCATCATCGTCTGGCCGAAGGCGTGCGTCGCGCGGTTGCTGCCTGGGGGATGAAGCCTTGCGCGGCGAGCCCGGATCTCTATTCCGACACGGTGACGGCGGTTGTTGTGCCGCAGGGCTGCAACGGGACCGCGCTGGTGCAATTGGCCGCAGAGAAATACGGCGTGGCCTTTGGGGTCGGCCTTGGCGAAGTGGCGGGCAAAGTCTTCCGCATCGGGCATTTGGGGATGCTGACCGATGTCATGGTCTTGTCGGGCCTTGCCACGGCCGAGATGTGCATGGCCGACTTGGGCTGGCCCGTGACGCTTGGGTCGGGCGTTGCCGCAGCCCAGGAGTATTACCGGACCAGTGCTGCGCAATCGGTCAAGGCGGCTGCCTGACCGGGGTCTCCCCACCCGGAAGCGGGCAGGTATTTGGGCCAAGAAGAAATGGCTTTCGGATTGAGACGATCAGAGGCGCTGCGCCATGAAGGATGTGAGAGATGTATATTCCCGTTTTTGACGATGTGATCGCGGCGCATGACCGGATCAGGCCCTATATTCACCGCACGCCGGTTTTGACCTCTTCGTTCTTGAATGAGCTGACCGGGGCGGAGTTGTTCTTCAAATGCGAGAACTTCCAGAAGGCCGGGGCGTTCAAGGTGCGGGGCGCGTCGAATGCTGTGTTCGGACTGTCGGAGGATATGCTGGAGAAGGGGGTCGCGACCCATTCCAGTGGCAACCACGCGCTGAGCCTGTCTTATGCGGCGGGGCGGCGGGGGATCCCTTGTACGGTCGTGATGCCGCGCACCGCGCCGCAAGCCAAGAAGGATGCTGTCCGGGGCTATGGCGGGCGGATCGTGGAATGCGAGCCCTCGACCACAAGCCGGGAGGCGGTTTTTGCCGACGTGGTGGCCGAGACCGGCGCAGAATTCGTGCATCCCTATAATGATCCGCGCGTGATCGCGGGGCAGGCGACCTGCAGCCGCGAGTTCATGGAGCAGGTTGAAGGGTTGGAGGCTTTGGTGGCGCCGATCGGCGGGGGCGGCATGATCTCGGGGACCTGCCTGACGGTGTCGAGCACGGCGCCGGGGGTCAAGATCTATGCAGCGGAGCCGGAGCAGGCGGATGATGCGGCGCGGTCTTTCAAGGCCGGGCATATCATCGCGGATGATGCGCCGGTGACGGTGGCGGATGGGTTGAAAGTACCGCTCAAGGATCTGACGTGGCATTTCGTGAAAACCCATGTCAGCGATGTTCTGACCGCCTCGGAGGAAGAGATCATCGAGGCGATGAAGCTGACCTGGAAGCGGATGAAGATTGTGATCGAGCCAAGCTGTGCCGTGCCGCTGGCCGTTATTCTGAAAAATCGGGCTGTTTTTGAGGGAAAGCGCGTCGGCGTTATCATCACGGGCGGCAATGTCGATCTGGACACACTCCCCTGGTTCAAGGGGTAAGGAGGTTATCATGAATGTGAACGCGAAATTTGACGGGCTGGAAGTGGGCTATGACATTCCGGCGCTGCCGGGGATGGATGAGGCCGATATTCAGACGCCCTGT
>JAQWYA010000018.1 GCA_029254215.1 Pseudorhodobacter sp. | reverse complement strand
GGCGGAGGGATCGCTTTGGGGGCAGGCTTGCGCGGTTTTTGAAGCGCAGGACAGCGCCACCTATGCCGCGTGGATCGGGCGCTTGGCAGAGGTCAGCCGCGAGGGCGCGGTGCTGACGCTGGTCGCCCCCTCGCGGTTTCATGCAAGCTATGTCGAGACGCATCTGGCTGACCGGCTGATGCGGGTGCTGCGCCAGATCGACCCGTCCCTGCGGGAGGTCCGGGTCGAGGCCTAGGGCTTGTTTGCGCCTGTAGGAAACAGGCGGGCGGCCTCGGCGGCGGTGTAGCGGCCAAGGGCCACATCCTCGGCGATCAGGGCGGGGTCCCGCAAGGCAGGGTCGCCATAGCCGCCGCCGCCGGGGGTCCGCACGCGCACGCGGTCTCCGGGGGTGAGGGCGATGTCCTGGGCCTTTGACAGATGCTCGGGCGTCATGGTCTGGCCGCCGCGCGTCACCTCGACCCGGTTGACGGCCCCGTTCTGGCCGCCAGCCGCGCCCAAGGGGCCGCTGCGGCCATGATCCATCACGAAGCTGGCCCGCGCATGGCCGCGCAACAGCTCGATCTCATAATCCAGCCCGAAGCCGCCGCGATGCTGCCCGGCCCCGCCAGAGCCTTCGTGCAGCGCGTAGCGGCGGTAGAGGATGGGAAAGTTCTGCTCCATGATCTCCACCGGGGGGGCCTTTGAGATGCCGATGGTGGAGCAGCCGTTGGACAGCCCGTCATGGCTCGCGTTGCCGCCATAGCCGCCGCCGGAAATCTGGTACATCACGAAGTCGCGGCCCTTTTCGGGGTCATGCCCGCCCAAACCGAAATTGCCCGAGGTGCCGGCGGGGGCGGCGGTTACCTTGTCAGGCAGGGCCTGCACGAGGGCCGCAAACACTGCTTCAGCGATGCGCTGTGACACCTCTGCCGCGCAGCCCGAAACGGGGCGGGGGTAATGGGCGTCAAGGAATGTACCTTCGATCCCGGTGATGGTGAGGGGTTCAAACGCGCCCGCTGACAGCGGCACATCGGGGAAGATATGGCGAAGCGCAAGATAGACCGAGGACAGCGTCGTGGCGCGGACCGAATTCATCGGGCCTGCGCAGGGCAGGGAGGAGCCGGTGAAATCGAAGGTCAGCCCCGTATCCTGCCGGGTGACGGCAAGGGCGATGGTCAGGGGTTCATTCACCACGCCGTCACTGTCGATGAAGGCTTTTGCCTCGTAGCGGCCGGGCGCGATCAGGGCGATCTTGGCGCGCATCTGCTTGGCAGCCAGCGCCCGGATTTCGGCAATGGCCGCCGTGACGGTGGCATCGGAATAGCGGTTGAGGAGTTCGGTCAGCCGATCCGCCCCCACCAGCAGCGCCGAGGCTTGCGCCTGCACATCACCGATGCGCTGTTCCGACACCCGGATGTTGGAGCAGATGACCTGCCACAGCTCCGGATCAAGCGTGCCTTTCTTGAAGAGCTTGACGGGGGGGAGGCGCAGGCCCTCTTGTTCCGCCGCCGTGGCAGAGGCCGAAAACCCGCCCGGCACCGCGCCGCCCGTATCGGGCCAATGGCCGGTATTGGACAGCCAGCAATAGATATGGCCGTCGCGGTAAAAGGGCATCGCGAAGCGCACATCCATCAGATGGGTGCCGCCCAGATAGGGATCGTTGACGATGTAGATATCGCCCGGCTCTGGCGGCAGGGTATTACCGCTGGCGATGCGCGCGATGATATGGCGGGTGGAAAACTGCATCGTGCCGACAAAGACCGGAAGGCCGCGCGCGCCTTGGGCGATCAGCGCGCCATCGGTGGCGTCATAGATGCCGTCCGAACGGTCATCGGCCTCGGCGATCACCGGCGAGAAGGCCGCGCGCGAGAAGGTCAGGTCCATCTCGTCGCAGACCTGTTGCAGGCCCGCCTGAATGACGGCGAGGGTGACGGGATCAAGGGGGGTGTCAGACATGGGGCACCTCTATCAGCAGGTTGCCGTCAGCGTCGGAGGTGACGGTGCAGCCGGGGTGAATGACGGTTGTGGTGTCCATTTGTTCAATGATCGCAGGGCCTTGGAGGTGCAGATCCAAGGGCAGGTGGTCACGCCAATAGACCGGGGTATCGACCCAGCCGCCGAACCAGACGGGGCGGTGGGAGTGCGGCTCGGGCGTGGTCTTGCGACCCGAGGGATCGACGAGGCGCGAGAGGTCCATCTCGGGGCGTTGGCCGATCACCGAGGTGTTGAGGTTCACCAGATTGGCGCGGATCGTCGGCAGGTTGACACGGAAGCGGGCGTGATAGGCGGCCTCGAACCGGGCTTGCAGATCTTCGCGGGAGGGCGTCGCATGGGGCAGGGGGACGCGCAGAAGATGGGTCTGGCCGATGAATTGCATATCGGCGGAAAGCTCGATCTGCGTGTGGGTCAGGGCGATGTTGGAGGCGGTGATCCGCTCTTGCCCCTGCGCGATCTGGTCGGCCAGAACCTGATGCACGCGGGTCATGTCAACGCTGTCGAGGGGGCGGTTGAGGGTGCGCACGGAATCGTGGCGCAGGTCGGCCACGACGCAGCCAAGCGCATTGGTCATGCCGGGGCGGGCGGGGACCAGAACGCGGGGGATGGCGAGTTCAGCGGCCAGCGCCGTGGCATGAAGCGGCCCCGCGCCGCCGAAGGCAAAGAGCGCATAATCGCGCGGGTCGGCGCCCAGAGAGAGGGAGACCATGCGAATCGCGCCCGCCATATGGGTGTTGGCGATGCGGATCACCGCCTCGGCGGCGGCTTCGGCAGAGAGGCCAAGCGGCGCGCCGATCTTGGTGGCGAACGCCTCGTGCAGGGTGTCGCGCCCGGCACCGAAGCGGCTGGCGGGCAGGCGGCCCAGCAGGAGGTTGGCATCCGAGATCGTGGGTTCGGTGCCGCCGCGCCCGTAGCAGATCGGGCCGGGGGTGGAGCCTGCCGAATGGGGGCCGACGCGCAGCATCCCCGAACTGTCCACCCGCGCGATGGAGCCGCCGCCTGCGCCGACCGTGCGGACATCGACCATCGGCACATGGATCGGCATCGCGTATTCGACCTCGATCTCGTTCGAGACGGGGGCGCGGCCGGATTTGATCAGTGCCACATCCGTGGAGGTGCCGCCCATGTCATAGGTGATGAGGTTCGGCAGGCCCGCGCGCCGCCCCGTTGCGATGGCGGCCATCACGCCGGAGGCCGGGCCAGACATCACGGTTTTGACGGCCTCGGCGCTGACGGACCCGGCCGGGACCATGCCGCCATTGCCGTTCATCACCAGAAGATCGCGCGCATAGCCCTTGTCGCGCAGCGCCCCTGCCAGCGCGCGGACATAGCGTTCCAGCAGCGGCTGGACGGAGGCATTGACGGCGGCGGTGACTCCGCGTTCAAACTCGCGGCTTTCGGACAGAAGGGCATGGCCGCAGGTGATATAGGGGGTGGGCCAAACCTCGGCCGCGATTTCGGCGGCGCGGAGTTCATGGGCGGGGTTGGCGTAGCTGTGCAGGAAATGCAGCACGAGCGATTCGCAGCCCTGATCGATCAGGTTTTGCAGGGCCAAGCGCAGCGCGGGTTCATCCAGCGGGGTGAGGATGCGGCCGCGCGCATCCATGCGTTCGGGCACTTCAAGGCGCAGGTTGCGGGGGATCACGGGGGTGAATTGCCCTGTCATACCATAGGGTTGCGGGCGGGTGCGGCGCCCAAGCTCCAACACGTCGCGGAAACCATGGGTCGTGATGAGCCCGGTGCGCGCGAGTTTGCGTTCCAGCACCGCGTTGGTGGTGGTGGTGGTGCCATGGACGATCAGGTTGATCTGATCCAGCGGGGTTTCGGCCTGATCGAGAGCGGCCAGAACGCCCCCCGCCTGCCCCCCCGTTTCAAGGGTCAGGGTGGTGGGCACCTTTGCCAGCCGCACGGCCCCGGTGGCGGGGTCGAGGATCACGAGATCGGTGAACGTTCCACCGACATCAGCGCCGGCGATCAGGGTTGGGTCTTGCATGGGAATCCGGTCTTGTGCTTCGGGCGCAGGGGGGCTGTCTGCCCCCCTGCGCCCCCCGAGGATATTTTTAAACAGATGAAAGGGGCGGGGCATTTTCAGACCCCGACGTAAGCTTGGAATTGTGGGGCGGATTTGGTGAGGCCCTTGGCGGGCAGGGTTTCGGCCAGGGTGCCATGGGCGACGAAGGCGACCTGATCGGCCATCGACAGGACCGCATCGACGCGTTGTTCCACGAGGATGATGGCGACGCCGGTGGCTTTGAGTGTGGTGACGGTATCGCGGATCAGGGCGATCATGGAGGGTTGCAGCCCCTCGGTCGGCTCGTCCAGAAGGAGGACCGCTGGTTCGAGGCAGAGGGCGCGGGCGATGGCGAGCATTTGCTGTTCGCCCCCCGAGAGGGTGCTGGCGCGTTGGGTCAGGCGTTCGCGCAGGCGGGGAAAGAGGCTGAGGACATAGTCGCGGGTTTCGGGGCCTTTGTGGCGGGTCATCAGGCCGATCTCGATGTTCTGGGCGACGGTGAGTTCGGCAAAGAGGCGGCGGCCTTGAGGGACATAGCCGATGCCATGGCGCGGCACCTCATGCGCGGGGAGGGTGTTGAGGGGCGTGCCGTTGAGGGCGATCGTGCCTGCGGTGGTTTTCACCTGCCCCATGATCGCGCGCAGCATGGTTGTTTTGCCCGCGCCATTGCGGCCCATGACGCAGGTGACCTGCCCCGGTGCTGCCGTTAGAGAGAGGCCGTGCAGCACGCCGATCTTGCCGTAGCCTGCGTCGATTTGAGAGATCTCCAGCATATCGGTTCAGCCCCCCAGATAGGCGGTTTGCACCGCCGGGTTTGCCCGGATTTCGGCGGGGGTTCCGGTGGCCAGCACCTCTCCGAAGTTCAGGACGGTGATTGTGTCGGCCAGATCCATCACCACATCCATGTTATGTTCGATCAGAAGGACGGTGGTTTTGGGGGTGACGGCGCGCACGAGGCTGTTGAAGGCGTCGATCTCGCTATTGGCGAGGCCTTGGGTCGGTTCATCCAGGATCAGGAGTTTGGGGTCGAGGGCGAGGCCCATGGCGATTTCGAGGAGGCGCTGGTGGCCATAAGCGAGGGTGCCTGCGATCTGATCGGCGCGACCGTCAAGCCCGGTGCGGGCAAGGGCGGCCATGGTATCGGCGCGCAGGGCGCTGCTGCCCCGGCGCTGGATCGCGAGGGCCACGTTGTCATAGACCGGCAGGTTCGCGAAGATCGAGGTGATCTGGAACGTATAGGCGATGCCGCGCGCGACGCGGGCATGGGCGGGCAGGGCCGTGATGTCTTGCCCGTCGAAGGTGATTGTGCCCGATTGCACCGGGACGCGCCCGCAGAGCAGGCTGACGAAGGTGGTCTTGCCCGCGCCATTGGGGCCGATCAGGGCGTGGATGCTGCCCTGTTCCAGCGTGAAATCGACCTGATCGACGGCCTTGAGGCCTCCGAAATGGCGGGTGAGGGCGCGGGCTTGCAGGAGGGTCATGGCAGCCATTTCAGCCCCTTGTCACGGAGGGTGCCGAGGATGCCCTTGGGGGCAAAGAGCACGAGGATCAGGAGTGCTGCCCCCACCACGAACAGATGCGCGGTGGTGACGCTGGAGGAGAGGTCGATGAGGTAGAACATCAAAAGTGCTCCGAGCAGGGGGCCAAGGACGGTGCCTGCGCCGCCCAACAGCACATAAAGCAAGGGCAGGATCGAATATTGGATCGCAGCGAAGCTGGCACCGACATAGCCGAAGAGCAGCCCGTAGGCCGCCCCCGCCGCCCCGGCGTAAAGGCCCGAGATCACGAGGGCTGCCAGCTTGATGCGGAAGGGGTTGTAGCCGAGCATCCGCGCGCGCTCTTCATTCTCGCGCATGGCGATCATGACGCGGCCAAGCGGCGCGCGGGTGAGGGCGAGGTTGATCAGAAGGCCCACCGC
>JAQWYA010000016.1 GCA_029254215.1 Pseudorhodobacter sp. | reverse complement strand
GCGGTGGGGATTGATGGCAATTGCGCGCCCTGCCTTGATCTGGCGACGCCTGACACGCATCCTTTCCTGCGCAACCGCTGCTTTTCGGACAGGCCAGAGGGGGTGGCAGATCTCGGCCGCGCTGCCGCCGAAGGTCTTCTGGCAGCGGGTGTCTTGCCGGTCATTAAACATATGCCGGGCCATGGCCGGGGGACGCTGGACAGCCATAAGGATTTGCCGGTCGTCACAGCCCCCTTGGCGCAGCTTCGTCACAGCGATTTCGCCCCGTTTCAGGCGCTGGCGGACCTGCCGCTCGCCATGACGGCGCATGTGGTTTTCACAAGCGTGGACCCCGACCAGCCTGCCACAACATCGCCACGGATGATCCGTATAATGCGTGATGACATTGGTTTTGCGGGCCTTTTGATGACCGACGACCTTTCCATGAATGCGCTAAGTGGGACTGTGGCGGCACGGACTTCGGCGGCGCTGGCGGCGGGCTGCGATCTTGCGCTGCATTGCAATGGGAAACTGCCCGAGATGGAGGCCGTGATGGCCGCCGCTGGCCGCCTGAGCGCTGCGGGTGCTGTGAGGGCTGAAAAAGCCCTGAGCCTTCGCCACACGCCCGAACCCGTTGACATTGCCGCCCTGCGTGCCGAATTTTTGTCTTTGACAGGGGGGGCGGCGCATGGCTGACGACTGGCAAGAAGCCAAATCAACCGAGGCGGAGAGCGTTGCAGCCCGGCTCGCGGCGGAGGCGCTGATCATTGATGTTGACGGGTTTGAAGGCCCGCTCGATTTGTTGCTGACCCTGTCGCGCACGCAAAAGGTCGATCTTCGCAAAATCTCGGTCCGCGAACTGGCAGAGCAATATTTGATTTTTGTAAACAAAGCCAGCGCTTTGCGAATCGAACTTGCAGCAGATTATCTGGTGATGGCGGCATGGCTTGCCTATCTGAAATCGCGCTTGCTGCTGCCCCCTGATCCGACCGAGGATGGCCCCAGCGCCGAAGACCTCGCCGCCCATCTGGCCTTCCAGTTGGAACGTCTGGCCGCCATGCGCGAGGCAGCGGCCCGCCTAATGGCGCGCGATCAGAAGGGCCGGGACTTCTTTGCCCGCGGTCTGCCCGAAGATGTCACGCGCAAGCGCAAGATCACCTATGGGGCCACCTTGATGGATCTGATGCAGGCCTATGCCCGGATCCGGACCCGAGACGATTTCCGCCCCTTCGTGATGGACCGGGACCATGTCTATACCATGGAACAGGCGCTGGACCGTCTGCGCGGCCTGATCGGCTATGCCGGGCAATGGACGGATTTGACAAGCTGGTTGCCGCAGGGGTGGGAGAGCAATCCGATGCGGCGGCGCTCGGCGACAGCGGCGCATTTCGCGGCGGTTCTGGAACTGACCAAGGCCGGGCAGGTCGAGCTTCGTCAGGGGGATGTGTTTGCGCCCCTGATGGTCCGGCAGCGGGAGGGAGGTCGATGACCGAACACGCCTCGGGCGACTCCCAAAGCCTGTTCGCCGCCCCACCGCAGGCCGAACAGGAACGCATGATTGAAGCCGTGCTTTTTGCCAGTGCCGATCCGGTGACGCTGTCTGAGTTGGAACAGCGCCTGCCGCATGGCTGTGATGCCGCCGAGGCGCTTGTGACGCTGCGCCGCCGCTACGAAGGGCGTGGGGTCAATCTGGTCAAAGTGGGCGATGCCTATGCTTTCCGGACCGCCCCTGATCTGGGCCATCTGATGCACAAGGAAACGGTCGAGACGCGCAAACTGTCCCGCGCTGCGATCGAGACACTGGCCATCGTCGCCTATCACCAGCCGGTCACCCGCGCTGAAATCGAGGAAATCCGCGGGGTTGCGGTGTCTCGTGGGACGGTGGATCAACTGATCGAGCTGGAATGGATCCGCTTTGGTCGCCGCCGCATGACACCGGGGCGGCCTGTCACTTTTGTTGTGACCGAACAATTTCTGGACCATTTCGGGCTGGAATCCGCCCGCGATCTGCCGGGGCTGAAGGAATTGCGGGCGGCGGGCTTGCTTGACAGCCGCCCTGTGCCACTTGGTCTGTCAGGTGGGGACGAAGAAGATGAGGCCAGCGCCGGCCAAAGCGAACTTTTTGAGGATTGAGTAGATGGATCTCGGACGTATCGTAAATATGATTGTGAATATCGTGATGCGCCGCGCGGTGAACGCTGGCATCAACAAGGGCATCAACCATTTTGCGGGCAAGGGTAAATCCGATGCTCCCATGACAGCCGCAGAAAAAGCGCAAGCCGCCAAGGGGCGCGACATGACCAAACGGGCCCGTCAGGCCGCGCGTCTGACCCGCAAGATCGGCCGCTGAGGCCTTCTTGATACCAAGGGCCTGTGGCCCTTAGGGCAGGGGCAGCAGCCTTTGCCCGAAAACCTTGTCCTGAATGGCAAGGATCGCCTCTGGCTGATCCTCATAGCGCAGCAGCATATTGCCCCGCGCAAAGCCATTCGCGGTCATCACGCTCCATTCCACGGCAAGGACGGGGCCGGTGAAATCTTCGCCATACTCAAAGGACAGCGTGGCAAGGGTGGCGCGGATGGCGGCCTCGATCAGGGCGGCCAGTTCCGGGGTCAGCGGCTCCTCGGCCAGGGCTTGCGCCCCGTCCGGACCAACGGTTTCACGCCAGACACCGCCTTCGTCCGTCTCCAGATTAAGCGCGCTCTGCGCGTCCTCCGCCCCCTCCGGCCAATAGGAAAGCGACAGGTTCATTTCCGCAGGGGCTGCCCATATGGGCAGGGCGGTCAGCGCGAAAAGACAAAGGGCGATGATGTGTTTCATGCCGCTATCTCAACGCGATCCAGTGATTTGGTTCAAGCGACAAATCCTGTCATGCAGGGGTTTTGAAATGCTTTGACAGCTTCAATCCCTGCCCTTGGTAGTTGGAGGCGATGCCCGCGCCGTAAAGGGTCTCGGGCTGCTCGGACATGTGCTCATAAACCAGCCTGCCGACAACCTGCCCATGCTCCAGCACAAAAGGCGCTTCGTGGCAGCGCACCTCCAGCACCCCCCGAGAGCCTGCACCCCCCGCAGCGCTATAGCCGAAGCCGGGATCAAAGAACCCCGCGTAATGGACCCGGAATTCCCCGACCATGGCCAGATAGGGGGCCATCTCGGCGGCATAGTCGGGTGGGATCGTGACCGCTTCCTGACTGACCAGAATATAGAACGCGCCCGGATCCAAAATGATGCGGCCTTCGGTGCTGCGCACATCCTCCCAGAATTCGGCGGGGGCGTAGTGGTTCAAGCGGTCCAGATCAATCACGCCCGTATGCGGCTTGGCCCGAAAGCCCACCAGATCGCTGTGACGCGCCCGAAGATCCACCGAAAAGCCCAAGCCTTCGGAAATCACCGCGCGGCCCGAGACAAGCGGCTCTTTGGCGTGCAGGGCGTGCAGGTCGGCATCGCTCAGGATAGATTGACCCTGCCGAAAGCGGATCTGGTTCAGCCGCATCCCCGGACGGACCAGAACCGAAAAGCTACGCGGGCAGACCTCGGCATAAAGCGGGCCTTCATAGCCGGGGGCGATGCGGTCAAACTCCACCCCTCCATCGGTAATCGTGCGGGTCAGCAGGTCCAGCCGCCCCGTCGAGGATTTCGCATTGGCCACGGCCGTCAGCCCTTTGGGCAGGCACAGCCGTTCCATAAGCGGGATCACATAGACGCAGCCTTTTTCCAGCACCGCTCCGGCGGAAAGATCAACCCGGTGCATTTCAAACTCTGCCAGACGGTCGGCAACGGTCCGGTCGCGGCCCGCAAGAAACGAGGCGCGCACCCGGTAAGCCACGGTTCCCAAACGCAGATCAAGGCTGGCGGGTTGGATCTGATCGGGCGTGACGGCCGGGCGCGCCGTGATGGCCCCGGTTTCGACCAGTTTACGCAAGGCTTGGGCGGGAAGGACGCCTGCTGAGGTCATATCGCTCTCTCCGGTGGTCGGGGATGGAAATTCTGGGCCCTGAAACGGAACCGCCCGCTCCTGCGGATGCAGGGCGGGCGGTTTCGGTGATGGTCGGGCCGGCGAGATTCGAACTCGCGACCTTCCGCCCCCCAGACGGACGCGCTAACCAGGCTGCGCCACGGCCCGACACTGCGCCTACATACTGATATTCCGGGCGGGGGCAAGCAAGAAAGCGCGCGCATCTGCGGGTTTCAGCGGCGCGGCACGCGGCCAAGTTCGGCCACACGGTCCCGCAGGGCTTGCAAGCGCTGCGCCAAAGGCAGGATTTCCGCCTTAATCTGTGCCAGGCGGCTGGGACGCAGCGCGCGCAGGTCACTGGCCAGCCAAAAAGCTTCTTCCTCGATCGCAGGGGTTTGTGCGGACTTTGCGGCCACAGGTTCGGGGGCTTCAGGGGCTGCGTCAGCCTCTTGAGGAGGCTCCGATTCGGCGGCGGTTGGTTGACCCAGGTCCGCGTCATCCGCCGTGTCAGCGGCTGCTGCCTCTGGGGTCATATCCGGCGTTTGGGGCATTGCAGCAGGGTTTGTGTCTGCCGCATCTTGCGGAGCGTCAGGCTCCGCATGTGGGGGCGCATCGGCCTTCGGGGCCGCATCGCGCGGCGGGTCCTCATCGCCAAACAACTTGCCCTGATCCGGAGAGATGCGACCTGTTGTACGTTTGGCGGGTGCGGCAGGCTTGGGGTCTTGTGGTAAGGTCGGCGCGGCGGCGGTGACCTTCGGCTCGGCAAGGGGCTCGGGCGGGGCAGGGGCCTCATGGCGCGCCGGTTCCGCATCGATAGGGGTCGGGATTGCACGTGCTGCGCTTGGAAAAGGCAGGACCGCCGCAGGTTCAGGCACGGCGGAAACGATACCGTCAAGGATCACGTCCGCCTCAAGCGTCAGATCGTCTTCCTCCTCCGCTGCCTCATCCTCGATGAGACCGGAGACATGGCGAACCCCTTGTTCACGCAGGATTTTCTGCACGCCACGAATGGTCAGCCCGTCTTCATGCAGCAAGCGTTTGATGCCCGACAACAGTGCCACATCGTTGGGCCGATAGTAACGCCGCCCCCCGGCGCGCTTGATCGGGCGAACCTGCGGGAAACGCGACTCCCAAAAGCGCAGAACATGCGCGGGCGTGTCGAGAAACTCGGCAACCTCACTGATCGTGCGGAAGGCGTCGGGGGATTTTTCCATAAGTCTCGCTCGGCTCAGGCCTTGTTGCCAGAGGCCACGCGCTCTTTCATTAGGTGTGAGGGGCGGAAGGTCAGCACGCGGCGCGGGCTGATTGGCACCTCGTCCCCGGTTTTCGGATTGCGACCGATACGGGCGGTTTTATCGCGGATCGAAAACGTCCCGAAGGAGGAAATCTTGACAGTCTCCCCCTCGGTCAGGGCATCAGAGACATGCTGCAAAACGCTTTCTACCAATTGCGCAGAATCATTGCGTGACAAGCCGACTTCGCGAAAGACGGCTTCGCTCAGATCCATCCGCGTCAAAGTTTTCTCACCCATTTTTTCCCCCAGAAAATTTCATAAAGGATGCGCGGTTTGAAAACCCAAGTCAATATCAGAGGCTTGCAGCCCGGAGTTGATTGGCTGATTTAACGGAAATTCAAGCGGATTGCGCCTTACCAGCGCAAAACGACGGAACCCCAGGCAAGCCCGCCGCCAATCGCCTCTGTCACCAGAAGATCGCCTTGCTTGATCTGGCCACGGGCCACGCCAACGGACAGGGCCAGCGGGATCGAGGCCGCAGAGGTGTTGCCATGACCCTGAAGGGTCACGATGACGCGGTCCATCGGCACATCCATCCGCTGCGCGGTGGCGGTGATAATGCGCAAATTGGCCTGATGCGGCACAATCCAATCCACATCCGTGCCCGACAAACCGACCTTTTCAAGCGCGGCCTCGGCGGTGGAGGCGAGCTTTTCAACGGCTTGACGGAACAGAGGGTTGCCCTGCATCCGCAGCTTTCCCGACTGCCCGGTGGTGGACACGCCGCCATCGACGTAAAGCATATCACGGTAGCGCCCGTCAGAGTTCAGATCCGCCGACAGGATCCCCCGGTCCGAGGTCGCGCCCGTGCCCTCGGCCGCCTCCAGCACAACAGCGCCCGCGCCATCGCCAAACAACACACAGGTCGATCTGTCTGTCCAATCCATGATCCGGCTGAAGGTTTCCGCCCCGATCACCAGAACCCGCTTGGCCTGCCCCGAAAGGATCAGCGCATTGGCATTGGTCAGCGCAAAGATGAAGCCCGCGCAGACCGCCTGAACGTCAAAGCCAAAGCCGCGGGTCATGCCAAGGCGTTCTTGCACCATCGTGGCCACAGAAGGGAAGGTCAGATCCGGGGTCGAGGTCGCAACAAGAACCGCGTCAATGTCATCCGCGGCAAAGCCCGCCATGTCCAGCGCCGCCTGCGCCGCTTTCGCGGCAAGGTGAGAGGTCGTTTCCCCCTCGGCGACAAAATGGCGGCTTTCGATCCCCGAGCGAGAGCGGATCCATTCATCCGTCGTCTCCAGCGAGGCTTCAAATTCCGCATTCGGAACAACACGTTCGGGCAGGTAGTGGCCAACGCCCCTGACGACGGCACGAAGGGTCATGCTGGGTCTCCGCCTTTGAGGGGGGCATCCGCCTCAGCCTCGTTCAGGGTGGCATCCTGCCCCGCGCGACCGGCGGATGCAACCCGCGCTGCAAGTCGGTCATTGAAGCCGGATTTCGCGAGTTGGAACGCCAGTTTGATTGCCGCCGAAACGCCCGTGGCATCGGCCGAGCCATGCGATTTGACGACCGTTCCGTTCAACCCCAGAAACACGCCGCCATTCACCCGGCGCGGGTCGCTGCGCTTTTGCAGCCGCCGTAGCGAGGTCAGTGACAAAAGCGCCGCAATCTTGGACAGGAAAGTGGCGCTGAACGCTTCTTTGAGGAATTGCGAGATCAGCTTGGCCGTTCCCTCGCCGGTTTTCAGCGCGATATTGCCGGTGAACCCGTCTGTCACAATCACATCGACGCGATTGCCCGGAATGTCGCCGCCTTCCACAAAGCCCACGAATTCGAAATCACCGACCTCGGCGATTGCGGGCATCAGCTCAAAGGCTTCCTTCAACTCGGCGCGGCCCTTGTGCTCTTCGGTGCCGACATTCAAAAGCCCGACACGGGGGCGGGCAAGATGCATCCCGTTGCGAGCGTAAGAGGCGCCCATCGTCGCGTATTGCAGCAGATCCTCGGCCTCGGCCTTGATATCCGCGCCAACGTCCAGCATCACATTGAAGCCCGTCGGATTGCGAGACGGCCAAAGGCAGGCAATGGCAGGGCGGTTCACACCCGGCATCTTGCGCAGGCGGATCATCGACACAGCCATCAGCGCGCCGGTATTTCCGCATGACACCGCAACGGTTGCCTCGCCCAGTTTGACGCTTTCGATGCAGGACCACATCGAGGTGCCTGCGCCGTGGCGCATAACCTGACTTGGCTTGTCCTCCATCGTCACGACGCGTGGCGCATGGCGGATTTCGCAGCGGTCGGCAAGTTCTGGATGTTTGGCCATCATCGGGCGCAGGATCGCTTCGTCCCCATGCAGGATGAAGGCGATTTCAGCGTTCTTGTCAGCCGAACGCACAAGGCCCGCGACAACAGCCGCAGGCCCCCGGTCTCCGCCCATAGCGTCAACTGAAATCACAACCCGCCCGCGTTCTTGCCCAGGGGTTCCCTCAGAAGTCGGGGTCGCAACTGGATGTGCGGTTTGCGATGACATGCTTTACGCTTGAAGGATCGGCTTACGCCGCGTCCTCGTCCAGATCGACTTCTTCGGTGGTCGCGATCACTTCGCGTGCGTCATAGTGACCACAGGCGCCGCAAACATGGTGCGGGCGCTTGAGTTCGCCGCAGTTTGCGCATTCTGCGGGGTTCGATGCGACCAAAGCATCATGGGAACGGCGCATGTTGCGGCGCGATTTGGTGACTCGGTTCTGCGGGACAGCCATGTCTCGACCTCGGTTATTTGAGGGGACATGCCCCTGATTCTATTTCGGAAATCGACCCGTAGCACCCTGTTTGGGCTTGGCCGATCTGCACTGTGAACGAGGCGCGGAACATACTGCGATTCTGGCCCGGTGCAAGTGTTTTCTCTCGTTCCTTGCCCCCGGTCAGGAGGGTTTGTCACTTTCGGCCTTCCCGCCTTCCGTTGCAGTGGGCGAAGTCGCGTCTTTTGCAGGCGATGCCTGCCCTGCGGCCAGCTTCTCTTTGAGGGCGGCAAGCCCCGCGAAAGGCCGCAAATCCTCGTCGCGGATCGGGGCAAGGCCGGGTGCGGTAAAGCTGGCCTCTTGCAGTTCGGCCCCATCGGCCCGCGGATAAAGCGGCAAAGACAGGGCCAGCGCCTCGACGGCGACATGACCCGCGTCGATCACATCGCCAAGGGGTTCAGAGCTGTCATCCTCAGGCATTTCGGCCTCTTCGGCGTCGGGATAGGCCATTTCCGCAAGGTAGCGGACATGAACCTTGTCGCTTAGCTCTGTGACCACAGGGGTCAGCGAGACCGAGCAGGGCTGCTCTACCGTGGCGGAAAGTTCGGCCTCCAGCACAAAGTCGCGTTTGCCCATGGGGCTGATCATGCCATGAAAGCGCAGGGCCAGAACATCGGTGATGCCGAGGTATTCGGCCAGCGCCGCGCGTGTCTTGGGATCGGGGCGCAGATCGAAACGGTTGGGCTTGCGGCTGGAAAGCCCGGCCACGCGGAGGGGGTGGCTTAGCGGGATCGGTTGGAAAACCGGCTCTGTCGGCGAAGTCATGGTGTCAAATCCTCTGGTCTTGGCCTTGGATGCGTTCCTTTGCTTGAACAAAAGGCTGACCTTCTGTAAGCCAAAAGGCAACGCCGGAAAACCGGATCGGGATACGGGGCTTGGCCCATCAAGGCAAGAGGGTGCGATGCAAGTGCAAGCAGGCAGATTCGGGGCGAGGATGGTCAAGGCATTGGGGGTCGGGCTTTTGCTGGCCGCAATGGCTTGCTCTCCGATCTATCGCAACCACGGCTATGCGCCGACAGATCAGGATCTGGAGCTGATCGAAGTCGGCAAGGACAACCGGGAAAGCGTGGCTGATATCATCGGTCGGCCCTCGGCGCAGAACCTGCTGAACGACGAAAGCTGGTATTACGTGCAAAGCCGCTGGCGGCAATATGGCTACAAGCCTGCGGTGGAGGAAGAGCGTCAGGTCGTCGCGATCTCTTTCGACAGCCGCGGTCTGGTCGAAAACGTGGAGCGGTTCGGGCTTGAGGATGGTCAGGTCGTCGCCCTCTCGCGGCGCGTGACCGACAGCAACATCAAAGGCGTGGGCTTCTTGCGTCAGTTGATGGGCAACTTTGGCCGCATCGACCCGCGCAACCTCTTCCGCTGAT
>JAQWYA010000009.1 GCA_029254215.1 Pseudorhodobacter sp. | reverse complement strand
GAGGATGACGCCTTCATCGACGTGCTGCGCCCCTACAAAGGCGTGACCCTGCCCGAGGATTTCAGCGCCTACGACGGGGTTGTTGTGTTTGGCGGGCCGCAATCGGCGCGCAGTGATGCGGCCCACCCCTATCTTGGGGGGCTTGCCGACAAGATGCGCCGCGCGGTCGAGGCAGGACAGCCTGTGATGGGCATCTGCCTTGGCGCGCAGCTTCTGGCGCGCGGCTTTGGCGCAGAGAATTGGCTGGACCACCGTCGCGAATTTGGCTGGACCTCTGTCACCCCGACCAAGGACGCACCGTCAGACCCGCTGATTGGCGCGCTCCCGGCGGGCTACGCCCCGTTTCAATGGCACTCTGACAGTTTTGCGCTGCCCGAAGGCGCGCGGCATCTCGCCTCGGGCGGCGCAGTTGCGCATCAGGCCTTTCGCATCGGTCGCGCCGGTTATGGCTGCCAATTTCACTTCGAGGCCAGCCGGGCCGTGGTTCTGGACTGGGCGCGCGATCATGCCCCGGAAGGATGGTGCGCCCGCGCAATTGCAGAGGCAGACCAACACGCCGCCCAGGCCGATGCCGCCGGTCTTGCACTGGCGCGTCGCTTTGTGGCGCTTTTGCGCGGCTAGGCGGTCGCGGCGTTGGTTTTGACGGCCAGCGTGCCGCGCACCCAAAGCTGGATCACCTTGACGGCAATCGCCGGGATCATCCCCAAACCGATCAGGACCAATCCCAGCCCAAAATAGCCCCAGACCCCGCCAAGGCTCAGGCAAAGGGAGGCGTAAGCCGCCAGCGGAAAGGTCAACGCGCCCCAAAGCGGTGAAAACCCGCTTTGCAGCATCCAGCGCGCCCCCAGGACCAGCGCCAGCAACAGCGCCGCCCCGAACAGCGCCATGGCCTGCGCCACCGCCCCCAGCCCCGACAAAGCAGCGACAGTGCCAAGCAAGCTGACCGGGGCCAGATGAATCGCCAGCAGTGGGCGCAAAGGGGCCGGCGGAATGCGGCCGATAAACTGCCAAAGGCTTGCGCCCCAGATCAAAAGCGCAATCGCCCCCGTGCCCCAAACCAGCCCCTGCGCCAAAGCAATCATCCCCAGTGGAGCCGCCGCCAAACCCGCAATGATGAACCCGACGAAATGCAGATGCCAGACCGGGGTCACCTGCCGGAGTTCTGCCGGTCCGCGCGCAAAGGCCAGCAGAACCAAAAGCGCAAGCCCCGCATGAAGGGCAAACCCGGCGAGCATAACCGTTTTCGCCAGAACGGGCGCATAGGGCAGCAAGACCGCGGCCACCAGAAACACGCCTAATGTCATCGCAGCCAGCCCGGCCCGGCCCGGCAGAACGCCCAGATCCGCCCAGATCACCCCCGGACGACGCAGGAGCTTGACCCCATATCCAAGGCTCGCAAAAGCCCAAAGCAAGGTCGTGGCACCAAGGATCGCCTCGGCAAGCCCCGCAGCAGCCCCGCCCGTGGCGCCAAAAGTCTCAGCCGCTCGGCGCAAGGCCAGACCCAGGCCGAAAAGCCCCATGATGGCCGGGAACACCGCCGGCGGCATTCTCTGAAAGGCTTTCAGCTTGGGCGCAATCGGCGCAGTAGGGAAAATCGGCGCGCGGGACATAGGGCCTCCGTGAACAGGAGCACCTCTCCTACTGCAATCGCGCCGCCCTGAACAGCGCCCGGCGACACCGGGTCGCAGGCGCAGGCAAAAGGCCCGGCCCTATCCGCTGTGCCGTGGCAACGGCGGCGCAGGGGGGCTCAATGCCGCCCAAGCCGCCTCTTTGCCCCCGATCAGCGATAAAGCAGCGATTGCCCCTGTGCAAAGATCTGCACCTTTTTCGGGTCCGCGCTAAGGTTCACCGTCTTGCGACGCAGATCGGCATGGATGCCCGGAAGCTTGCCCACCACCGCCCCCCCGCCGTTCTGCGGCTTGAAATAGAGCAAGGTCACCTCGCCCAAGGCCTCGGTGATCTCCACCTCGCCGGAAAACAGCGGCTCGCCATCGGTTTCCACCAGATCCTCTGGGCGCACACCGATATTCACCTTCATCCCCAGATCCGCCGTCAGCGTCGGCACCATCGAGCGCGCCACACCCCCGCCTTCCAGCCGGACCACCGTCTGCGCCCCGGTCTCGATGATTTCGCCCGCCAGAAGGTTCATCGCCGGAGAGCCGATGAACTGCGCCACAAACTCGTTCTGCGGGCGTTCATAAAGTTCCATCGGCGTGCCGACCTGACTGATCCCGCCCCCCGCGAGCACCACGATCCGGCTGGCAAGCGTCATCGCCTCCACTTGATCATGGGTTACATAGACCATCGTGCTGTCCGGCATCTTTTCCTTAAGCTGCGCAATCTCGATCCGTGTGGCCACCCGCAGCGCCGCATCGAGGTTGGAAAGCGGCTCGTCGAACAGATAAACCTTGGGGTCGCGGACAATCGCGCGGCCAATGGCCACCCGCTGCCGCTGCCCGCCCGAAAGCGCCTTGGGCAGGCGATCCAGATAGGGGGTGAGTTGCAGGATCTTCGCCGCCTTATCGACACCGACGGCGATTTCCTCCTTGGTCTTTTTCGCGATCTTCAGCGCGAATTCCATGTTTTCGCGCACGGTCATATGCGGGTAAAGCGCATAGGACTGGAACACCATGGCAATGCCGCGCTGCGCCGGGGGCACATCATTCACGACCGCCCCGTCAATCTCCAGCGTGCCGCCGGTGATCTTTTCCAGCCCGGCGATCATCCGCAGAAGCGTGGATTTCCCGCAGCCCGAGGGGCCCACGAAAACGATCAACTCCCCCTGCTTGATATCAAGATTGATGTTCGCCAGAACCTTCACCTCGCCATATGCCTTTTCGACATTGGTCAGTTTTACGTCAGCCATTGCTGGTCCCTCCCCCTCAGGATTATCCGCTTGCGCATGCCAGAAGGCAGAATTGCCATGGGCCAAGCGCTGCCGTGCCACCGGTCGCGGGCTGGCTGCCCAGATCCGCGCCAAGGGGCTGCCAGTCGCCCTCGGGCAGGCTCAGCCCTGCCGCCGCATCCGACAGGTTGAAGGCACAAAAGATCCGCTGCCCCGCGTCGACACGCTCAAAGCGAAGCACAGCGCCGTCCGCCGCAAGGCCCGTTTGCGCGCCCTTGCGCAAGACGGCATGGGCATGACGCAGGGCGATCGAGGCGCGGTAATGGGCCAGCAGGCTTTCCGCCCCGCCCTGCGCCGAGGCCGCATGGGCCAGATGCTCTGCCGGTACCGGAAGCCAGGGCTTTGCGGTCGAAAAGCCCCCCTGCGGATCATTCGATTGCCAGACCATCGGCGTCCGGCAGCCATCGCGGCCTTTGAATTCCGGCCAGAATTCAATGCCGTAAGGGTCTTGCAGATCCTCAAAGGCGATATCGGCCTCGGGCAGGCCCAATTCTTCGCCCTGATACAGGCAGACCGAGCCGCGCAGGCACATCAGCAGCGTCGCATAGGCCCGCGCCGCCGCATCTGACAAACCCCAGCGCGAGATATGGCGAATGACATCATGGTTTGAAAACGCCCAGCAGGCCCAGCCATTAGGGGCAGCTGCTTGCAGCGCGTCAAAGGTGTCCACGATGCGCGGCGCGGTCAGCGGGTCCTTGGCCAGAAACTCAAACGCATAGCACATCTGCATCTTGTCATTGCCATCGGTGTACTGGCCCAAAATCTCAAGGCCGCGCTGTGCATCCCCCACCTCACCCACGGCGGCGGCATTGTAGGGCTGCATCACAGCCCGCAAGCGGCGCAGGAAGTCAAGGTTTTCGGGCTGGTTCTTGTCGAACAGATGCAGCTGATGGTTGTAGGGGTTCACCGAGGGCGCGATATTGGCGTTGCGCTGCGCTGCGGGAAGCGCCGGGTTATCGCGCAGATATTTGTCGTGGAAATAGAAGTTGATCGTGTCCAGACGGAAGCCGTCGACCCCTCGCTGCAACCAGAACTCGGCCACGTCCAGCAGGGCTTGCTGCACCTGCGGTTCGTGGAAGTTCAGATCCGGCTGCGAGATCAGGAAGTTATGCAGATAATACTGCTCGCGCCGCGCATCCCATTGCCAGGCAGAACCGCCAAAGATCGACAGCCAGTTGGTCGGCGGCGTGCCATCGGGTTTCGGGTCGGCCCACACATACCAGTTCGCCCGGTCATTGCTGCAATTGGCGCGGCTTTGCACGAACCACGGATGCTGATCCGAAGTGTGCGACAGCACCAGATCAATCATCACCCGCAGGCCCAGATCATGCGCCCGCGCGATCACCGCATCGAAATCGGCCAGGTTTCCGAACATCGGATCGACATCGCAGTAATCGCTGACATCGTAGCCGAAATCCTTCATCGGAGAGGTGAAGAACGGGCTGATCCAGATCGCATCGACCCCGAGGTCAGCGATATGGGGCAAACGCTCTACAATGCCCGCAAGATCCCCGATCCCGTCGCCATTGCTGTCTTGAAAGCTGCGCGGATAGATCTGATAGATCACCGCACCGCGCCACCAATCCGCATCCGCTGCCCGTGACGTGTCGTCGAGCTTTTTCATCATGCTCATTTTCTTCTGCTTTTCTGTTACTTGACGGAGCCAGCCAGAAGGCCGCGCACCAGATATTTCTGCATCGCGAAGAACACCAGCAAAGGCACCGCGATCGAGACGAAGGCCGAGGTGGCAAGGATTTCCCAATCCCCGCCCCGAGAGCCAAGAAGGTTCACCAGTGACCCCGTGAGGACAAGCTGGTCATCCCCCGTTCCAAGGAACACAAGGGCGACCAGAAGGTCGTTCCATGTCCACAGGAACTGGAAGATGGAAAACGAGGCCAGCGCGGGGAAGGACAGCGGCAGGATGATCTTGATGAAGATCTGAAACTCTGTCGCGCCATCGACGCGGGCGTTTTCAATGATGTCGCGCGGCAGGCCCACCATGTAATTGCGCAACAGGTAAATCGCCAATGGCAGGCCGAACCCGGTATGCGCAAGCCAGATGCCCAGATAGCCCTTCCCGATCCCGATGGCATTGTGCAGTTGCAACAGCGGGATAAGCGCCAGTTGCAGCGGCACCACCAAAAGCCCCACCACGGTCGCAACCAGCAAGGCCCGGCCCATAAACTCCATCCATGCCAGCGCATAGGCCGCGAAAGCCGCGACAAGGATCGGGATCAGCGTCGCCGGAATGGCCACGGTCATCGTGTTCAAAAACGCCTTGCCGATGCTTTGCCCCGCGCTCGCGTTGAACAAAACAGTATCGTAATTCTTCAGCGTGAATTCCGGCGGGGTTGCAGCCGTGGCAAAGACGCGAGGCAGGCGGGTGCCTTCGGTTGTGGCAGGCGACGACAGTTTGAAATCCCCGTCCCCGGTCACGGTCAGCGATTGCCCGTCGCCCAGATCGGCCACCTCCCCCGGTGCATAGGCCTCCGGCTCGCGCGAGGAGGTGCCCCAAGCGCTCACGGTGGTGGCAGCATTGGCAAACAGGTTGCCGTCAATCACGAAAAGATCGCCCTCGGCCCGTTCCTCGCCCGCGATGCGGATCGGGGAAAGCTGCGTTTCCTGCGTGGTCATCGACCGCCACCAGCCCGAGGTTGAAATCTGATCCCCCGTCCGGAAGGACGACACCAACAGCCCGAAAGTTGGCAGCAGCCACAGCAGCACCAAAAACAGCACCGAGATATGCACAGCCCAGGTAAGCGAGGATCTTTTGCCAGCGATATTATCCATAGCCTTGCCTCCTCAGCGCATTTCTTTGCGGGCGTTGTAGACGTTCCAGACAAGGATCGGCATCACCAGAAGCATGATCACCATGGCCGAGGCGGACCCCACCCCCCAGTCATTGGCGCGGAACAGCTTGTCGAACATGTAATTGGCCAGAACCTGCGTTTCCCACTGGCCGTTGGTCATGGCCAGAACGATGTCGAACACCTTGAGGACGACAATCGTGATCGTGGTCCAGACCACAACGATGGTTCCCATGATCTGCGGAACCTTGATCTTGAAAAAGATCTGGAACGGGTTGGCGCCGTCGATGATCGCGGCCTCGATGGTTTCTTCGGGGATGGAACGCAGCGCGGCCGACAGGATCACCATGGCAAAGCCCGCCTGAATCCAGACCAGAACGATCATCAAAAACAGACTGTTCCAGAGCGGGATCGTCAGCCAGGTCTGCGGCTCTGTCCCGCCGAACCAAAGGTAAAGCGCGTTGAGCATCCCGATCTGGTCCTGCTCGATCGGGCGCGCGTCATAGATCAGTTTCCAGATCACCGAGGCCCCGACAAAGGAAATCGCCATCGGCATGAAGATCAGGGATTTCGCGATGCTGCCCCACCAGATCCGGTCGGTCAGCGTGGCCACCAATAGCCCGAACATCGTGGACAGGGCCGGCACCACGATCAGCCACAACATGTTGTTGCGCATGGATTCCCAGAATTTGCTCTCGGAGATCATCTGCTGGTAATTCGCCAGCCCGACGAATTCCTCAACCCCGCCCGCGCGCTGCTGGTGAAAGGAAAGCCAGGCGGTCGCGACCACCGGATAGGCGAGGTAAACCCCAAGGGCCAACATCGCCGGAAACAGAAACAACCAGGGCCGGATGATATTGGCGCGGTTGATGTTGTGCCCCGCATTGGGCCCGCTTGGCGGATAGAGGACTTTGTCGAGAAACAGGTTCGACGCATAGAAATACCCGACACAGCCGCCAACACCGATGACGATCGTAATCAAAGCCTGAAATGCCGGATTCATGCGCGCCCCTCCCCAGATTTGCATGGAAATTCAGGGGCTGGCGCGGATCACCCGCGCCAGCCTTTTGCACAAGACCGCTTACTTCGGCCAGGAGCCGTCGATCATCGTGGCGACATCTGCCGCCGACTTGCCACCAACGTAATCGACCATCCCGGTCCAGAAGCTGCCAGCACCCACGGCACCCGGCATCAGGTCAGAGGCGTCGAAGCGGAAGGTCGTCGCGTTGAGCAGGATCTGGCCCTGCTTTTTCAGCGCCGCATTGGCGTAAAGATCGACATTGGCGGACTTCAGCGGGGTCAGGAAGCCCGACTGCGCCATCCAGATCTCATGCGCGATGGGGGTCTGGAGCCAGTCGATGAAGGCGCGCGCGCCCTCGCCGTCCTTGGTGATGAAGGCCAGAGTGCCTGCGCCCAGAACCGGCTTGCCAAGATCCTTGCCCTCATAGGCCGGGAAGTAGAAGAAGTCGGCATCAACGCCCAGCTCGGTGCCTTCGGGGAAGAAGGACGGGATGAACGAGGCCTGATGGTGCATGTAGCACTGCGGCGGCGACGAGAAGAGACCCTTCGGGCTGTCGCGGAAATCGGTCGAGGCAACGGCCCCGGCCCCGCCGGCGACATAGGCGTCATTGCGGGCGAAGGCACCAAATTCTTCAATCGCGCCAATGACTTCTGGCGAGGAGAACGGCACCTCATGCGAGACCCATTTGTCATAGACATCGGGGGATTGCGTGCGCAGCATCATGTCTTCGACCCAGTCGGTCGCGGGCCAGCCGGTTGCACCGCCCGATCCCAGACCGATACACCAAGGCGTGCCGCCATCGGCCACGATCTGATCGGTCAGCGCCTTGAGCGCCTCCATGGTTTCCGGCACTTCATAGCCAGCATCCTCGAAGTTCTCGGGGCTATACCAGACCAGCGACTTCACGTCGATCTTATAGGGGAATGCGAACAGATCCGGGTTGCCATCGGGGCCTTTGTAGGTGCCCAGACCGACCCAGCTTTCGCCTGCGGCATAATTTTCCGCCAGCCAGGCTTTCGTGTCGTCGCCCAGGGGCGAGATCAAGCCTTTGGAGGCCAGATCGCCGATCAGACCCGGCTGCGGGAGGACCGCGATATCGGGCGGGCTGCCCGCTTGCGTGTCGATAACGATCTGCTGCTCGTAGTTCTCGGAGGACGAGTAGTTCACCGTCACACCAGAGGCTGCGGTGAAATAGGCCAGCATGTTCTCGACCAGCACCTGATCTTCGCCGCGCCACGGCCCGAAGATCGTGATGCTTTGGCCGTCAAGGTTCACGGCCTCGTCAAAAGCCTTGTAGCTATCCCAGTTGAAGGCACCTTCGCCAACAGGGAATTTCAGGTCTTGCGCAAAACCCGCGCCCGACAAAAGCGCAAGCGCCGCTGCGCTGGCGAAAAATCTGGATTTCATTGTCATCCTCCCGATGAACACGCCCGGTTGCTTGGCTTGGGCGATAATTTGGAACAAGGCGGCAGAATCGCTTTCAAACCGCTTTGGAAGCCAGAAAATCCGCGATCTTGGGCCTCAAGTCAATCCATTCCATGAGGGGCCTTTTCGACATTTTCGCAAAAGCACCTGATAAAGCTGCACTATCTTGCCAAATTTATTCGCGGAAATATCCCGCTTTGCCTTTGACGGCAGCGGATTGCGCGGCTACGCTTTGCAAAATTCAAAACGGTTTGGTTACCTGATCGATGAACCTCAAGGAGCTTTCTCACAAGCTGGGCCTGTCGCCCACAACCGTCAGCCGCGCGCTGAACGGCTATCCGGAGGTAAGCGAGGCCACTCGCGAAAAGGTCGTGGCCGCAGCACGGCGTCACAATTACCAACCCAATACCAAGGCCATTCGTTTGGCCACCGGGCGCGCGATGGCGGTGGGCCATGTTGTCCCCCTCTCTAACCGGCATGAGATCGTGAACCCGATCTTTGCCGATTTCATCGCCGGCGCCGGAGAGATGTATTCCCGCGCGGGCTATGACCTGACCCTTTCGATCGTCCCCGACGCGCAAGAGACCCGAACCTACCGTGAGCTGCATTCGCGCGGCACCGTAGACGGGGTGATCGTCCATTCGCCCTTGGAAAACGACCGCCGGATCGCCCTGTTGCAGGAACTTGAAATTCCTTTCGTCGTGCATGGCCGCGCCACTGGCAGCGAGCTGCCCTATTCCTGGGTCGATGTGAACAACCGCCGGGCCTTCAAGCGCGCCACCGAATTTCTGCTGGATCTGGGGCATCGGCGCATAGCGCTTATCAACGGGCTGGAATTCATGGATTTCGCCATCCGCCGCCGCCGGGGCTATCTGGATGCGCTGGAGGGGCACGGGCTTCCTGCCGATCCCGATCTGATGGTGTCCGATGAGATGACCGAGACCCACGGCTATCGCCATGCGCAGCGGATGCTGGCGCGGCCAAATGCACCGACGGCGTTCTTATGTTCCTCCATGATCATCGGCTTGGGGGTGCGCCGCGCGATCGAGGATGCGGGGCTGAAAATGGGCCGCGACATCTCGATCATCATTCATGACGATGAACTCAGCTACATGCGCAATGGCGATGACGTGCCGATCTTTACAGCCACCCGCTCTTCCGTGCGCGAAGCGGGTCGGCGGGCGGCAACGATGCTGCTTGGCATCATCGCCAAAACCAGCCCCAGCCCGTCGCATGAGCTGCTGGAAGCAGATTTGATTATCGGCCAGTCCACTGGCCCCGCGCCAAAGGCCCCCTGACATGATCCCCGACCGTTCCAGCTTTCCCGCCGATTTCCTGTTCGGCGCGGCGACCAGCAGTTATCAGATCGAAGGCCACGCCCATGGCGGTGCCGGGCGCACCCATTGGGATGATTTCGCCGCAACCCCGGGCAATGTGGTGAACGCCGAACACGGGGCGCTGGCCTGCGGTCACTATCACCGCTGGCCACAGGATCTGGATCTGCTCGCCGGGGCGAATTTTGACGTCTACCGCTTTTCCTGCTCCTGGGCGCGGGTGATGCCCGAAGGCCGCGGTGCGGTGAATGGTGAAGGGCTCGATTTCTACGAACGTCTGGTGGACGGGATGTTGGAGCGCGGGTTGAAACCCGCAGCAACGCTGTATCATTGGGAATTGCCGTCGCCGCTGGCCGATCTGGGGGGCTGGCGCAATCGCGACATTGCAAACTGGTTTGCCGATTACACGGAAATATTGATGCGCCGGATCGGGGATCGGGTCTGGTCCGCAGCCCCGATCAACGAGCCGTGGTGCGTCGCGTGGCTGTCTCATTTTCTGGGCCATCACGCGCCGGGCTTGCGCGATATTCGCGCCACCGCCCGCGCCATGCATCACGTGGGGCTGGCGCATGGCCGCTCCATTCAGGCGATGCGGGGTTTGGGGATGAAAAACCTCGGGGCGGTGTGCAACTTTGAATATGCTCAGCCCGCGGATGACAGCGCCGAAGCAGCCGCCGCCGCCCGCCTCTATGATGGCTATTACAACCGCTGGTTCCTCTCAGCGATGTTCCGAAAGGAATACCCGGCCGATGTGCTGGAGGGTCTGGGCCCACATATGCCCGAGGGCTGGCAGGATGACATGGACACGATCGCAAGCCCCGTCGACTGGGCCGGTCTGAACTATTACACGCGCAAGCTGATCGGCCCGACGGGTGGCGCATGGCCCGCGCATGGCGAGGTCACAGGCCCCTTGCCCAAAACCGAAATGGGGTGGGAGATTTATCCCGAAGGGCTTGCCTATTTCCTGCGCCGCACCGCACAGGATTACACCGGCGATCTTCCGCTTTATGTGACCGAGAATGGCATGGCCGCACCGGATCAGATCGCGGACGGCGTGGTGCAGGATGATGACCGGATCGCCTTTCTGGCCCGGCATCTGGAGGCTGTGCAATCCGTCATCGCCGAAGGCGTTCCCGTGAAGGGCTATTTCACATGGTCACTTCTGGACAATTACGAATGGGCCTTGGGTTATGACAAACGCTTTGGCCTGATCCATGTTGATTTCGAAAGCTTGCAGCGCACCCCAAAAGCGTCCTATCACGCATTGGGCCGTGCCTTGGCGCGATGACGGCCCGCGCATACTGACGTCGCCGCCAAAGGAGCCCGCCCGATGACATCCCGCAGCATGACCGCGCTGGTCGCCGATATCGGTGGCACCAATACGCGCGTGGCCCTCGCGCAGGACGGAAATCTGCTGCCCGAAACGATCAAACGCTTCCGCAATGCGGAGTTTCCGGGGCTGGAGACGGTTTTGCGCCGTTATGTCGAAGAGGCGGGCGGCGTTTCCTGTACCGGGGCCTGCGTGGCTGTGGCCGGGCCTGTGCGCGATGGCGTGGCCTCGATGACCAATCTGGATTGGACGATTGACGGGGATGCGCTGATCCGGGCCACCGGCGCCACGACCGTGGCGATTCTCAACGATCTGCAGGCGCAGGGCCATGCCCTTGGCCATATTCCGCCCGAAAAGCTGCGCCCGATTTTCACAGGCCCCGAAGCCTCGGCCCATGCGGCCAAGCTGGTGATTGGGGTAGGCACGGGGTTCAACGCGGCCCCGGTGCATGAAACCCCTTGGGGGCGTGTGGTTGCCGCCTCTGAATGCGGGCATGTCAACATGCCTTTGCGCCATGAAGCCGATCTGCGGTTGGCGCATTTTGTGGAAACCGCACATGGCTTTCCGGGGGTTGAGGATGTGCTTTCGGGACGCGGCCTTGAACGATTGTTCGCTTTCGTCACAAGCGAAGCGGGCAAGCCGCAAGAAAGCGCCGCTGCCGATATCATGGCCGGGCTGGAGACTGAGGGCGGCACGGGGCCTGCCTCTGACGCGGCGCGCTTGTTCGCGCGGCTTTTGGGAACCGAGGCGGGAAATCTGGCGCTGATCCATCTGCCCATGGGCGGGATTTACCTGTGCGGCGGGGTGGCCCGTGCCTTTACGCCCTATCTGACCGCGATGGGTTTTGCCGAGGCTTTCCGCGACAAGGGTCGTTTTGCAGGCTTCATGCAGAATTTCAGCGTCTCGGTGATCGAGGATGATTACGCCGCACTGACCGGATCGGCGATGTATCTGATGCAGGCCGCCCGCGCGGCCTGAGCCTTAGCCGGTGATTGCCGCCAGAACAGCACGACGGGTCATGACACCCACCAGATGCGCACGGTAATCCGCCGAGGCATGAAGATCCGCGATCATCTCCTGTTCCGGCGGGGCCAGCGGCGTTAGCGCCTGCGGATCGAACCCCTCTGCCAGCGCGGCTTCAGCTTCCGCCCAGCGAAACACACCCTCGGCCCCGGCCCCCGTGACGGCCACCCGAACATCGCCCTCAAAATCGGCCACAAACACGCCCACCAGCGCAAAGCGCGAGGCGGGCTGTGCAAATTTGACATAGGCCGCGCGGGTCGGGATCGGAAAGCGCAGCATCGTCAGGATCTCACCCTCCTCCAGCGCTGTGGTGAACATGCCTTGGAAATAATCCTCTGCCGCGATCTCGCGCCGGGGCGTGACCATCACCGCGCCCGAGGCCAAAGCCGCCGAAGGGTAACAGGCAGAAGGGTCGTTATTCGCCAACGATCCGCCGATCGTGCCACGATGGCGCACCGCCGGGTCCCCGATCTGACCGGCAAGCCGGGCCAAGGCGGGGTATGCGGCGGCGGCGGCGCGGGACAGCTCTGCATGGGTTGTTGCGGCCCCGATTGAAAGACCCTCCGCGCTTTGGCAGACACCCTGCAATTCGGGGATAGCCGTCAGGCTCACGAGGCAAGACGGGCTGGCAAGCCGTTGTTTCAAAGTGGGGATCAGCGTTTGACCACCAGACAGAGGCAAGGCTTCCGGGTCCTCCAGCGCAGCCAGCGCCGATTTCAGATCGGTCGGTTTGACAAAGTCGAATGCATACATCCGAGAACCCCTTCTTTCGACAGCCTTAGGCTCAGACAGCCTGACCCGAGGCCGCGAGGATCGCCTTGACGATATTATGATAACCCGTGCAGCGACACAGATTGCCTTCAAGATAATGGCGGACCTGCGCCTCCGAAGGCTTTGCTGTCTCTGCCAGAAGCGCGGTTGCGGCCATGATCATCCCCGGCGTGCAAAACCCGCATTGCAAGCCATGGTGATCTTTGAACGCCTGTTGAACCGGGCTTAGCGTGCCATCGGGGGCGGCGATCCCTTCGATCGTTGTGACCGCTGCGCCGTCCACATCCATCGCCAGAACGGCACAGGATTTCACCAGAACCCCATCGACATGCACCGCACAGGCCCCGCATTGCGAGGTATCGCAGCCGATATGTGTGCCTGTCAGGCGCAAATCTTCGCGCAGGAAGGTCGAAAGCAGGGTCCGGGCCTCAATCTCGGCGGTATGTGACTGCCCGTTCACATGGATCGTCACCTCTGGCATGGCGCGCCCCCTGAGCTTCGGATTTGGGCGATCATTCCACGGCCTCCTCGGGCTTTGGCGGGGCAAGATGCGTCTGCAACCGGGTGAAAAACTCATCCGCCATTTTCTTGGCAAAACTGTCGATGATCCGGCTGCCCAATTGGGCGAGTTTCCCGCCGACATGGGCTTCGACCTCATAGGCCAACAGCGTCCCCCCTTCCGAGGGCGTAAGGGTGACACGGGCGGCCCCTTTGGCAAAGCCCGCAGCCCCACCCTTGCCTTCCCCGGCAAGACGCAAGGACTGGGGCGGATCAAGATCGCTCAGACTGACTTGCCCGGCAAAACGCGCCTTCACAGGGCCGACCTTCTGGATGACAACCGCCTCAAACCCCGCCTCGGGCGTGCCGTCAAGGCTGTCGCAGCCCGGAACGCAAATCTTGAGAACGGCAGGGTCCAGAAGGGCGGCCCAGACAGTTTGCCTGTCGGCCGCGATCTCTCGGCTGTCTGTCAGTTGCATGGCAGGTCCTGATCTGAGGGCTGTTGGCGCAGTCTAGCAACAGCATCCGTCCGAACGCCATGGTGGGGCAGCATTTTTTTGGCCTCAATACCACATATCATCGGCAGCGGCTTTGCGTTTGGCTACGAAATCCGTCAGCGCATCGCGGGTGGCGATATCCAAGGGCGGGGCCTCATATTCCGCCAGCCGCTTTTTCCATAGCTTGTTGGCACGGGTGGCCGCATCGACAGAGCCTGCCGCCTCCCATTTCTCATACGGCTCGTTATCGGCCAGATCGCTGTCCCAAAAGGCGGTTTCATAGTTCGCCATCGTATGCGCGCACCCAAAGAAGTGATTGCCCGGACCGACCTCGGCAAAAGCATCGACAGCAAGCGTGTTGTCATCCACCACCACCCCATCAAGATAGCTGTGCAGCGCCCCGCAAAGATCGGCATCCAGCATGAATTTCTCATAGGACATCGACAAAAGCCCATCCAGAAAGCCCGCCGAATGGAGGATAAAATTCGCGCCGCAATGGATTGCCGAAAGCATCGACATCGTGCCTTCCGTCATCGCCTGCGCATCGGGCAGTTTGGAGGTCGTGAAATTGCCCGCGCAGCGCAAGGGCAGGTTCAGCCGCCGCGCCAATTGCCCGATCACCATCGACCCGATCGCAGGTTCCGGCGTCCCGAAGGTGGGCGAACCAGAGCGCAGCGACATCGACGACAGGAAATTGCCAAAGATCACAGGCGCGCCGGGGCGCTCCAATTGCGTCAGCGCGCATCCCGCCACGGTTTCGGCAAGGCTTTGGGCGATCCCGCCCGCAGAGGTGACCGGCCCCATGGCCCCGCCAAGGATGAAGGGCACGATCACGGCGGCCTGATTGGCACGGGCATAGGCGCGCAGGGAATGGGTCATGGTGCCATCCCAGACCAATGGTGAATTAACGTTCACATTCCCAAGGATGACACAGTTCTGATCGGTGAATTCTCGGCCAAAGACCAGCCGCGCCATCTCGATACTGTCTTCTGCGCGGTCCTCGGCCGTGACCGAGCCCATGAAACAGCGGTCAGAGAGAGTCAGATGCGCCAGCACCATATCCAGATGGCGCTTGTTCACGGCAATATCCGTAGGCTCGCAGATGGTGCCGCCCGAATGGTGGAAGTTGGGCGAGGATTGCGCCAACATGATGAAATTGCGAAAATCCTCCAGCGTGCCAAAGCGACGGCCCTTGTCCAGATCCATCACGAAAGGGGATCCATAGGCAGGCGCAAAAACCACGCTTTTGCCGCCGATCCGGACCGAATGGGCGGGGTTGCGGGCGTGCTGTGTGAACTCGGGCGGGGCGGTTTTCAGAATTTCGCGCAGCATTCCGGGGGGAAAGCGCACCAAAAGCCCATCCACTTCGGCCCCGGCGCGGCGCCAATGGTCCAGTGCCACCGCATCGTCGCGAAACTCGATCCCGGTTTCGGCCAGAATGCGGTCGGCGGCAGCCTCGATCTTCAGCAGGTTTTCTTCCGACATCACGTCATAGGTCGGAATGTTGCGCAGGATATAGGGCCGCCCCATCCCGCCGCCCCGAGTGGCCCGTTGGGCCTGCCGGGCCTGTCGACCCGAACGCTGTGGCTTATCCCCATCCATCTCAATCCCTCCCCGACTGCGACGCGGGCCTTTCTGCGGCCCCCTTCCCCATTGAATGGCGCAAGAGGGGGCAGAGTCTGGGCGGTTGGCGACGGCTACAGGTCGGAACGCGTCGTTAAGTGATCACATTGGGGTCCTTGCGACCGGTATGCGCCTCAATCCCGGCAAGCTGCTGGGCGGCGCGGATGATCGGGGCCAGCGCTTCTTGGGGGTCCTGCGCCAAGCCATCGGGGCCAGCGGCATAGCGTTCAAGATAAAGCCGCAGGGTTGCCCCCTCGGTTCCCGTCCCCGACAAGCGCATCACAATCCGGCTGCCATCGTCAAACAGGATGCGCACCCCCTGATTGCGACTGACCGAGCCATCTACCGGGTCGGTATAGGCGAAATCATCGGCACCGGCGATGGTCATGCCTTCGACTTGCGTGCCTGCGAGGCTGGTCAGCTTGCCGCGCAATTCGGCCATCATCGCATCGGCGCGGGCGGTTTCAATCGCTTCAAAGTCATGGCGGCTGTAATAATTGCGGCCATAGTCGGCCCAATGCTCGCCCAGTATCTCGGCCACCGTCTGCTTGCGGCTGGCCAGAATGTTCAGCCACAAAAGCACCGCCCAAAGCCCGTCCTTTTCGCGGACATGGTCGGAGCCGGTGCCAAAGCTTTCCTCTCCGCACAGGGTCGCACGGCCTGCATCCAAGAGATTGCCAAAGAATTTCCACCCCGTCGGCGTCTCAAAGGCCGCAATTCCCAGCTTTTCCGCCACCCGGTCAACGGCCGCCGAGGTCGGCATCGAGCGCGCAACCCCCGCCAAACCCTTGGCATAGCCGGGCGCCAGATGCGCATTCGCCGCCAGCACCGCCAGACTGTCGGAGGGAGAGACATAAATCCCGCGCCCCACCACCATGTTACGGTCGCCATCCCCATCCGAGGCCGCGCCGAAATCGGGGGCATCGGGGCCGAACATCTCGTCCATCAACTCCTTGGCCCAAGTGGGGTTGGGATCAGGGTGCATTCCCCCGAAATCCGGCAGGGGCGTGCCATGCACCACGGTGCCGGGGGCCGCACCCAGACGCGCCTCTAACACCTCACGCGCATAGGGGCCGGTCACGGCGCACATCGCGTCAAACCGCATCCGGAAGCCGCCCGCAAACAAGGCGTGGATCGCGTTGAAATCAAACAGCGTTTCCATAAGATCGGCGTAATCCGCCACCGGGCTGACCACATCGACAAGCATCCCGCCAAGCTGGCTTTGCCCGATCTGGTTTAGGTCAATATCCGGGGCGTCCAGAATGTCATAGCTGGCCATGGTCTTGGTCGCGGCAAACATCGCCTCGGTCACAGCCTCCGGGGCTGGACCGCCATTGGCCATGTTGAACTTGATGCCGAAATCCTCATCCTCTCCGCCGGGGTTATGCGAGGCCGAAAGGATGATACCCCCATCGGTTTTATGCAGCCGGATCAAATGGCTGGCAGCCGGAGTTGACAAAACCGCCCCCTGCCCCACGATTGCCCTTCGCGCGCCTTGGGCCGCGGCCATCGCCAAGATCACCTGCACAGCCTGAGGGTTAAAGAACCGCCCGTCACCGCCGACCACGAAGGTCTTGCCCGCCGCCCCGCCGATGGCGGTGAAAATCGTCTGAACGAAACATTCCAGATAATGCGGCTGCATGAAAACGCGGGTTTTCTTGCGCAGGCCCGAAGTTCCGGGCTTTTGCCCCTCAAAGGCAGTGACAGAGACGGTCTTGACGGTCATTCTTTCCTCCCAGAAAGGTTAGGCGCGGTATCGGACGGGGCGAACACCAGCACCGATTGGGCCGGGGCAATCAGATCCCCCTGCACAGCGATGGGTTCTGCATCGGAGGTGGTGGTGTTGAGGATCATCTGCCAGCCGCTGTCAGCTTGGGGCAGCACCAGCGGAGTTTCCGGGCCACCGTTGAACACGGCGAAAAGCACATCCGGCGTTTCAACCGGAGTCTCAGCTGCGGGCCGCAACACGATGCAAAGACAGCGAAAATTCGCATCATGCCAATCGGCGGGTTGCGGCGGGGCGCCATCTACCCGCCGCCAGGATACATCCGGGTGCCCGTCACCCTTGCGCGCCCGCGAATGCAGAAAACGGCGTTGGCGCAACACCGGATGCGCCCGACGCAGCGCTGCCAGCCGGGCCACAAAATCGGTCATCTCGGGGTCCGGGTTGCTCCATGAGACCCAGCCAGTCTCGTTGTCCTGGGCATAGGCATTGTTGTTGCCACCCTGACTATTGCCCACCTCATCCCCCGCCAGCAGCATCGGCGTGCCTTGGCTCAGCATCAAGGTCGCCAGCATGTTGCGCCGACGCAGGGCGCGGGCGGCAAGGATCGCTGGGTCTTCTGTAGGCCCCTCCACCCCCAGATTGTCAGAGTGGTTATCGCCATGACCGTCGCGATTATCCTCACCATTGGCAAGGTTGCGCTTGACGGTGAAAGACACGAGATCGGCCAGCGTGAACCCATCATGCGCCGTCAGGAAATTCACGGAGGATGTGGCCGCCCGCCCGCCATGATCAAACCGCTCCGCCGACCCCAAAAGCCGCTTTGCCAGTTCCGGCGCAAGCCCCGCGTCCCCGCGCCAAAAGCGGCGCACCCCATCGCGGTATTGGTCATTCCATTCGGCGAACGGGTGCGGATAGCTGCCAAGCTGATAGCCACCGGGGCCGATATCCCAAGGCTCCGCGATCAGCTTCACCCGCGACAAGACCGGATCCTGACGGATGGCATCAAAAAAGCCGCCCTGAGGGTCAAAGCCCGCAGCCTCACGCCCCAGAACTGAGGCGAGATCAAAGCGGAAGCCATCGACATGCATCTCGGACACCCAATAGCGCAGGCTGTCCATCACCATGCGCAAGACCATCGGCTGCGTCAGATCCAGCGTATTGCCCGTGCCGGTATCGTTCACATAGTACCGCCCGCCATCGCGCAGCCGGTAATAACTGGCATTGTCGAGCCCGCGGAACGCAAGCGTTGGCCCGGCCTCATCGCCTTCGCCGGAATGGTTGTAGACCACATCCAGAATAACCTCGATCCCGGCGCTGTGAAAGCGGCGCACCATGGTGCGGAATTCCAGAATGGCATCGCGCGCCATATAGCGCGGGCTGGGTGCAAAGAAGCCAAGCGTCTGATATCCCCAGTAATTCCGCAAACCTCGCGAGACGAGGAAACGATCGTCGATGAAGGCGTGAACGGGCAAAAGCTCAATCGCCGTGACGCCAAGTTTGGTCAGATGCTCCAGCATCGGATCGGCGCACAGCCCCAGATAAGTGCCGCGCAGGCCCGAGGGAACGTCCGGATGCCGGGCGGTCAGGCCCTTGGCATGAGCTTCATAGATCACGGTGTCCGACCAGGAATGACGCAAGGGGGCATCGTCCCCCCAGCTCCATGCCGGATCGACAACCACAGATTTCGGCATCGCAAAGGCGCTGTCGCGCGTGTCAAACGACAGATCCTGCCGGGGGCTGCCCACCTTGTAGCCCATCAGCGCATCCGACCAGCGCAACCGCCCGTCAAGACGGCGGGCATAGGGATCAATCAGCAGCTTGTGAGGGTTGAAGCGGTGCCCTTCTTCGGGGCGGTAAGGGCCATGCACCCGAAACCCATAGCGCGCGCCGGGCAAAAGCCCTGCGACATGAATATGCCAGGTATCGCCATCGCGTTCCGTCAGCGGCAGGCGGGCGATTTCGCGGCGACCGTCCTCGGAAAAGAGGCACAAGTCCACCCCGGTGGCATGAGCGGAAAACACCGCGAAATTCACGCCATCCCCAACCGGCGTCGCCCCCATCGGGGCCGGATGGCCGGGGCTGACCGAAAACCCGGCAAGGGCATCTGCGGGTTTGCGCTTGGAGTTGGGCATCAGCGCAGGCTGTCGTAAAGGGCCGCATAGGTGGCGGCGCTGGTCTCCCAGCCGACGGGTTGGCGCATGGCGGTTCGCATCATCTTGGCCCAGGTCTTTTGATCGGCGTAAAGCGTCAGCAGCCGGGCCAGCGCCTGACCCAAAGCCACGGTATCGGTGGGTGCAAAGGTGATCCCCGTGGCGGCCCCGACGGCAAGCGCCGCCGGATTGGCGGTGATCACCGTATCGGCAAGCCCCCCCACCGCCGAGACAACCGGAAGCGTGCCATAACGCAGCCCGTACATTTGCGTCAGGCCGCAAGGCTCGAACCGGGAGGGCACAAGAACAGCATCCCCGCCTGCAAACATCCGCTGGCTAAGCGCCTCATCATAGCCGATCCGAACGGCGACCCGCCCCGGATAAGCCTCTGCCAGCGCCTGCATTGCCCCTTCCAGCGCCGGATCGCCCGACCCCAGCACCAAAAGGCCGCCCCCCCCGGCGATGAAGTCCGGTATCGCCGCGGGGATCAGATCAATCCCTTTCTGATCCGTCAGACGGCTGATGATGAGCGCAAGCGGGCCCGGCACCTCCAGCCCGAACTCGTCGCAAAGGGCGGCGCGGGCAGCAGCCTTGCCTTTGAAACTGCGAAGGGAATAGGGGGTCGCGGCGGTTTCCGGCGACCAGATTTCGGTATCGACCCCGTTCAGAACGCCGCTGACATCGGCGGCGCGGGCGTGGATCACGCCCTCCAGCCCCATGCCAAAGGCGGGCCGCATCAACTCCTCAGCGTAGGTCGGAGAGACGGTGGTGATCTTTCGCGCTGTCACCAAGCCTGCCTTGAGGCTGGAAATTCCGCCGTAATATTCCAGCGCGTCGGCGTGGAACTGATGCGCGGGCAGGCGCAGGGCTGCCAACAAAGCGGGGGAGGCGTAACCCTGAAAGGCGATATTGTGGATCGTCAGCACCGAAGGCTGCTCCATCCCTTCATAAGCCATATAGGCGGGGGCAAAACCTGCCTGCCAATCATGCGCATGCAGAATATCGGGATGCCAGTCATCGGCCAGCCCGTCGCGCATGATCATCGCCCCGGCCCAGCTGAGTGCGGCAAAGCGTTGCGGGTTGTCGGCCCAGTCGCCCTCGGGGCCGGAATAGGGGCCACCCTCCCGGTCGTAAAGATGCGGGGCGTCCAGAAGCAGCACCGGCATCCCCCCTTTGGAGGTCGCCACTACCCGGCCCGGCCCGCCAAAAAGGTCGTCTGACTGCCAAAGCACAGCGCCCCCGTCCAGCAGCGGCAAAAGCGGGCGATAGGCGGGCATCAAGACCCGCATATCCCAGCCCTCCGCGGCCAAAGCCGCAGGCAAGGCACCCACCACATCGGCCAATCCCCCGGTTTTCAGCAAGGGCACGCATTCGGACGCCACCGACAAAACCCGACCTTTGATCGCCATACTTCCGCTCCTGCTCTGTGTCTTGGCGCCCCCCCTGCCCCTGGAAACCGGGCGCGGCGGAGGGACGCTTCGTGTTTTCTTAGCCCAGCTTGGCCGCCCTTGCGTCAAGCATATCCTGCGTGATCAGAACAATCCCGGCGTCCGTGCGGCGGAACCAGCGGGCGTCCTCCTCCGGGTCCTGACCGACGACCAGCTTTTCCGGAATGATAACCCCGCGATCAATCACGCAATTCTTCAACTCGGCCCCACGGTTCACCGTCACCGATGGCAGCGCCACGACATATTCCAACGCGGAATAGGAATGCGTCCGGCAGCCGGTGAACAAAAGCGAATTGCGCACCTCGGACCCCGAAATGATGCAATCCCCCGCCACAAGCGAGGAGGTCGCCGACCCCCGGCGCTTATCCTCGTTATGGATGAATTTTGCGGGGGGCAGAATTTCGGAATAGGTCCAGATCGGCCAGGCGCGATCATAGATATCCAGTTTCGGCACGAAATCCGTGAGATCGATATTGGCCTGCCAGAAAGCATCAATCGTGCCGACATCGCGCCAATAGGGTTCCTGTTCCAGCCCCGAGGTCACACAGCTATCGGCAAAGCGATGCGCCATGGCCTTGCCGTTCTTGACAATATCCGGGATCAGATCATTGCCGAAATCATGGCTGGAATTGGGGTTTTCGGCATCGGCAACCAGCAGGGCGCGCAGGAATTTCCAGTTGAAGACATAGATCCCCATAGAGGCCAGCGCATGGGCCGGATCACCGGGAATAGACGGCGGATCGGCGGGTTTTTCCAGAAAGGCGGTGATGCGCATGTCTTTGTCGACATCCATCACCCCGAAAGCCGAAGCCTCGGCGCGCGGGACAGTCAGACAGCCGATTGTCACATCCGCGCCGGTGTTCACATGCTGTTGCAGCATGATCTCATAATCCATCTTGTAGATGTGGTCACCGGCAAGAATAACAACATATTCAATGCCATAGCTGTCAACGATATCAATGTTCTGGGTCACGGCATCGGCGGTTCCCAGATACCACTTATTCTCGGCCACCCGCTGCGAGGCGGGCAGAATATCCAGATATTCATTGCGCTCCGCCCGGAAGAAGCCCCAGCCGCGCTGCATGTGGCGGATCAGGCTATGCGCTTTGTATTGGGTCGCGATGGCCATTTTGCGGATGCCGGAGTTCAGCGCATTGGACAGCGCGAAATCGATGATCCGGGTCTTGCCTCCGAAATAGACGGCAGGCTTGGCGCGCCGGTCTGTCAACTCCTTGAGGCGGCTGCCCCGCCCCCCGGCCAATACGAAAGCCATGGCCTGCGACGAAAGTCTTTGGTTCGCTCTTGGTTGCATCGGTCCCTCCTCAGCGACGGGCTCCCCACCCGACAAAATTCAATTACCCAGCTTGCTGGAAAAACAACGTCGAAAGCGGGGGCAAGACGACCATCATCGAATGATCGCGGCCCTGCGCCGAAATCGCCTCGGCCGTGACGCCGCCCATGTTGCCCCGGTTGCCGCCGCCGTAAATCCCGGCATCGGTGTTCAGCACCTCATCCCATCGCCCACCGGATGGCAGGCCAAGGCGGATTTGACGTTCGACCGGGGTGAAATTGGCGGCAATGACCACGGGCGCATCGCCCGCAGCCCCTTTGCGCAGCCACGCATAACAAGAGGCTTCGGCCTCATTCGAGGCGATCCATTCAAAGCCCTCGGGCCGGGTGTCGTGGCGGTAAAGGGCGGGCGTGGCGCGATAAAGCTGGTTGAGGTCGCGCACCAGCGCTTGCATCCCCTTGTGCTGTGCGCCCTGCGCGGGGTCGTCCAGCTCGTGCCAGTCAAGGCTGCGGCCATGCGCCCATTCGCGGCTTTGCGCAAACTCGCAGCCCATGAACAGCAGCTTCTTGCCCGGATGCCCCCACATGAACCCGTAATAGGCCCGGAGATTGGCAAATTTCTGATCCATCGGCCCCGGCATTTTCGACAGCATGGAGCCTTTGCCATGCACCACCTCGTCATGGCTGATCGGCAGGATGTAGTTTTCCGACCAGGCGTAATGGAGGCCGAAGGTCATCTGGTGGTGGTGGTGTTTGCGGTAGATCGGATCACGCTCCATGTAGGACAGCGTGTCATTCATCCAGCCCATGTTCCATTTGAAGCCAAAGCCAAGCCCCCCGTGATCGACGGGGCGCGAGACACCGGGAAAGGCGGTGCTTTCCTCGGCCACGGTCATGATGCCCGGCACCTCGCCATAAGCGGTGATGTTCATCGCCTTCAACAGTGCTATGGCCTCATAGTTTTCGCGCCCACCGTCGCGGTTGGGCACCCATTGCCCCTCGGACCGGCTGTAATCGCGGTAAAGCATGGAGGCCACAGCATCGACGCGCAGCCCGTCAAGATGGTATTCCTCAAGCCAATACAAAGCGTTAGAGGTCAGGTAATTGGCAACCTCAACCCGGCCATAATTGAAGATCAGGGTGTTCCAATCCTGATGGAACCCCTCGCGCGGGTCGGCATGTTCATATAGCGGAGTGCCGTCAAACTGGCCCAGCCCATGCGCATCGGTCGGGAAATGCCCCGGCACCCAATCCAGCAGAACGCCGATCCCGGCCTTGTGGGCGGCATCAATCATCGCGCGAAACTCGGCCGGGGTGCCGTGGCGGATGGTTGGCGCGTAAAGCCCGACCGGCTGATAGCCCCAGGACCCATCGAAGGGATATTCGCTGATCGGCATCAACTCGATATGGGTGAATCCCATCTCGGCCACATAAGAGATCAACTGATCCGCAAGCTCGGTATAGCTGAGCATCCGGTCCCCCGGGGCCCGTTTCCAGCTGGCAAGCTGCACCTCATAGACCGAGATCGGCGCGTCGACCGTCTGATGCGCTGCCCGTGCCTCCATCCAGCCCTTGCCGCCCCAATCTGCGCCCCGAAGATCGCGAACAACCGAGGCATTAGCGGGCGGGTGTTCCGAGCCATAGCCCACCGGGTCAGACTTCAGCGGCAACAGCCTGCCATCCTGCCCGCGGATTTCGAACTTGTACGAGGCCCCTTCGCCAAGGCCGGGAATAAAAATCTCCCACACGCCGGTCGGGCCACGGCGGCGCATCGGTGCGCGGCGGCCATCCCAGATGTTGAAATCCCCCACAACCGACACGCGCTGCGCATTCGGGGCCCAGACGGCGAAATGCACGCCCTTGGCCCCTTCATGCGTGATCAGATGCGCGCCCAGAACCTGCCAGAGGCGTTTATGCGTGCCCTCCCCCAGCAGATATTCGTCCATCTCGCCCAAGACAGGGCCAAAACGGAAGGGGTCTTCGAAATCCCAAGCCGCGCCATGGCCTTGGGCGCGAAAGGCATAGGGCTGCCGATCTGGCAGGTCGGCGGTGAAGAAGCCGGGCACACCCTCCAGCGGGTCGGCTTGCAGATCACCTTCGGCGGTGGTGAGCGTCAAAGCCTCGGCCCCCGGAACAAAGGCCCGCACCTGCCAGACCGCCCCCATCGGATGCGGACCCAGCACCGAGAACGGATCCCCATGAGTGCCCGCCGCGATGGCCTGCGCCTCGGACAGGGCAAACCCCGTCAGCTTCGCCGTTGCCCGCTTGGCCATAACGTCCCCCCGTCCCTGTCTTTTCTGGCGTCAAAGCGCCGATTCAACCGACCAGATATCGGCCATATAACCACGGATCGTCCGGTCAGATGAGAAAAACCCGGATCGTGCCGTGTTCAAAGCCGCCATCGTCACCCAACGCTGCCGGTCCGCATAGGCCAGATCGACCTCGGCCTGCGCTTTCAGATAGGCATCGAAATCTGCGGCAACGAGGAAGTAATCATGGTGCCAGACCCGGTGCACCAGCCCGTGGTAACGGTCCGGCTGATCGGGAGAGAAGGCCCCTTCGGCAATCGCCTGCAAAACGTCCTGCAGGGGCTGGCTGGCCTCGATCGCCTCGCGGGCATGATCCGGGTTTTCGCGCCGTTTCATCACCTCGGGCGCGGTCAGACCGAACAGGAAGAAATTCTCGGCCCCGACTTCCTGCAAGATCTCCACATTGGCGCCGTCCAGTGTGCCGATCGTCGGCGCGCCGTTCATCATGAACTTCATGTTGCCGGTGCCAGAGGCTTCCTTGCCCGCGGTCGAGATCTGTTCCGACAGATCAGACGCAGGGATAAGCCGTTCCGCCATCGAGACATTGTAATTGGCGGGATAAACCACTTTGAGCCGATCACCGATCACCGGATCGTTGTTAACAACGCTGGCCACATCATTGATAAGGTGGATGATTTCCTTCGCCACCACATAGCCCGGCGCGGCCTTGCCGCCAAAGATCTTGACGCGCGGCACCCAATCTGCCGTTGGATTTTTGCGGATCGCCTGCCAGCGAGCAACGGTTTCCAGAATGTTCAAAAGCTGCCGCTTGTATTCGTGGATGCGTTTGACCTGCACATCAAACAGCGCCTCGGGGCTGACGGTCACGCCACAATCGGCCGCAAGCCAAGTGGCCAGCGCCTCTTTGTTCTGGCGCTTGGCGGCGTCGAATTTCTGGCGGAAGCCTGCGTCGGCCACATGCGGCTCCAGCTCGCTCAAACGCTCCAGATGGTCTTCCCAGCCGGATCCGATCGCGTCGGTGATCAGACCCGCCAGCGGACGGTTGGCCATGCGCAGCCAGCGGCGCGGTGTGACCCCGTTGGTCTGGTTGATGATCCGCCCCGGATGCAGCTTGTTCAACTCGGGGAACAGGTTTTGCTTCACCAGATCAGAATGGAGTGCCGAAACCCCGTTGACCTTATGGGCCATGACAAAGGCCAATTCGCCCATCCGCACCTCGTGATGCTTGACCACGCCGACATAATGCGGGCGGTTCGGGTAGGTCTGGCGGTGCCAAGCGTCGATCCGTTCGACAATCTGCATGTGGCGCGGCAGAACCGTGCCAAAGGTGAAGGTGGCCCAGCGTTCCAGCGCCTCGGGCAAAAGCGTGTGGTTGGTGTAGCCAAGGCAGGCGCGGGCAATCTCCAGCGCCTCTTTGAAGGGCAGACCGTGGTCATCCTCCAGCAGACGGATCAGTTCAGGCCCGGCAATGGCGGGATGCGTGTCGTTCATCTGGATGGCGACATGAGCGGGCAGCGCCCGGATATCGAGACCCGCCGCAACATGGCGGCGCAGAATGTCTTGCAGCGCGGCAGAGGTCAGGAAGAACTCTTGCTTGAGGCGCAATTCCTTGCCCTGATAGGTCGTGTCATCGGGGTAAAGCACACGGCTGAGCGTGCGGGCCAAAGCCTCAGGCTCCGCGGCGGCCGCGTAATCGCCCCGGTTGAACCGCGCCAGATCAAAGAGGGTTGACGGTTTTGCCGCCCAAAGCCGCAGCGTATTGGCCCATTTGCCCTGCCATCCCACCACCGGCGTATCATGCGCCGAAGCGATCACCGTTTCTCCCGGCAACCAAACAGACCGCCCGTCGCGCTGGACGACTTCCCCCTTGAAGGGGATCGTATAGGCCGCCTCGGGGCGGTTGAATTCCCACGGGTTTTGCTGTGAGAGCCAGTCTTCCGGCGTCTCGACCTGAAACCCGCCCTCAAAGCGCTGCCGAAACAGCCCGTGTTCATAGCGGATCCCATAGCCATAGGCGGGGCAGCCAAGGCTCGCCATGCTCTCCATGAAACAGGCGGCGAGACGGCCAAGCCCGCCATTGCCAAGCGCCGCGTCCGGCTCATCCTCGATCAGGCTGCGGTAATCCTGACCAAATTCGGCCATGACCTCGGTCGCGGCCTCGTCCAGCCCCAGATTGATCGCGGCATCTTCCAGAATCCGCCCGATCAGGAATTCCATCGACAGGTAATACACCCGCTTGTGCTGCCCGGCCCATGTCTTGCGGGTCGAGGCGAACCACGGCCCAACGATCCGGTCCCGGATCGCAAAAGACAGGGCCATGCGCCAGTCATAGGTGCTGGCATTGGCGACATCCTTGCCAATCGTGAAGGTCAGATGCCGCAGCACATCTGCGCGCAGGCTTTTCTTGTCCAGAGGCATGACGGCGACAGCCGCCGTTTCGGATGACGAGGGGAGTGACCTGTTCACTGAATGATCCGTTCGATATCAAGGGTTCGCCCCGCCATAAGGCCGGGCGCCACGTTAAAAAGATTCCACTGCCCCCAGATAGGCGCAAAGGGCTGGACAACTTCAAGCATCTCTCCTCCCGATGCCGCAACATCCCGAACTTTTCGTCCAACCTGCCTGATGTTTGCGCTAACATAGCTGATTTTAAGGCCCCGAGTCAAAGGAACTTTGGGCAAATGCCCAATCTGTCAGCAACTTGTGCAGCGATACCACAGCGGTAAAATCCGAACGCCCCTGTTGCGCCGGAAAAAACTGATCTGGATCATGGCGGCGGGTTTACGGCTTGGCGCAAGGTGAAGCCCTAACGCTCCTTTGCGAAAGCCTGTCCATGCGCCTGTCCATCCGCACAAATCTGGCCGTCCGCGCCTTGATGTTCTGTGCCGTCAATCGCGGACGCACCGTGCGCAAACAAGAAATCGCCAGCGCCTGCCACGCGTCAGAGAATCATCTGGCACAGGTGGTCAATCAGCTTGCGCGGGATGGCTTTTTGCAAACGACGCGGGGACGCACCGGCGGTATGACCCTTGCCTCGGCCCCCGATCGCATCAACCTTGGCTCGGTGATCCGGGCGATGGAAAGCCGCTTTCCCTTTGCAGAATGCATGGAACCAGAGGGCGGAAACTGCCCTTTGACGGAAAGCTGCCGCCTCAAATCCGTTCTGATCGAGGCGTTGGACGCTTTCTACACCTCGCTTGATCGGGTCAACCTGCAAGACTTGGTGCAGGGAAACAGCGGATTGCAGGCCCTTTTGCGCCTGAACTAAGCGGTTTTCAGCCGGCCTCTGGCTTTGGCGATCACGTTTGCACACAACTCATCGGTTTCCCGGAATAGGGGCTTGCAAGACCCGGATGGCGGGCATAGATCGCCGCCGTTCTGCCATGGTGCCGCCTTAACAACGGCGCAACAGCGGGACAGTATTGAAGAATTCGGGTCGACAGGACGACCCACCACATATGGAAGAAACCCATGGCGACCACGCCCATCGAGCAACAATCCGGCACCTCCACGAGCCAACAACAGGGCCAGCAAGCGCCCGTGGCTCAGCAGCAAGGTGAGACCCCGAAGGGTCAGCAGCAGCAGCAAGGCCAATCCCTGTTTCGGGACTGGGCTTCAATCTGATCAAGGCCAGCCGCTCGGCCCTCTGGGGTGAGCAGTTTTGATGCCGGTTCCCATGACACTGGATCATTTGACAGCGGGTCCGCAGACTGAAAAACTGCGGATCTCGCGCGGGGTTCGCAGCGATCCTTGCACAGGCCCGGCCATGCCCGCAGAACAGCCCGATGCCCCCATTCGCCCCTTACCACCGCAGGGGGGAACGCCGATCTCCAGCATCAAGAACCTTGGGCCGGCCACCGAGGCGGCTTTTGCCAAGGCAGGCATCCATTCCGCAGAAGAGTTGCGCGCGCAGGGCGCGGATGCCGCCTATGTTCGGCTTTTGCAATCGGGCAGCAACCCGCATTTCATCGGTTACTACGTTCTGGTCATGGCGCTGCAGGGCCGCCCCTGGAACGATTGCAAGGGCGCCGAAAAAGCCGCCCTGCGCAAGCGCTTTGACGAGATCAAGGCAGGCTCGGCCGTGCAGGGGCAATCGGAACTGGAAAAGGCCCTGAACTTTCTGGGAGTGATCGAGAAGCGGGCCTAACCCTCTGCCAAAGCGCGCAGAAGCCGGGATCTTCCGGCGGGAATCGCGGCGATTTGCAGGCCCGTAAAGACGTGATGCGTGCCCATCTGGCGGTCGATCACCGCCTGCTCACTGACCCAGCCCCCCATCATCAGATAACTGCGCAGCAAAGGCGGCATCTGTTGCATCCCCTTCGCGCGGTCAGGCACATGGTCACGCAAAAGCCGGGCAAAGGCATAGTGGTCGGGCGCGGTGGCCTTGGGGGCAAGATCAGGCGGGGCAAGATGGCGCTCTGCCAGCACCGCAAGGCTGTCGCGGAACCGGGCAGGATCTGTCCCCGCAAAGGAAGAACAGCCGAACAACAGCCCTGCCCCGGCGAGATCAACAATCCGGGTCATCGCGGCCCAGGCCAGCCGCAGGATATCGGCATCCTGCCAGTCGGGATGCCGGCAAAAACGTCCCATTTCAACGACAGGCCCCTCCAGCCCCGCGCTTTTGCGCCCCGCAAGGGCCGACAGATCATAGAATTGTGCCGAATAGGACTCTGTGATCCGCGCCACAGAGGGCAGGACAAGGAAACGATAACAGGCCACCAATTCACCAGAGCCATGGTCGCAGATGAGCATATGGTCATAACGGCCATCCAGATCATCCGCATCGCGCCCCGGCCCCTGCCCCGGAAAGAAACACAAATGCCGCAAGGCCTGTGCGGCCTCCACCTCCGCGCTTTGCGCGGCTGTGCGTGCCTCATATCGGCCCTTGCGCAATGGCTGCATCTTGCGCCCTCTGTCTTGGCGAAAAGCGGTCTGCGCCCTACATACGGCGGTGCCGGGCAGTTACGCAAGCGGGGACACCCGCCGCCTTGCTGATCGACGACGACAAAGGCAAATCCGGAAAGGGGCCAAGATGACCACGCGAATCGAAAAAACCGACGCCGAATGGCGGGCACAGCTTTCCGACATGGCTTACCGGGTGACGCGTCATCACGCGACCGAGCGCGCCTTTACGCATGATAATTTTCCGAAGGAACCGGGGTCTTACCGCTGCATCTGCTGCGATGCGCCCCTGTTCGATCAAGGGCAGAAGTTTGACAGCGGCACTGGCTGGCCAAGCTTCTGGGCACCGGCAGAGGGTGCGATGATCGGCGAGAAAGAGGATCGAGGCTTTTTCATGCGCCGCACCGAAGTGCATTGCGATCAATGCCTTGCCCATCTGGGCCATGTCTTTCCGGA
>JAQWYA010000008.1 GCA_029254215.1 Pseudorhodobacter sp. | reverse complement strand
GTCAGCTCAAGCGTTTCCATCAGATCAGAGTTCCAGACCATCGAGCGGTCCGTGACCTTGATACCATCCATTTTGGCGGCAACGGCTGTCATTTTTTCAACGCCGTCTTTCAGCGTCTTGTCGGTGCGGAACACGGCGGCATCGGCCTGCATCGTTTTTTGCATTTCCAGACGCAGATCGGCGGTGGGGGTGCCGCCCTTGGCATTGCGGATCGTGTCGAACCGGTCCAGCGCCTTGTCGACCTCGGCGGTGTTCACCGGGGCGTTCCGCTCTTTCGGGTTCACGATCTCGCCTGCGCGGATTGCAGCGGCACGGCCAAAGACCACAAGGTCGATCAGCGAGTTGGAACCGAGGCGGTTTGCCCCGTGAACGCTGGCGCAGCCAGCCTCGCCCACGGCCATCAGACCGGGGAAGATCGCATCCGGATTGTCTTTGGTGGGGTTCAGAACCTCGCCAAAGTAGTTCGTCGGAATGCCGCCCATGTTGTAATGCACCGTCGGCAGAACCGGGATTGGCTCTTTCTGAAGGTCCACACCGGCAAAGATCCGGGCAGATTCGCTGATCCCCGGCAGGCGCAGATCGAGCGTTTCCTTGGGCAGGTGGTTGAGGTTGAGGTGGATATGGTCCTTGTTCGGGCCAACACCGCGACCTTCGCGGATCTCGATCGTCATGCAGCGCGACACCACGTCCCGGCTGGCCAGATCCTTGTAGGTGGGGGCGTAGCGTTCCATGAACCGCTCCCCCTCGGAGTTGGTGAGGTAGCCGCCTTCGCCGCGCGCGCCTTCGGTAATCAGACAGCCGGAGCCATAGATCCCGGTCGGGTGGAACTGAACAAACTCCATATCCTGAAGCGGCAGACCCGCGCGGGCCACCATGCCATTGCCGTCGCCGGTGCAGGTATGGGCCGAGGTCGCGCTGAAATAGGCGCGCCCGTAACCGCCCGTGGCCAGAACGACCATCTTGGCGTTGAACAAATGCATGGTGCCGTCATCCAGCTTCCACGCAACGATCCCGGTGCAGCGGCCATCGGTGATGATCAGATCCAGCGCGAAATATTCAATGAAGAATTCTGCGTTGTTCTTGAGGCTCTGGCCATAAAGCGTGTGCAAGATCGCGTGACCGGTGCGGTCGGCGGCAGCACAGGTGCGCTGCACGGGCGGGCCTTCACCGAATTCGGTCGTATGGCCGCCGAAGGGGCGCTGGTAGATCTTGCCTTCCTCGGTGCGGCTGAAGGGCACGCCGTAATGCTCCAGCTCGTAAACGGCTTTGGGGGCCTCACGGGCGAGGTATTCCATCGCATCGGTATCACCGAGCCAATCCGAGCCTTTGACGGTGTCATACATATGCCACTGCCAGTTGTCGGGCCCCATGTTGGACAGGGATGCTGCGATGCCGCCCTGTGCCGCCACAGTGTGGCTGCGGGTCGGGAAAACCTTGGTGACGCAGGCGGTGCGCAGGCCCTGTTCGGCCATGCCCAGCGTGGCGCGCAGGCCGGCACCCCCGGCCCCCACCACAACTACGTCATACTCATGCGTTTCGTAAGGATAGGCGGTCATGGGATACCCTTCAGAGCGCGATGCGGATCAGGGCGAAAAGCCCCGACGCGGTGATCGCGTAAGACAAAGAAATAGCGCCGATGATCAGGATCTTGCGGGCAGAGCCGCGCGCATAATCCTCGATCATCATGGTGGCGCCCTTGGCGAAATGCTGCATCCCGACGACAAGCACGAGGGCGGTCAGGATGGCGGGGAAGGGGCGTGCGAAAGTGGCCAGCACATCCTCATGGCTTTGGCCAAGGGCAGAGCCGAAGATGTAGATCCAGGTCGGCAGCATGAAAGCCAGCCCTACGGCAGAAACCGTCATGTACCAGTGATGCTCGGTGCCGGTATGGGCAGAGCCTTTGCCAGTGGCGCGCTTGCGGTCAGTCAGAAATCGCATGGGCGGGCCCCTTATTGCACAAGAAGAACGGTGAGAAGCGTCAGTATGACCGAGCCAATGATACAGGCCCAGCCAAGCTTTTCAGCGGTGGGAATATCAAGCCCCTTGCCAGCGTCGAAATACAGGTGCCGAAGCCCGGCAAGGTAGTGATACCACAAGGCCCAAGCCGAGGCGGTGAACACCAGATCCCCGAACCAAGAGGTGACAACCGCATCGGCCACCGCGAAATAGGCCGGGCTGGTTGCGGCGGCCAGCAGCCACCACACGGCCAGAATGGTTCCGACGATCAACCCGTTGCCCGTGATCCGCGTCAGGATCGAGGTTATCGCCGTCAGCTGAGGACGATAGATTTGCAAATGCGGAGAAAGGGGGCGTTCGGCCCGCTTTACGTTTGCCATAATGGTTCCCTCGTGGCTTTGCGCGGCAAGAAAGGCCCTCCGCGCTTGCTTCTTTTGCTTATGAATAACCTATTTTGCGCCCGAGTCACGCTTTGCATGGGGAAAAATGCGGTCTTGGAAGGCTGCAGGCGCAGAAAAGTGATCAGTGTGATCACGGAATTTGAAGCTGTGATCACAAAATGTACAGATCGTCGCAGGGGGCCAAGCCTTGAAGGCTGGCCCGAAGGCCCGCGCCGGGCGGTTTCGCGCGCCATTGCCCGCCGCACGCTGCCCCTGCCCCCCAAAAATTGCGGCCCGTTTTCCCTTGCCAGAATGGCAAAGGTCAATCCGGCATCAAGGCCCAGTAATCCAGATCAAGCAGCGTTTCGGGCGCATATTTGCCATCCTCGCCCCTGAGCGCAAAGGGCGCCGCCCCTTGTTTGACAGCGACGAGCCGCAGGCGGATCGCCCCGATACCGGGGGCCAAGCCGGGGGCTTTGTCCAGCACCTCGGACCATGCCTTCACGGTATCGCCTGCAAAAGCCGGGTTGGCATGGGCGCCTCCGTTCAGGGCCACGATCATCTGTGCATTGGCCAGCCCGTTGAACGACAGCGCGCGGGCAAGGCTGATGATATGGCCGCCATAGATCAGCCTTTTGCCGTCTTCGCGGAATGTCGCGTCGAAATGCACCTTGGCCGTGTTCTGCCACAGGCGCGTGGCCATCATATGCTCGGCCTCTTCCAGCGTGACGCCATCGACATGGTCGATTTTCTCACCGATCTCGTAATCGGCCAATCTGTGGGGAGAACCGGCAAGCGCGAAATTGTAATCGTCAAAGCTCAACCCCTCGGGGATCACCAGATCCGAGGGCGCGACGCTATCGGGCAGATCCGGGATCGTGGCGGCCGGGGCCGGGGTGTCGCGATTTTTGCGCACCATGACCCAGCGCACATACTCCAGCACCTCTTCGTCATTCTGGTTGATCCCGGTGGTCCGCACATAGACCACCCCGGATTTGCCGTTGGAGTTTTGCTTGAGCCCGATGATCCTGGAGCGCGCCCGCAGAGTGTCACCCGGATAGACAGGGGCCAGCCAGCGCCCATCGGCATAGCCCAGATTGGCAATCGCATTCAGCGAGATATCCGGCACCGTCTTGCCGAACACCGTGTGAAAGGCGATCAGATCATCCATCGGGCTGCCTTCCAGCCCGCAGCGCACCGCGAAATCATCTGAAGAGTAAAGCGCATGACGCGCCGGATAAAGGGCGTGGTACAGCGCCCGCTCCCCTTCCGCGATGCTGCGTGGAACGGCGTGTTCGATCACCTCGCCCAGAGTGTAATCTTCGAAAAAGCGGCCGGGATTGGTTTTCATGGGCGGTCCTTCTGGCGGGCTGGCGGCTGGTCTGGGGGGAGGACGGGCAGGTTACTGCTCGCCCAGCTTGATGTCGGGCGCATAGGTGCCGGGGGCTTCCTTGATGACGGCTTGGGCGCAGCGCATGACGCCTTTCGCGGCATCCCACGTGTAGGCGGGGCTGCCGTGCAGCTCCCACCCTTTGTTCAGCGCTGCGGTGACTTTATGGCAAAAGGCCGAAGTGTCTTCTTCCGTCAGTAAACGATAAAGCTTCATTGGATCATCCGAAGGGGCTGTAGCCAAGCCAGAGGTGTACAACCGATACCAGCGAAAAGACGACCAAGGTGGCGATCATGGCGGTCGCCTCTTTCTTGACCGGGACGGCGCGGTAAGGGGCGGGCGGGGCCACACGGTTCAGCACGATCACCTCGGCCAGCGCCCAGGCAAACAAGCCACCGAACAGCAGGAACGAGGGAGTATCGCCATTCACCAGAATATGCGCCAGCGCCCAGACTTTGACGGCGCTCAATTGCGGGTTGCGCACCCATTTGGTGATCCGGGTCTTGGCCCCCGATGCGGCAAAAAGATAGATCGACAGCAGCATCAGCAGGTTGTTGATGCCGATAAGGGCGGAGTTGCGACCCCAGAAGAAGCTGCCCTCCGCGCCGCGATAGCCGATCACCATCAGCACGATGGCAAGAAGCGAGGCAAGGGCGACAATCCCTTTGCCCTTATCGCCAAAGCTGGCGCGGCTGGCTGGCGAGAGGCGTTTCCAGAAATGTGCGCCGGTCCAGATGGCCAGCCCAAGGGCGATCAAAAGCATCAGTCCTCCATCGCGGCGATTGCCGCTGCTTTGGCCAAAATGGCCGTCGCCGTCACGATATGCAGGTTTTCAACGATTTTGCCATCCACAACGGCCACGCCCTGCCCATCGGCCTTTGCCGCCTCAAAGGCCGCGATCTGGCGGCGGGCGACGGCGATTTCTTCCTCGGACGGCGCGAAGGCGGCATTGGTGATTTCCAACTGCGCGGGATGGATCAGGGTTTTGCCGTCAAACCCCATGTCGCGCCCTTGTTCGCATTCAAACCGCAGGCCGTTTTCATCCTTGAACGCGTTGTAGACCCCGTCCAGGATCGTCAGACAATGCGCTTTTGCGGCCAGAAGGCAAAGGCCAAGCCCTGTTTGCATCGGCAACCGATCCGCCCGAAACCGCGCGCCAAGCTCTTTTGCCAGATCATTTGTCCCCATGACCATCCCCGCTAGGCGCGGGTGGATTGCAATCGCGCCTGCGTTCAACATGCCTTGCGCGATTTCCATCATCGCCCAAAGCGGCACATCGGGGATCAGGGTGGCGACCGCCTCCAGGTCTGCGATGCTCGACACTTTCGGGATCAGCAGCGCGTCGATATCCATTCCGCGAAAGGCAGCGATATCGGCCTGCCCCCATTCGGTATCCAACCCGTTGATCCGGACGATCCGCGCCCGCGCTCCATAGGTCTGTGTCTTGAGCGTTTCGGACAGAAGGGCGCGGGCCGCGGGTTTTTCCTCGGGGGTGACCGCATCTTCCAGATCAAACAGGATCGCATCGCAGGGCAGCGTCTGGGCTTTTTGCAAAGCGCGTTCCTTGGAGCCGGGGATGTAAAGGGCGGAACGGTAAGGACGGGCCATGATTCTCTCCTGCGTAAGATTGTTGCGTTAGGGACCACAGTTTCGGCATATTCGGCAAGCCCTGTTTTGCCGCAATGCAGCAAAAGGGAGCGGCGCGTTAACGGATTTTGCTCATCTCGGGCGCAGTCTTGCGGGAAGATCCCTGCAACCCTGCCGTCTCTGTCGGAGGTTCGGCTGACCGGAAAGGCCTTCCCCATGCAACGCAGCCTCTTTGCCCTGTCCTTTGGTTTTGTCGCCTTGCTTTTCGCGATGGGCCAAGCCCATGCCGCCCCGCAATGCGGCCCGCGCGCCGCCGTCATGGCGCATCTGGCCGAACGTTACGGCGAAACGCGGCAAGCCATCGGAAT
>JAQWYA010000007.1 GCA_029254215.1 Pseudorhodobacter sp. | reverse complement strand
ACGATATAGCCGTCTTCCGAGATCACAAAGCCCGAGCCAAGCGCCTCTGACCGGCGCGGCTTGCTGTCACCGTTGCCATTGCGATCCATGAAATCGCGGAAAAAATCCTCAAAAGGTGACCCTTCGGGCACCTGTGGCGCGCCACTTGCCGCGGCGGCAACGGTGGTCGAGGTGGTGATATTCACCACCGCAGGGCTGATTGTTTCGGCCAGATCGGCAAAGCTGTCGGGGGCGCCGCGCGCCTCCAGTTGCAGGGTTTGGCCCAGCACAAGGGCCGCCGCCAAGACCAGCGCTGTCAAACCCCGCGCTATTCCATGCTTGCGCGTCTCCTCTGCCCGGAGGGCCAATGAAAGACTAGATGACTGCACGCGAAACTCCTTTTCGGTTCGTAACCTGCGCCATGACCAAAGGGCCTGACGGCGCGGCTTTCACGGATTGCAGTGTCAATCTAGGAGGTCGAAAGCACAATACAAACCCCCCTCGCGGCTTCTCAACACAGCGTGAACGTATTTGTCATCGCGAAGACGTCCTGAACGGCCCGAAAACCCGATACGCACGGTCCACCATTCCCCATGAAAAAGCCCCGATCACGCAGCGCGCAACCGGGGCCTTTCCGCTTCAAGATGCGTCAGGGTCAGGGCCGGACGGGGGCCTGATCGCTGCGCAGATAATCAAAGAACTCGCTGTCCGGGCGCATCACGATCGACGAATTGCTGCCCCGCAACGCCCGCTCATAGCTGGTCAGCGAGCGCGTGAAGGCAAAGAATTCCGGATCGCGGCCAAAGGCTTCGGCATAGATGCCGTTGCGCTGCGCGTCAGCCTCACCGCGGATCACTTCGGCTTCCTTGCGCGCCTGAGAGGTCAGTTCCACCACGGTCCGGTCGGCCGCAGCACGAACCCGCGACGCGGCCTCGTTACCACGGGCGATTTCATCGGCGGCTTCACGTTCGCGTTCGGCCCGCATCCGCGCAAAGGTCGCGGCGAGGTTCTGTTCGGGCAGGTCGGTGCGGGTCAGACGCACGTCTACCACCTCAACCCCCAAGGACAGCGCCTCCCGACGGGCCTGATCGCGGATCAGGTTCATCAGGCTGGTCCGGTCTTCCGACAAGACCCGCTGCGAGGGCACCGAACCCAAGACTTCCCGGATCGCGGCGTTCAGGATCCGCTCGATCCGGGTCTGGGCGGCGCGCACGCCTTCCGTCCCGACCGATTCGCGGAAATCCACCAGATCGACGATGCGCCAGCGGGCGAAAGCATCGACCACAAGACGGCGATCATCCAGCGGCGTCACTTCCAGCGGTTGCGTGAACAGACCGAGGATTCGCGCGTCATAGCGCACGACTTCCTGAATAAGCGGCACCTTGAAGCCAAGGCCCGGCTCTTCTTTCACGGCTTTCACCTGACCGAATTGCAGAACCAGAACCTTTTCGCGCTCATCCACGATGAACAAGGACGACATGATCAGGGCGCCGATGACAGCCAGACCCGGCAGGATCATTGCAGATTTAACCATCAGTTTGTCCCTCCGGTGGTGGATCGGGCCGGCGAGGTCGCCCCGCTTTGCGAATTGTTCAGAACGCTCAGCGGCAGATAGGGCACAACGCCCTGACCGCCGGCCTCATCCCCGGAAACCCCGTCAAGGATCACCTTGTTCATATCGCCCAGAACCTGCTCCATCGTTTCAAGATACATGCGGCGGCGCGTCACTTCGGGCGCTTTCACATATTCCTCATAGACGGCCAGAAAGCGGCTCGCCTCCCCTTCCGCGTTGTTCACAACCTGTGCGCGATAGGCTTCGGATTCTTCTGCCAGACGCGCGGATTCACCGCGGGCCGCAGCGGTCACCCGGTTGGCATAGGCATCCGCTTCCTTCTCAAGCCGGTCGCGCTCCTGCTGCGCGGCCTGCACTTCGCGGAAGCTGTCGATGACTTCGCGCGGCGGGTCGGCCTTGTCGAAGTTCACCCGCACCACGTTGATCCCGGCGGCATAACTATCCAGCGTGCCCTGCACCGCAGCCCGCAGGTCCGAGGCAATCACACCCCGGTCCCGGTTCAGAACCGGCGCCAGTTCAGACCGCGCGATAATGTCGCGCATCGCCGATTCAGAGGCCGCGCGCACCGTGTCAGTGGGTTCGGCAAGGTTGAACAGGAAGTCCGCAGGGTTCGAGATGTTCCAGACGATCTGGAATTCGATATCCACGATATTCTGGTCGCGGGTCAGCATCAGCCCGTTATCCATCGTGCCACCCCGGCCCGTGCCGATATCGGTCTGGCGTTCGCCGGTGACCTGCACGATTTCCGCCTGCACCAGCGGCCAAGGCGCAAAGTTCAGGCCCGGATTGCCCACGGCGCTGAATTCGCCCAGAAACAGCTCAACCGAGCGTTCTTCGGGCCGCACCGTGTAGAACGAGGCGTAAGACCAAAGGCCCGCCGCCACCAGCGCGCCTAGCAAAAGGCCTTGCTTGGTGAAGAGCGGCCCCATCGGGTTGCCGTTCTGGCCGCCGCCACCACCGCCGCCGCCATTGCCCCGGCCACGCCCGCCCATCAGCACGCGCAACTGTTCCTGACCCTTTTTCATGATCTCATCGATCTCAGGGATCTGCGGGTTGTCATTGCCCGGACGACGCCCGCCATTCGGGCGTTCGTCTTTGCCGTTCTCATCGTCTCCGCGGTTTCCACCGCCGCCTCCCCAGGGGCCCCCGTTTCCAGACATCAATTCACCCTTCTGATTTCGTTATGCTGTAACTGGTCATCTTCTGACGAAAATCAAGCCGCGATCAGCCGCGCCGTACCGGCGTTCGCATCGTGACAAGCTCTTCCGCCATGGTCGGATGGACCGCGACAGTCTGGTCAAACTGTTCTTTCGTTGCCCCCATGCCGATCGCGATGGCGGCAAGCTGGATCATCTCTCCGGCGCCGGGGGCGACAATATGGCACCCCAGAACCTTGCGCGACTTGGCCGAAACGATCAGCTTCATCAGCACCCGGTCCGGCCGTCCGGCGAAAAGCGATTGCATCGGGCGGAAGGCGGCGGCGTAAACCTCGATCTCTTCGCGGTCGCGCGCGGCTTCCTCGCTCAGCCCCACCGTCCCGATTTCGGGCTGGGTGAACACCGCCGAGGCCACAAGGCTGTGATCCATCTTGCGCGGCGTGCCACCAAAAACCGTATCGGCAAAGGCATGGCCCTCGCGGATCGCCACAGGCGTCAGGTTGATCCGGTCGGTCACATCGCCAACGGCATAGATCGAGGGGATCGCCGTCTGGCTCCACTCATCCACGATGATCTCGCCGTTGCGGCCCAGCGCCACGCCCAGATCCTCCAGCCCAAGACCCTTGGAATTCGGCTTGCGCCCGGTGGCATAAAGCACCGCGTCAAATTCGCGCTCGCCTCCATCGGTGGAGACAACCTTGATCCCACCCGCCGCCTTTTCCAGCCGGATCACATCAGTGCCGCAATGGATGGCAATGCCGTTTTCCATCATCGCATTGGCGACATGACCGCGCGCCTCATCGTCAAAGCCGCGCAGGATCTGCGCACCACGGTAATACTGCGCGACCTCACAGCCCAAGCCATTCAGAATACAGGCGAATTCGGATGCGATATAACCCCCGCCCACCACCAGAACCCGGCCCGGCAAGGCCTCCATCCCGAACACTTCGTTCGAGGTCATCGCCAGTTCCGCCCCCGGCACATCCGGCACAAAGGGCGCGCCCCCGGTTGCCACCAGAATATGCTTGGCCGTCACGCTTTGCCCATCGGCCAGCCGCAGCGTATGCGGGTCTGTCACCACGGCGCGCTGGTCAAACACCGTCACACCCGCCGATTTCAGCCCACCACGATAGGCGGCCTCCAGCCGTTGCAATTCGGTTTCCAACTGGCCGCGAAACTGGCCCCAGTCAAAGCCGCCGATCTGCGCATCCCAGCCATAGGCGCGCGCATCGGCCACCGTTCCGGGGTACTCACTGGCAAACACCATCAGCTTTTTCGGCACGCAGCCCCGGATGACGCATGTCCCGCCCATCCGGTATTCTTCGGCCAGCGCCACCTTCGCGCCATGCGTCCCGGCCGCGATCCGTGCGGCCCGCACACCGCCCGAGCCGCCCCCGATCACGAACAAATCATAGTCAAACGTCAAAAGCTCAATCCCCCAGATCGGCGAAGATATTGTCCGAGGGCGCGAATTCGACCCGCTCCTCCGCCTTCTCGCCCGAGTTGATGTCGCGCACGCTGACGCGCCCATCCCCATGGCCAACAATCACGATGTCACAGATATCAATGAAAAGCCCGTTTTCAACCACGCCGGGGATCTGGTTCAGAACCATCGCCAACTGGCGCGGGTTGCCGATCCGGTTCAGGTGAAGGTCGATGATGTAATTCGCCTCATCCGTGACAAGCGGCGCATCGCCGTTCATCCGCAGGCTGCAATCGCGGTTCAGCACATCCATCGCGACCAAGGTTTCCTCGATCAGCGCCTTGGTGGTCTGCCAACCAAAGGGGATCACCTCTACCGGTAGCGGGAAAGCACCAAGCTGCGCCACTTCCTTGCCCGCGTCTGAAATCACGATCATCTGATCGCTGGCCGTGGCAACGATCTTTTCTTGCAACAGCGCCGCGCCGCCGCCCTTGATCAGGTTCAGATTGGGGTCAAACTCATCCGCCCCGTCAATCGTCAGATCAAGCCATTTGGCTTCATCAAGGCTGACAATCGGCACGCCAACCTGCCGCGCCAGTTCCGCCGTGCGGGTGGAGGTCGGAACCCCTGTCACGCGCAGCCCCTCTTCCTTGATCCGTTCCCCGAGGCAACGCACCATCCAGGCCGCTGTTGATCCCGTTCCCAAACCCAGCCGCATTCCGTTCTGCACGAAATCCACAGCCCGTTTTGCCGCCACGAATTTGGCCTTGTCGATTGGTGAAAGCTCCGCCGCCATCTCAGATCCCCGTTTGGATTGCTGCCCCGCTTATAGGCAAAGACCCCGCGCGGTGCGAGAGGGCAATTTCATCAATAAAACGCGCCCGCTTTGGCTGCGCGCCAGAAAACCACCCCAAAACCATCCCGAAGCCGCCTGAAAGCGCCCCTCACCGCGATGCGGCGCGATTTTGCGCAGAACGTCGCATTCCGGCTGTGTCGGGCCCGGTTCTGCGGCTAGACAGGGTGCAGCCATGATCGGACACTTGATGTACGTTTTGCACTACGCCCCCGACAATGCGTCCCTGATCTTGCGCCTCGCGCTGGAGGAAGCCCGGCTGCCCTATCGCTGCGAATTGGTTGACCGGCGCACACGCGCGCAAGACAGCCCCGCCTATCGTGCTCTCAACCCGACGGGCCTGATCCCCACCCTGATCACGCCGGACGGGCCGATCTCGGAAACCGGCGCGGCCCTGCTCTACCTGTCCGAGCAAAGTGACGCGGGGCTAGCGCCCCCCCCCGGCGCGCCCGCCCGCACCGCCTTCCTGCGCTGGCTGTTCTTTCTGTCCAACACGCTGCACGCCGATATGCGGCAGCTGTTTTACCCCGAATATTACGTGCCACCGGGGGCCAAGGCCGAGCATCACCAGATCATCTCCGCAAGGCTGACAGGCCATTTCCGCCTGATAGATACTGTCGCCGCCAATGACCCCGCGCTTTTTGGGCCCCCCTCCGCCCTTGCGCTTTACACACTGGCCCTGATCCGCTGGCCCGCCCTTTACCCCAAGGGCGGCACGGGGTGGTTCACGCTCACCGATTTTCCGGCCCTGCACCGCCTCGCCCTGATCGCCGAGGCGCGCCCCGCCATCCATGCCGCCCAACAGGCCGAAGGCCTTGGCCCCACGCCCTTCAGCGCCCCCCAATACGCCTCGCCCCCCGAAGGCAGCGCAACCTGAAAGCCCTCCCCCATGTTCCTCTCTGTCCTCGACATGTTCAAAGTCGGCATCGGCCCCTCCTCCTCGCATACGATGGGGCCGATGGTCGCCGCAGCCCAGTTTCTCGATACCCTGCGCGCCAGCCCGTTTCAGGCGCATGGCCTGCGCGCCACGCTGCATGGCAGCCTTGCCTTCACCGGGGTCGGCCACGCGACCGACCGCGCCACGATCCTCGGCCTCGCGGGCTTTCTGCCCGACAGCTATGACGCCACCCGCGCCGAAGCCACCCTCGCCGCCATCACGGAAACCAAGACCATCGACGCCCCCGGCCTTGGCCCGCTGCAGTTCGATCCCAAGACCGATCTGGTCTTCGACTATGGTCCCAACCTGCCCGGCCACGCCAATGGCATGATCCTGCGCGCCACCGATGCGCAAGGCGATGTGATCCTGCAGGAAACCTACTATTCCATCGGCGGCGGCTTCGTTCTGACCGAGACCGAGATGGCCGCCGCAGGCAGCGCCAAATCCAACGCCCGCTCCGATGTCCCCTACCCGTTCCAGAACGCCGCCGAGATGCTGGAGATGGCCAAAACCTCCGGCCTCAGCATCGCGGCAATGAAACGCGCCAATGAACTGCGCTTTCGCAGCGCTCAGGATCTGGACCAAGGCATCGACCGCGTGTGGGAGGTGATGAACGCCTGCATCAACCGCGGCATGGAAGGCACCGGCATCCTGCCCGGCGGCCTCAAAGTGCGCAGACGTGCCAAAGGCATCCATGACGCCCTGATCGCCGAGCGCGGGCTGAACATGACCGCCCCGCATACGATCAACGACTGGATGAGCCTCTACGCCATGTCCGTGAATGAGGAAAACGCCGCCGGAGGTCAGGTCGTCACCGCCCCCACCAATGGCGCGGCCGGGGTCGTGCCCGCCGTGATCCGCTATTACCTCGACCATGTGCCGGGGGCGAGCCCGCGTCGCATCGCCGATTTCCTTCTGACAGCGGCGGCGATCGGCGGGCTGTGCAAACATAACGCCTCGATTTCCGGCGCCGAATGCGGCTGTCAGGCCGAGGTCGGCTCCGCCGCCGCCATGGCCGCCGCAGGCCTCGCCGCGGTCTTGGGCGGCACCCCGGAACAGATCGAAAATGCCGCCGAAATCGCGCTGGAACACCATCTCGGCATGACCTGCGACCCGGTCAAAGGCCTCGTTCAGGTCCCCTGCATCGAACGCAACGGGCTGGGCGCGATCAAGGCCGTCTCCGCCGCATCCCTTGCCCTGCGCGGCGATGGCATCCACCTGGTCAGCCTCGACGCCTGCATTGAGACCATGCGCCAGACCGGCCGCGACATGCATGAAAAATACAAGGAAACCTCCCTCGGCGGCCTCGCCGTCAACGTCCCCAACTGCTAGGCCCGCACAAAGCCCTCACAGGCCCACAAACCCAAACCCCTCCCCTGCCCCGGATTTCTTTTTGGCAAAAATACCTTCGGGGGGTGAATTTGTCGTCAGACAAAGAGGGGGGCAGACAGCCCCCCTTTTAAATATCATTAAATATATGTTATTAATAGTTTTTCAATGAAATTTATTGAAGATGTATTCCAAATCGTATACCATGCATCTAGCCAAATGTTGTGTAATATGAATGCGACTGTTAATTGCCGCTGAGAATTGACCCGTCGCCAGGAAGCCGTCGGTCCCAATGATGTTTGGGCGATGGATTTTGTTCATGACCAGCTGGCACTGGGCAACAAGCTCCGTATTCTCACGATTGTCGACACCCATTCCCGCCTCTGCCCCGCGACCGATGCACGGTTCACCTATCGCGGCGAGGATGTTGTCCAGACGCTGGAAAGCGTCTGCCGTCAGATCGGCTAGGTGCCGTCATCTTCAGGATCCTCGGCGACTGCGTCGTCCTGCGCAACCAGGCGCGGGCTTGTCGTTGAAAGCCGGGCGGGGCGAGGGCATCTTTCGACCCCATCTTTGACCAGAGTGTCGCTGCCGAATGTGATATCGAAGCAGCCTGCCTTGCTGCCTGTGGTCCGGGCCTCAGCCCCTCAGGTAGGATCGCTATCGCCACCACCAGATCGGTTTTCGCAGACTGGCTCGCAGCGGGCTACGACCTTGCTGCCGACATCCTGCCCATCCTTACCGAGCGGACCAGCAAAAAGCGGGCCGACCCTATCCTCAAACCCTGCGTCTACTTCGGAGAAGTGAAGCACTTCCGGGATGGCAGAATGCGAAAAGCCAAGCTGGGTGATGGAACGCGACCTGATCCAGAGGTTGTCTCCGGCCAGTTGGCACCCTACGCAAACTGGCTGAGGGATCACAAGGACGTCGTCGGCGAGGCTTATCGGGCGGATGCTCGCGCCGCACGGTCTTGGGATCGACACCCATTGCCCGGCAGAACATGCACAGCATGTTCGAGAGGGGATCAGGACGCAGGCCCGGCGTTGAGAGATCGGATGA
>JAQWYA010000238.1 GCA_029254215.1 Pseudorhodobacter sp. | reverse complement strand
GAGCGCCATGTGAGCCGCCAGTTGCGGTTGGCCTATTTGGCGCCGGACGTGTTGAAAAGACTGGTGTTCGGTCGAGATGTTGCGGCAATTACCGTGATGCAGCTGACGGAGAGCGCCGCGTTGCCGTGGGTGGATCAGGCAGGCGTGGTGTTTGCAGTCTCGAGTTGACGAGGTTTGATCGGACTTGCCGTCGGTGCAGGCAGCTCCTCACTATCGGAATGGACCAGAGGCCTAAATCCGAAATTCAACGCGACGAGTAGAAAGCCTGCTTTAGTTGGTTGCTTCTCGTTGCACCTAATGGCTGATTATGCCAGCAATAAATCGGTATTCAAGGAGATCAGCCTTTCTATGGGAATTATGACAGAAAAGAGTGGTTTTTGGTATGGTCTCTTGCTCGCGGTAACACTTGGTGGTTGCAGTATATCATCTGATACCGTTCGCTTTGATGGTGTAATGCGACCCGCTACTTCGCCAAATCAAGTTCAACGACTAACTACTCCGCCAAGCCAGCCACACATGATTGTAGCGCGTATTCAAGTCGGGCCTGACGCGCTTGTGGGCGACTATCAGGGACAAGCTCAAGAGCTTGTTCGGTTGGCTTCTCAGCTAGGTGCAGATGGAGTGATATTTGAATATGGATCGCGAACTGGCGGATATGTCGTGGATGGCGTTGGGTATGTCGGGGAAAGCAAATTTACTGTTGGGCAGGCATTCGTTTGGCTTGACAACTGAATCTGGCTAAGGGCGCGGGAGCTGTATTGATTGGTCACAATGACCGTGTCGCTTGCTCATTACACATCGATGCTGACTGCTGAGAATGACAGGCTTACCGAAAGAAATCGACAGCCCGGCGCTCGTCATGCGGATTGGTAATCAATTGCGCCGTCGGTTGCACTTTCGAAAAGGTCGCTCGGTCAAAAACGCCAAGGCTCTGTAATTAAACACTATTGTTAAAGCGCCCTTCTGAAGCACTAGGGCGGTCGGTTAGAGACAAAAGGCGTTCAGAGACCGATTCGGAGCATTCTTTCAGTCTCCGCAGGGCGGTCTTCTGGACTAAACGCCTTTGAAACCAAAAGAAAAAAGGTCCCGTTAGGGACCTCGTGTCGGGTTAGCGAATGGTTTCTGGCGGAGCGGAAGGGATTCGAACCCTCGAGACGGTTTCCCGCCTGCACCCTTAGCAGGGGTGTGCCTTCGACCACTCGGCCACCGCTCCGCTGATCCGTTTAAAGGGGCGTTGGCGGGGGAGCAAGAGGCAAAAGTGTTGGTTTTGGCGAAGTTGGCGAGAATGCTGTGGATTTAGGCGTGCTTGTTTTTGGGTGGCGTGCACGGGGGCAAGCCGGGGTAGGGGGCGCCTTTGGGTTTCCGGGGGAGGGGGTGCCAGCGCCGGTCGTCAGAACGGGACTGGCGGCCATTGCGCGGCGCCGCGATCCGCGCGGGGCACAACCTTCCCGGTCAGAGGTCGATCTCCAGAACGCCACCGGCCTCAGCAGCGCGGCTTTGGCACAGGATAATCGCCTTTTTGCGCTGCTTTGCAGACAGGACGAAATCCCGATGCTCAACCTTGCCTGCACGCAGCCCACATTTACACACGCCGCAAATCCCGTCGCTGCATTTCACATCGACGGCAATACCGGCAAGGGCGAGCGCGTCAGTGGCGGTCTGGTTGGCGGCGACCTCGATCAGCCGACCGGATTGTGCGAGCTTCAGGGTGAAGGGGTGGTTTACATAATCTGGCTGCTCGGGGGTGCTGAAATATTCCAGATGGATCGCCTCATCCGACAGGCCCGCTGCGGAGGCGGCCTCCACCACGCTTGTCATGTAACGATCCGGCCCGCAGGTGTAGAGGTGATCCTGCGCCGTCGCTTCTGCCAGCAGGCGCGGCAGATCGGCGCGCTGACCTTCGTCCGAGACGTGATATTGCACGCAGTCCCGCCAGGGCGTCGCCTCCAGATGCGTCAGGAAGCCTGCAGTCTGGCGGCTTTTGATCGAATAGTGCAACTCGAACGGGCGGCCCAACGCATGAAGCCGGTGGGCAAAGGCGATCATCGGGGTGACCCCGATCCCCCCGCCCATCAGGTAGCTTTTGGCTGCCGTTTCCACCAAGGGAAAATGATTGATGGGCTTGGAGACAAAAACCTTGCGCCCGACCGAGAAGATCCTGTGCAGCATTTGTGATCCGCCGCGCCCCGGATCTTCGCGCAAGACGCCGATGCGATAGGTCTTTCGGTCGGCGGGGTCACCGTAAAGCGAATATTGGCGGAGGAATTCCGGGGCCACCACGATATCAAGATGCGCGCCTGCCTGCCATTCGGGCAGGTCGTTATCATCCGGGCTGCGCAGCGTGTAGGCGGCAAGTCCGGGGGCCATCTGATCCACCGCCGCGACAACGAGCTGCAAGACGGGGGCATCGCCGGGCACCTTGTAGCGGTGGATCTTGCTGTCATCGCCAGCGGCCAGCCGCGCTTTGTAAACCTCGGCGGTGATCATCGCCTGATAGGCCTCAATCCCGGCTTCGCGGTCCATTGGAAAGGGGTAGGGCCATGGCGGCGGGGCGAGGGGGGCGGGATAGACGGCGAGGGTCTGATCTTCGGGGCGGAGCTTGAGGCTGGTTTGCAACCCCCGGCGGTTTACCGGCTTGTCGGTGGGGCGGTAGCTGCCGTCGTCTTGCAAGGCCAGATCCCACCACCAGCGCTTGACCTCGTTCAGACCGCCTTTGCCCACCGCATCATCCAGCCGCGCCAAAAGCGGGGCCGCGGCGGGAATGTTCATCGCGGCCCAGCGGAAGGGGGCTTCGGCAAAGAGGCCCTCTAGGTTCCAGGGGCAGGTTTTCATGCAGCGCCCACACATCGCGCCGCCGGGGGTCGTGATGCGGTAGGTGGTGCATTTCTGGCTGTCGGATTTCCAGATCTCATAGCCGTTGAACATCAGCTTCGGCCCGGCGGTGATCGCGCCGGACGGGCATTCGCGGGCGCATTTGTTGCAGCTTTCGCAAAAGCTTTGCAGGCCGAAATCAATCGGCCTGTCATGGCTCATCGGCATGTCCGTGGTAACGACCCCAGATTTGAGCCGAGGGCCAAGATAGGGGTTGAGGATCACCTCTCCGATCCGGCTGACTTCCCCCAGACCGGACAGCAGCAGCAAGGGCGGCTGCAAAACCTCGCCATCCATCACGCTATGGGCCTTGGCTTTGTAGCCAAGGTTGCGGATCTGGCGGGCGATCACGCCGCCCAGCAGGGAAAACCGCAGATAGGCCCGCATGGATTGCGCGACAGAGATCCAGTCGTCGCCGCTGGCGCCTTCCATCGTCTCATAGCCCTGATCGACAATCATACTGATCGCCTGTTCATGCGGCGGGTCTATCCGCACGCCCGCCGCGTCGTGCGAATACCAGGCCCAGTCGGGGCAGCGCGACAGCCCGCAAGCGTCGATCCCTAGAAAATAGGTCGCGGCCTTGAGGTTGGCGGCATTGCGGGCGGCATCGGTCGGGCGGGGGCCATTCGGGTCAGCGGGACCGTCTTGCAGCAGCACGAACGCCCCCAGCGCGCGGCGTTGCGCCGAGGAAGGGGCCGCCTTGCGCGCGTAATAGCCGCCTTTGGCGGCGTTCTGATTGGTCTTGCCCATATCTCCGAACTGCGCGCGGGCGAACATATCGGTGCGCTTGGGAACGCGGGCGACATTCGGCTCGTCGATATAGGTTGTGGGTTTGTCGACGCGGCGCAGCTTTTCGAACGGATGCGGCCCATCGGCAAAATCGCGATGCTTGAACGGATCCGAGTTCAGCGCCGATTTGGCAAAGCCCATGCCCAGCCACCATGCCGGCCCTTTGGTGCGAAACGCAGGCTGTTCTGCCATCGGAACCAGCGGCTTATCGGTCGCAAGAGGCAGGGTGCAGGTGACCGCTGCCAACCCAAAGCGCGTGCCGATATAGGGCGCGCAGATCTTGCCCTGCTCCACCGTTGCCAGCCCGGCCGCCACCGCAAGCCTATTCAGATCGACATCCGCGCAACTGCCGGAATTGGCGCGGGCGTCATAGCCCAAAAGTCGGATGTAATTGGAAATCACCGTCGCGGTTTCTGAGGCCAGAAGGCAAGCGCGTTCGGCCTGCGCCCCCATGATCCAGTCGCTTCCGGGTTCGTCCTGGCGCGGGTCGCGGGGGAACTCATAAACAAAGACAATGGCATGGCTGTGCCCCTCCAAAGGTTTGGGCGGCGCGTTCATGCTGTCTTTCAGATCGGCCATGATCATGTCGATGCCCGAGGCCAGCGTTTTCGTCTGCCGGGTCCGCAGGTCTTGGGCCAGCCGGGCGATGTCGGGGTTGGTGTGCGGCTGGTCCAGAAGGGCGGCCTTAGGCAGCGCGCAGATCCCCACCATAGATGCGTCACTGAAATACCCAAAAGCCTTCAGATGTTCGGCGCGGGCGGTCAGATCATCGGGGATGCCGGCCTTCTGGCGGTTCACAAACCCGTCCCGGATCGCGTCTAGCATGGCCTGATGGTCTGCCATCGCATTGACAAGGCTTTCCGGCGCTTCGGGGCGTGCAAACCGCAGATGCGGGGCGGCCGGCACCGCCGAAAGATCGGGCAGATCGGACCTCCGCGACAGGCGTTCCAGCGGATAGGGGCCAAGGTGCACCGGGCGCTTCTTGTCAGAGAAAAACCGAAGACCCATGACGCGCCCTTTTGCAAATCCACGCAGCCTCTGCGCCGGGTGGAGTTGACACCTTAAGAATGGGGTGGTCAACACATTGGGTAAGCCGAAACAGGAGGACCCAATGAGCTTTAACGCCGTTATCGTCGAGAAGGATGCCGAGGGTAAAACCAGCGCCTCGGTGCAAAGCATCGACGACTCCCGTCTGCCGGAAGGCGATGTGACCGTTGCCGTCGAATATTCAACCGTCAATTACAAGGATGGGCTGTGTATCGGGCCGGGGGGTGGTTTGGTCCGCACTTACCCGCATGTGCCGGGCATTGATTTTGCTGGCACGGTCGAGGCGTCTTCCGATCCGCGCTACGCTCTGGGGGACAAGGTGATCCTGACCGGATGGCGCGTTGGCGAAGCCCATTGGGGGGGCTATGCGCAAAAGGCGCGGGTCAAGGCTGACTGGCTGGTGCCCCTGCCCAAGGGCCTGACAACGCGCACGGCGATGGCCGTGGGTACGGCGGGTTTCACCGCCATGTTGGCGGTCATGGCGCTGGAGGATCACGGGTTGAAGCCGGGTGCCGGGCCGGTGCTTGTCACAGGGGCTGCGGGGGGTGTCGGATCTGTCGCCACCGCGATCCTCGCGCATTTGGGGCATGAGGTTGCGGGCGTCACGGGGCGGCCCGACACGGCAGAGTATCTGGCCAGCCTTGGCGCGACCCGGATCGTTGCGCGCGAAGAATTGGCCGAAACCGTCAAGCGCCCGTTGGAGGCTGAAACCTGGGCCGGTTGTGTCGATGCCGTCGGTGGCGCGATGCTGGCGCGGGTGCTGGGGCAGATGAAATACGGGGCCTCGGTTGCGGCGGTCGGTCTGGCCGGAGGCGCGGGCCTGCCCGCAACCGTGATCCCGTTCCTTTTGCGCGGCGTCAACCTTCTGGGGATCGACAGCGTGATGCGCCCCTATGACGACCGTCTGCGCGCTTGGGGGCGGATCGCCTCTGATCTGCCGATGGACAAGCTGGAGGCGATGATCCGCCCGGCCACCCTATCGGATTTGCCCGGTCTTGGGGCGGATATTCTGAAAGGGCAGATCAAGGGCCGCGTCGTGGTCGATGTGAATGCTTAAGGCCTGACGCGTTCCCGCCCCACGCATGGCGCGGGGCGGGAACGCGCTTGTGGGGTTGCTGAGGGAATGGCCCGCGGTCGGGCCTTTCAGGAAGGGAACAGGATGCGCTTTGATCTTGCCGAACTGCCGCCCGATCTGGGCTATAAGCTGCTCACCTCGACCATCACGCCGCGCCCGATTGCCTGGGTGTCTACCCTTGGCGCGACAGGTGTGGTCAACGTCGCCCCCTATAGTTTTTTCAACGCGATGGGCCATACGCCGCCCGTGGTGGCACTGGGTTTGTTGCGCGACAGCAATCGCGGCTTCAAGGACACGGCGCGCAACATCCTCGACAGCGGAGAGTTTGTCGTGAACCTTGTGCCCGAAGGCATGATCGCCCAGATGAGCGCGACAAGTGCCGCCCTACCGCCTGAGGAAAGTGAGTTGGAGGCGGCAGGTCTCCGCGCCGCCCCTTCCACCCATATTCGCCCCCCGCGTCTGGCCGACAGCCCGGTGTCGTTTGAATGTGTGACCCATGCCGCCGTGGTGACGGGGCCGCAGCAAACCATCGTCATCGGGCGGGTGCTGGCGGTGCATGTCGCGGATCACTTCGTTCTAGATGCCGAAAAGGGCTATATCGACACGCCTGCCCTTGGGCTGGTGGCCCGGATGCATGGCGCAGGTTGGTATGCGCGCAGCACCGATCTGTTCCAATTGGCAAGGCCCAAAACCGGCAGCGGTGTATGATGCCGCATGATCTGGTCCTGAAAGGCGGGCAGGTGGCGACGCCGGAGGGGGTCATCCTTGCGGATGTTGCTGTGACCGACGGGCGTATTGCCGCCATCGGCCTGGATCTGGATGGGGCAGAGCAGATTGACGCCAGTGGGCGGCTGGTCTTGCCGGGGGGCGTCGATCCCCATGCGCATATTGAGCAAATGTCGGGCATGGGCCTGATGAATGCCGATGATTTCGAAAGCGCCACGCGCTCGGCGGCGCTGGGCGGCACGACAACGGTGATCTCATTCGCGGCGCAAGCCAAAGGCCAGAGTTTGCGCGCGACAATCGCCGATTACGCCGCCCGCGCGGCGCGCGGCGCGTCCATTGACCATGCCTTTCACCTGACGATCACCGATCTGTCCGTACCCGGTTTTGCCGGAGATCTGGCCGCCCTGATTGCGGCGGGTCATCACAGCGTCAAGCTGTTCACCACCTATAACATCGGCCTGACAGATGCCGCCATTCTGGAGGTCATGGCGCAGGTCAAGGCCGCTGGTGGGCTGGTTTGCGTTCATGCCGAAAATGACGGGCTGATTGGCTGGACGAAGGCAAAGCTGCTGGCCGCAGGGCTCGACCGCCCCGAACACCACGCCTTGTCGCATCCGCGTTTGGCCGAGGTCGAGGCACTGGAACGCATGTGCCGCTTTGCCGAATTCTTTGACCAGCCGGTGATGCTGTTTCACATCTCCACCGCCGAAGGGGTGGGGGTTGTGCGGGCCGCAAAGGCGCGGGGCGCGCCGGTATGGGCCGAAACCTGCACGCATTATCTGCTGCAAACCGCCGAAGTCCTGCAACGGCAGGGGGTGGAGGGCGCGAAATGGATGTGCTCTCCGCCGCAGCGCGCGCAGGCCGATCAAGAGGCCCTGTGGGATGGAGTGCAGACGGGCGTTATCGCGCTTGTCTCCTCGGATCATGCGCCGTACCGCTTTGACGCGTCCGGTAAACTGCTCGCCGGGGAAGCACCAGCCTTTGACAAGATCGCCAATGGGCTGCCGGGTCTGGAAACGCGGCTTCCTCTTTTGTTTGATGCGATGGTCACGAAAGGGCGCGGCGGGCTTTCGGGCTTCGTCAAAGCCACGGCAGAGCATCCGGCCGAGGTGTACGGACTGGCCGGAAAAGGCCGGATCGCGCTGGGGGCGGACGCCGACCTTGTGGTCTGGAACCCGGCGCGGCAGGTCACCTATGGCGCCGATGATCTGGCCGATAATGTGGGCTATAACCCGTGGGAGGGACATCAGGTGACCGGCTGGCCAGAAGAGGTGGTTCTGGCAGGTAAAACCATCGTCCGGGGGGGCGCTTTCCTGGGCCAGCCCGGAGGCGGTAAATGGCTGCCCCGCTTCGGCGGTGCGGCCCGCGCGCTTGGCAATCCCTCGCCGGAATATGCCTATTTGCAGCACAAAGGTGCGTTATGAACAGCATGGCACGCCCTGAAGGCCCGACACTGGGGATCACCTTCCTCTATTACCGCGATTTGCCCGCCGCGATGCGGTTTTACACCGAGGTGATGGGGCTGGAACTGGCGATCGATCAGGGCTGGTCCAAGATCTACAAGATCACCGGCGCCTCGCATCTGGGTCTGGTGGATGAGGCGCGCGGAATGCACCGCGCCGCCGATCCGAAGCCGGTTCAGATCTGCCTGCGCGTGCCCGATGTCGCGGCTTGGCACAGCTATATCGAAGCGCTTGCCCTGCCGGGCCTGTCCCCTTTGCGCAGCAATGACGCCCTGGGCATTCGCGCCTTTGTTTTCCTTGATCCGGAAGGGTATCAGATCGAGGTTCAATCCGCCCTGCGGGAGGGGGCCTGATGGAAAAGGCATTGATCGTCATCAACCCGAACAGTTCTGAGGCGGTCACCTCGGGGATCGATGCGGCGATGGAGCCGCTGCGCAAATTCGGCATCCCGATCCGCTGCCTGACCCTGGCCGAAGGCCCGGCGGGAATTGAAAGCCAGCGTCAGGCTGATCTGACAATCGCCCCGATGCTTGCCCTGGCCGCCCGACGCGAGCCCGAGGCCTTGGGCTATGTCATCGCCTGCTTTGGCGACCCCGGCCTTCATGCCTTGCGTCATGCAACACCTCTGCCGGTCTTGGGCATTCAAGAGGCGGCCGTCGCCACGGCGCTGACTTTGGGGCAACGGTTCGGGGTTATTGCGATCCTCCCGGCCTCCATCCCCCGTCACATGCGTGCCTTTGGCGCGATGGGGGTCACCCAGCGGCTTGCCGGGGACCGCGCACTTGGGCTTGGCGTTGCCGAGCTGGCGGAACCGGGGCGCACGCTTGACGCGATGCGGCGCGTCGGCGCGCGGTTGCGCGATGAGGACGGGGCGGATGTGCTGATCATGGGATGCGCCGGGATGGCCGGATACCGCGCCATTCTGGAGGCAGAGCTTGGACTGCCCGTGGTGGATCCCTGTCAGGCCGCCGCCGTGATGGCATTGGGGCAAATCGGGCTGGGGTGGTCTCATCGCCCCAATAAAGGGAAAGGTCACGGGAATGCTGACTGAAACTGCGGCGGGTGTTTTTGCCATTTCGGTGACGCCGTTCCTGCCGGATGGCGCGCTTGATCTGGACAGCCTTGACCGGGTCGTGGATTTCTATCTGGAAAAAGGGGCAACAGGACTTACCGTCTTGGGAATGATGGGGGAGGCGGGGAAGCTTTCTGCCGAAGAAAGACTCAGGGTCGTGCGCCGTGTGGTGGGGCGGGCCAATGTGCCGGTGGTCGTCGGGGTCTCTGCCCCCGGATTCGCGGCGATGAAAGCCTTGACGCAGGAGTCGATGGCTGCGGGGGCCGCGGGGGTGATGGTCGCACCGACCGCAAACCTGCGCAGTGACGATCAGATCATGGCCTATTTCCGCGGCGTGGCCGAGACGTTGGGGGATACGCCCTTTGTCTTGCAGGATTTCCCGCTGGCAACGGGCGTAACGATCCCGGCAAAGGTGATCCTGCGCCTGATCGAGGACTGCCCGACCCTCGTTATGTTGAAACATGAAGATTGGCCCGGCCTCGACAAGATTTCAGCGCTCCGCTCAGCGTCGAATGCGGGCGGGCGCCGGATCTCGATCCTCTGCGGCAACGGCGGCCAATTCCTGCCCGAGGAAATGCGGCGCGGTGCGGATGGGGCCATGACAGGCTTTGCCTATCCCGAAATGCTGGTGGATGTCCTGCGCGAGACGGTGGCCCATAATCCTGACCGGGCACAAGATATCTTTGATTGCTACCTGCCTTTGGTGCGCCACGAAACTCAGCCGGGGTTGGGCCTTTCGGTGCGCAAATACATCCTTTCAAAGCGGGGCGTGATTGCGCATGATCACCAACGCGCGCCGGGGGCTTCGCTGAATGCTGCAGGGCAGGCAGAGATTGACTTTCTGATCGCGCGGCAAGAGCGCCGTCTCGCCGCGCTGGCTTGATCCGCCGTGGAAAAGAAAAAAGGGGGCGCTGCCCCCTCTTCGGCTACGCCGAATTCACCCCCGGGATATTTTTGAACAGATGAAGCCGCTTCGGAATCGTTTTTCGAGAAACCAAAGCGGGCTTCTTCTTGGAAAAAATACCTACCTTCTGACGTATCAGCGGCTACCACGGGTTTGGGAGTGCCCGCCGCCTCCAGAAACCTGTGTTAAGGGCTTGGAGGCAGATTGATGTCATACTCCGCAAGCAAGGTCGCCCATTGGGCACCATGCATGTCTCTGTCCGTTCGGCTGCCTTGCACGACGGGGCGCGGGAAGCTGAATTTCACCACGTTCAGGTCTTCAATATCAAAGCGCTTCACCGCGGGGGCGGGTTGAGAGAACAGCTTTGCGACCTCTGCGGTGGAAAGGCGTGTCGCGACGGCCTTGAAAAGGGCCGGCGTGCCGCAAAACAGGTCGATCGTGACCCAGAACGGCCCCGCATTTTTGGAGCGGATCTTCGGGATGACCTCACCCAAGCTTGGCATCAGGCCACCTCCGTTACTGTCAGGTTGAACGCGGACATCGGGTCGTCCAGTTCCAGCACATGGTTCAGGGCGAATTCGTACAGGGCCCCTCGATCCGATTGCGCGGGCGAATAGGGGAAGGCGAATGTCGGCAGTTCTTCGTCTTTGGTCAGCGGATAATGCAACACATGCGGATTGGCGAGCTTGCCGATCTCTGCTGCGATTTCGGCTGTTTGCGCGGTGATCAGGCCCAAAACGCCAACTTCGGAGGGGGTCCCCACCTTGTTTTCCATCGCACCCAGCGCGGAATTCACCCCGATCAGGCGAAACTCCAGATCATAGGTCTCAGGTGCCAGACCCATCCGTTCCGCGATCAGACCGGTCAGAAAGGCGTGCAAGTTGTCGGCCCATTTCCCGGCATTGGCGACATAATGGGCGTCCCGGAGGACGGCGAGGATCGTTGTCTGATACCCCGCAAGCCGGGCGCCTTCCAGTTTGACGCTATATGCTCCGGGGTGCCATTCAGACCCCTCTACCCGGACCCGCCGAGCATCCAGTGCCGTGTAGCGCGACCGGGTCACATCCAGATGGCCGCCCGGTTCATACAGGATGAACGGGTCGCTGTTTTCATAAAGCATATGGGCCGAGACCGAATGCGGCGTGCAGGTTGCGCCGTCAGCCATGGGTTGCACGGTGAACCCGGTCTCGTCAAAGGAGACGAGGATGACGCCGCTCATAGGGTTGGTTGAACACAGCGCGCCGCATTCCCCCACCTTCGCCCCATGCCAAGCAGCCCCAGCGTGATCGCCCCGCGCGAGCGGCAGGGCAGCGATGATCGCCGTATCGGTCGTGCGCCCGGCGATCACGATATCTGCGCCCGTCGCAAGCGCTGTCTGGATCTGTTCTGCCCCGGCCAAGGCGACGATATTGGCCATCTCCCCCAGGGTTTGCGGTGACACTTCGGGCGCGGGGTGAAGCGCCCGCAGCCGGCCTTGGGCCAAGGCGTCGATGATCCGCTCGCTCGGCTGGCTGGAATAGAGGCGCGCTATGCGCAGGTGTTGGCCAAGTTCGGCCGCCAGCTCGCAGGTGATCTGGTACATCCAGTCCACACAAGGGTCCGCCCCACAGGTCCCTGCCGTTCCGATCACCAGCGGCACACCCGCCTCGGCCCGGGCCAGCATTAATTGACGCCATTCGCTTTTGGTCACCGATCGCGCGTATTTGGACGTAGCCGACCCCAGCGAAAACGGCCCGGAATCGGTCGAGCCGCCGTCGATACAGATCAAGTCAGGCTTGGCGGCGACCCCTTTTGCAAGGGCCGCCTTGTCAAAGCCAAGACCGAGGACGCCTGAGGGGATCAGGATACGCGTCGGCATCGGATCAATCCTCGTCCAAGGTTGGAAGTGGCGGCTTTTTCAGGAACTGGCGCAGGAAGATCGGCGCGACAAATCCCAAAGCTGCTGCGACCCACAGCCCGATCGAGATCGGCGAGGAGAAGAGATACATCCAATCCCCATCCGACAGAACCATCGCGCGGCGCAGGTTGTCTTCCATTGCATTGCCCAGAAGGATGCCCAGAATGATCGGCACAGTCGGAATATCCAGCTTGCGGCAGATATATCCGAGCACACCGAAGGCCACCATCAACAGCATGTCGAAGTTCGACCCGGTGAGCGAGAAAATCCCCACGAAGGCGATCATCGTGACACCCGGCAACAGCACCCAGGAAGGCACCGACAGGATGCGGACAAAGACCTTGACCATCGGCACGTTGAGGATCAGCAACATGATGTTGGCGATCAACAGGGCTGCAATCAGCGACCAGACCACATCGGGGCGCTCGGTAAACAGCAAGGGGCCGGGTGTGATGTTCAGCGTCAGCAACAGCGCAAGCAGCACCGCCGTTGTCCCGGAACCGGGAACACCCAGCGTCAGCATCGGGATCAGCGCGCCACCGGCGGCGGCGTTGTTGCCCGCCTCAGGGGCGGCGACGCCCTTGGGGTTGCCGGTGCCGAATGTCGCCTTGTCCTTGCTCACGGTTTTTTCAGCCATATAGGCGAGGAACGAGCCAAGCGATGCGCCCGCACCGGGAAGAATGCCCGCCACAAATCCGATGCCCGAACCGCGCAACATCGCGCCTTTGGTATGGTTCAGCATTTTCCACGGAATGCTGATCTTGCCCAGCTTCACGCCGATCGCGCTGTCCTTGCCATGGCTCTCGATAAAATGGAACACCTCGGCCACTGCAAACAGGCCCACGATGGCGACCAGAAAATCAATCCCGTCCATCAGGTGCAATTCGCCAAAGGTGAAGCGCGGCATGGAGGTCGTCATGTCCAGCCCGATCATTGCAATCGCAAGGCCAAGACAAGCCGCCAAGGCCGATTTCGACTGGTTGTTGGAGCCGACGCCGCCAAGCGTACAAAAGGCCAGCATGTAAAGGGCGAAATACTCGGCCGGGCCAAACTGGAAGGCCACGCGCGACAGCATCGGTGCCAGCAGCATCAATCCGATGGTTGCCAGAAACGCCCCCACGAAAGAGGCCACGCCCGAGACGACAAGCGCCTCTCCGGCTTTGCCCTGCTTGGCCATAGGGTAGCCGTCCAGCGTGGTCATCATCGCAGGCTCATCGCCCGGAATGTTCAGCAGGATCGAGGAGATCCTCCCCCCATACATCGCACCGTAGTAAACGCTGGTCAGCAGCACGAGCGCCGAAATCGCGTCAAATCCCATCGAGAAAGAGATCGGGATCAAAAGCGCCACGCCATTCGATGGCCCAAGGCCCGGCAAGGCCCCGATGATCGTGCCGACAAAGCAGCCGATCAGCGCCAGCATGAGGGTATAAGGCGTCAGCGCGATGGAAAAGCCGATCGCGAGGTTGTTGAGAAGATCCATGATATGTCCTTAGCCCAGCAGGCCCTTCGGCAGACCTTGAAGGCCGAGGCCGAGAACGAATTTGAAAAGAACGAACAAGCCGATACCAAGCCCAAATCCTGTCAGAACGGCAGGCGCTGGTCGGGGGTTGATCTGATAGCTGAGGATCGCCGAAACGACGATTGTGGGCAGAATGAAGCCCAAGGGTTTGATCGTCATCGCATAACCGACCAAGACGATCAGGGCGACCCCGAGCTTCAGAAGCATCGGTCCCATCGGCCATTCGACATCAGGGTCGGGGCGCAGGATCATCGAGACAGAACAGAGGATGATCAGGCCGCCAATGATATAAGGAAAAGTCCGCGGCCCCACAGGGTCCGACATGAAGCTGGACCGGATCGTCGTGGCGCTGAGGAGATACCCCAGCGCCAGAACAATCATGACCAGACCAAAAATCCGGTCACCACGCATTACTGGATAACCCCGATTTCCTTCGACAGGACAACCGTGTCAGCCACAACGCCATCAACCCAGGACTGGAAGTCGCCGCCAACCTTGGTGAAGGGGGCAAGCCCGTTTTCAGTCATCGCCTGCTTCCACTGGTCGGAGGCAGCAACTTTGGCCAGACGGTCGGCCCAGACGTTGAACTGCTCGTCCGAGATGTTCTTGGGAACGTAGAGGCCACGCCAGTTCACGGCGACCACGTCAAAGCCCTGCTCGCGGGCGGTCGGGATGTCTTCGAAGCCCGGAACCCGCTCTTCCGTCAGAACAGCCAGAACGCGCACATCGCCGGATTTCACAAAGCCCACGATTTCCGACATATCGCCGGTCATCGCCTGCGTGAAGCCACCGACGGTCTGGGTGATCGCGTCTGCGCCACCGTCAACACCGATGTATTTGATCTTGGTGATGTCGGTGAAACCAGCGGCCTTCATGACCTGCAAGGGCTTCATGTGGTCAAACCCGCCCACGGCAGAGCCGCCTGCGAAAGCCACCGAACCCGGATCAGCCTTGATTGCCTCAACCAGATCGCCGAGCGACTGGAACGGGCTGTCCTTGGCGACAACGATCACGCCCGGATCAGCGCCAATTGCGCCCACAAAGCGCACCATGTCGGCGGTCATGCCGGCAAAAGCGTTCTGTGCCAGACGGGTGGTGGTCGCGGAAGAGGCTGCAACGATCAGCTCCGGGTCATCGGTCCGCTCGGTCGCAACGTTGGCAAAGGCCACGCCGCCGCCAGCACCAGCAAGGTTGGTGACCTGAACCGGGGTGTCGACTGCGCCGATTTCATAGAGGATGCGGCCGATCTGACGGCAGGTGAAATCCCAGCCGCCGCCGGGGTTTGCCGGGGCAATGCATTCTGCTGCGGAAACGGCGGTTGACGACATGATGCCGATCAGGGCGCTGGTGCCCAGCGCCTTCAGGATGGTCTTTTTCATTGGTGTCCTCCCAGACAGTGTTTGCCGGGGGCTAGATTTCAAGCCCCTCTTGCATGGAGCACGATTCCCGTCAAAGCTGACACGAACCTGTCATGGCGATAAAACAAGGGATTTCGGGTGCGATTTCTGCTGGTGGAAGATAACGCCGAGCTTGCGAGGTCGGTTTGCGACCTGTTGGGGTTGGATGGGCATGGTGTCGATTGGGCGGCGAATCTGGCCGATGCCGCCGATTGTCTGGCCGTGGCCAGCTATGATCTGATCCTGCTCGACATCATGTTGCCGGACGGGGATGGGCGGCGCTTTCTGAATGACCGGCGGCGCGGCGGCGATGAAACGCCGGTGATCGTGATGACGGCGCGCTCTGCTGTGTCAGACCGGGTGACGGTTCTCGACAGCGGCGCGGATGACTACATCACCAAGCCTTTCGATCTGACCGAATTGGAGGCGCGGGTCCGGGCCGTCCTGCGCCGCAGAGGGGGGGCGGCGCAAACGGTGCGGCGCTATGGTGATCTGTCCTTCAACCCGCTCACCGCAACTGTCACAATAGGGGCAGAGGCGCGGGATCTGCGCAATCGCGAGTTGCGCCTGTTCGAAATCCTGCTGGCGGCCCCCGACCGGATCTTCAGCAAGGATCAGCTCTGTGACCGGCTGTTTTCCTATGCCGAAACCGTCAGCGACAATGCGATCGAAGTCTATGTCGGGCGGCTGCGCAAAAAGCTGTCAGGCTCGCAGGTGCGGATCGAAACGGTTCGCGGCCTTGGCTACCGGCTGACCACGCCATGAAACACGACATTGCAGGGGTGTTCGGGGCCAGTCTTCGGCGCAAGATGGTTTTGCAACTGCTGGTCGTTGCCGCCTGCCTTGCGGTGCTTTTGTATTTCACGATCCGGTCCACGGCGGATCAGGCCGCAGAGGCAACGCAGGATGCGATCCTTGGGGCGGCCACCACCTCTATCGCAGAGCAATTGCGCGGCACCGAAGACGGGGTGGAGATTGATCTGGCCTATGCAACCTTTTCCATGCTGGGGGCAATCGGGCAGGACAGACTATTCTACCGCATTGATATATCAGGGGAAACGGTCACGGGTTACGACGATTTGCCGCTGCCTGACGATCCCCCGACCTCTTTGGCGGCAAGTTTTTACACCCGAGACTATCTGGACGCTGAACTGCGCATCGCGGCTGTTGCCCGCAGCATGGTCGTGGCGGGGCGGTCGGTTCCGGTTCTGGTGCTGGTGGGCCAAACGCGAATGGGGCAGGCGGTGATTGCCGACCGGCTGGCCAATCGCGCGGCCCTGCTGGGGCTGGGCTTTTTCGTTTTGGCAGTGCCTTTGAGCCTTCTGTCAGCGGGATCGGTCTTTAACCCCATCAACCGTCTGGCCGAGGCCGTGGGTCGGCGCGGCCCACGCGATCTGCGCCCCGTCCGCCACCCGGCACCCCGCGAACTCGCCCCGCTGATCGGTGCCCTGAATGGCTTTGTGGCCCGGCTTCGCGGCGCTCTGGCGCAAACCGAAACCTTCATCGCCGAGGCCGCGCATCACATCCGAACCCCGCTGTCCACGGTCCGTACGCAAGCCGAAATCGCCCTTCGTCAGTCGGAAAGCGAGGAAACCCGCACCCGGCTGCGCGCGATCATTCGCGCGGTCGAGGAAAGCGCCCGCTCCGCCAGCCAGCTTCTGGATCACGCGATGGTCCTGTACCGCTCGGATCAGTTGGAGGCCGAGGATGTCGATCTGGTCGAATTGGCCCGCCATGTTGCCCGCGCCTTTGGTCCGACCGCCGAATTGAAAGAGCTTTCCCTGCATTTGCAAGGGGATGACGCCCCTTTGATGACGCGGGGGGACCGCTTGCTGATCGAAAGCGCTTTGCGCAATCTTGTGGATAATGCCATCAAATACTCCCCCCCGGAAAGTGAGGTTGTGATCGCCCTTTCGCAAGCGGCGGGCATGGCGGTGGTCGAGGTGCGCGATCAGGGACGGGGCCTGTCGGGGGCCACGATGCCGCAATTGGCCGCGCGCTTTTCGCGGGGCGGGAATGTGGCCGATGTCGTCGGCTCCGGGCTTGGGCTGACCATTGTCACCGAAGTGGCCGCAGCCCTTGGCGGCGCTTTCCGCCTGACACCACGCGACGGAGGGGGAACATGCGCCAGCTTGTCATTGCCACAGCGCTGATTTTGGGGCTGGCGCAGGCCGCCCTTGGCTTCGAGATCGAGGATGAGCGCCGCTTTGGCCCTGAAACGGCCCCCGAATTCTCGGTGCTCTCGACGACGGATACTGCCATTTTCGCCCCGATCATTCAGGCTTTTCTGGCAGACCGCCCCGGCATTGCCCTGCGCTATGTCGTCGCCTCCAGTCAGGAGGTTTTTCGTGCGATCCGGGAAGAGCAAGCGCCCTTTGATCTGGTGATCTCTTCGGCGATGGATTTGCAGATGAAGCTGGCGAATGACGGGTTTGCCGGGCCCTTCACGCTTGAATTCGCAACTTCGGTGCCCGAATGGGCCCATTGGCGCGACCGGCTGTTTGGCTTTGCATTGGAACCGGTTGTGCTGTTGGCCTCCCGCAAGGCGATGGCGGGGCTGGAGATGCCGCGCACAAGGCGCGATCTGATAGACCTTTTGCGCGCCAATCCCGAGCGATTCAACGGGCGCATTGCCACTTATGACCCGCATGTCTCGGGGGCGGGTTATCTTTTTGCCACGCAGGATGCGCGTCAGACCGATGCATTCTGGCGGCTGGCCGAGGTGATGGGCCGGTTGAACGCGCGGCTCTATTGTTGTTCGGGTGAGATGATCAATGATCTGGAAGCCGGAAAAATCGCCTTGGCCTATAATGTGGTGGGCAGTTATGCCGCAACGCGTCTGCCGCAGGCCCCGGATATTGAGATGATCGAGCTGGAGGATTTTACCGTCGCCCTGCTGCGCACTGGTTTTGTGCCGCGCAACGCAAAATCCGCGGCTTTGGGGGCGGAGCTTTTGAACTTCATGCTGTCGCCCGAGGGGCAGGCGGTTGGGGGCGGGGTGGTGCCGCCGCTGGATCAGGCCGCGCTGCGCCCGCATCTGCGCCCGATCCGGCTGGATCCGGGGTTGCTGGTCTATCTTGACCGGATCAAGCGCATGAATTTTCTGGGCGAATGGGACGCGGCGATGACGCAACCCTAAGCGCCCTGCGCCAGATGACAGCAGAATTCATTTGAATTTCGGGCAGGGCCTGCGAGGCTGACGGGATGATGACCCCTAGAATGCTCATTTGTCTGGCGCTGTTGGCGGCGGTCTTGATGCCCCTTCCCTTGGGGGCGCAAACCGCGCCGCAAGCGCCCGCCGCCCCGCCGGAACCTCTGATGGCAGAGGCGTTCCTGGCGGCACAGGCCGGGTTTGCCTCGCAGGCGGGGGCCGCGCTGCGGCAGATGGAGGCGCGGGCCGCCTCTGGCGATGGGGCGCTGGCCAATCTTTTGCGGGACCGTCAGGCGCTGGGCAACCGGCTGGCCTCGGTCGAGGCCGCCTTGGCCGAGCCCGGCGCGGACCGGACGCTGTTGTTTGGGCAGGTCGATGGGTTGCACGCTGAACTGGAGGCATTGCGGCTGCGCCAAGCGGCAGAATTCCCCCGGTTCGACGAAATCACCCGCCCGCGACCCCTGAGCATTGCCGAAGTGCAGCAGCTTTTGGCCCCGGATGAAGCGATGTTGATGACTTTTGTCGGGGAAAACGCGACCTATGTCTGGGCGATTTCCGCGCGTCAGGCGGGTTGGCATATGGTTCCCGCTGGGCGTGAGGCGGTTGCGGGCGCGGTGCAAAAGCTCCGCACGGCGCTGGACCCAACCGCACCCGCGCGGGCCGCCGCCGCGCTGGAGCCCGTCCCTTTGGGCAAGTTGCCGTTCAGCCGCAGCACGGCTTTCGCGCTTTATTCCTATCTTTTCCAACCGCTGGAGCCGGTGTTTTCGCGCGCCGCCCATGTGTTCATCGTGGCCGATGGTCCGCTGACAAGCCTGCCCTTTTCGCTTCTGATCACGGAATGGGAACCGGGCGAGGATGATGATGCGGATGTTTTGCGCGCCAGCCGCTGGATGATCCGACGGCATGCGCTGACAGTGCTGCCGACGGTCGAAGCCTTGCGGGTTGTGCGCAAAATGCCACCGCCCGCCGCGGACCGTCTGGCCTTTGTCGGCTTCGGCGATCCGCAGTTTGAAGGAGAGTTGGAGGTGGCCGCCCTGTCTCGCGGTGTGATGCGCGCAGGGCTTGCCGATGTCGATCAACTGCGCGCCCTGTCGCCGCTTCCCCAAACCCGGCGCGAATTGCTGGAGATTTCCGAGACATTGGGAAAATCCAATTCCGTGGTTCGTCTGGGCGGGCAGGCCACAGAAACGGCGGTCAAGGCGTTCGATTTGTCCAAGGCCAAGGTTCTGGCCTTCGCCACACATGGCCTGCTGTCAGGCGATCTGGCCGGGTTGGAAGAACCCGCGCTTGTGCTGACGCCGCCGGAAACGGCGAGCGCTGCGGATGATGGGCTGCTGACCGCCTCCGAGATCGCGGACCTGCGTCTTGATGCCGATTGGGTCGTTCTGTCTGCCTGCAATACCGCAGGTGGCGACAGGCCGGGGGCCGAAGGCCTGTCGGGGCTTGCGCGGTCGTTTCTGTTTGCGGGCGCAAGGTCGATCCTTGTGTCGCACTGGCCCGTTCGGGACGATGCGGCGGCACGATTGACAACGGATGCTTTCGCGCGGATCGCGGATGGCACGGCGCGTGGGCGGGCCGAGGCGCTGCGTCAATCCATGCTGGCACTGATGGCTGATACCCGCGACCCCTCGCTGGCGCATCCATCCGCCTGGGCGCCGTTCGTTCTGGTGGGCGAAGGGGGGGCGGGGCGATGAAGCGTCTGTCCCTGAAAGCCATGGCCCTGATGTCGGCCTGTCTGATCGCCCCTCACCCCTCTGCCGCGCTGGAGCCTGACATCTCGGACCCGTTCGGCATTGCCGAGCAGACCGGCAAGGTCTTTGAGGAAGGCGGCGTTGAGGCCGTGCATCAATTCCTTGAAAAAGCAGTGCGTCTGGGCCGCAACAAGGGCGTTTTTACCCCGGATTGGGCGATCGTCTTTCTGATGCTGTCAGATTCCATCCGCAACACCCGTGAAAACCCCGCCTATGCGCTTCGGATCACCGAGGAAGGGCTTGCCCTTGCCCGGCAGGGGGGTGCGAATTGGGCGCGGGATGCCGAAATACTGGAGGTTGGCCGCGCTTATGCCCTTGCAGATCTGGGCCGCTATGAAGAGGCGGTCGAGGCCGCGACCCTCGCCTTGCCCGCCTTCCGCCAGCAGTTCGGGGATGCGGTCGCGGATGAATTCGCCGGATATGCCGAAGGCTGGGCAGAGGGGCGTGCTGGGGCGTTCAACTACTCCGTCCAAGAGGCCGCCGAACGGGCGCTGAAGGCTGCGGAAGAGGCTCTGGATCGGGCGGATTACGGGGCCGCCTTGACCTCGGGCGCGCGGGGCTTTCTGCCGCCGGACACCGGGATCGACCCGATGGCGCTTGGTTTGATCACTGCGCGGGCGGGTTTGGTGACCGCGCGCGCGCTTTTCGCCTTGGGCAAAGCGCCCGAAGCGCAGAAGGCCCTGCTTGCGGCAGCGGCCGAGGTGGCTGCTCCGGGCTGGGAAACGGCGATGGACTCCGATGCCGGGTGGCTTATACCGACGGAGCCTTCGCGCGGTACACTGGCCGATCTGTTCTTCTGGCTTGGCAAAGTGGCGGCCAGTCAGGGCGATATCGCCCTGTCTCGGGCGGCTTTGTCGCGGGCGCAGGGGCAAACCTCCGACCCGAGGCTGCGCACGGTCATCCTGTTTACCCGGACGATGTCGCAAGTCTCCGCCGGCAACGGGATAGAGGCCGCACAAGAACTGGAAGCCGCGGCCCCGATTGCGCGGGCCGCAGGGGCCGAAGATCAGGCCGCCCTTGCGCTTTTCTACGCCCAGATGGCGCGGGCGATTGCCGCCCCGACCTGGGATGCCGTGGATACTGCGGGCCTGATCGCCGCGACCGAAGCGGCGCTGGCCGAGGCCGCGAAAGGTGGTGCGATTGATCCGGATTTCCTGCGCGGGGAGGCTGCCGCGATGCTGGTCAGGACCGAAGCTTTCGGGGCCGCAACCCACTATGCGCGCGCCGCTCTTGCCGGAACGGCCGAGAAAATCGCGCAGGCCGGAGACACGGCAATCGGCTTTGAAGCAGGTCAGCAGACCTTGCGCGCGCTGGCGGAATCCTTTCTTGCCGGGGCGCAGCGCCAAGACAGCACCCTGCCGCAGGCAAACTGTTTTGTTGAGGACGGCTTTGGCTGCGTGGTCATTCAAGATCGCCCCTGATGCCCGAATTGTGACCGCATTTGTCATAGAAAACAGGCTTCTCAACCTCCTTATAAGATGCGACTGTGCCCTTACAAAGTCCCGATGGACGGGGCGAGGTAATAAGGAACTGGAAGAATGTTTTTTAAATCGCTTTCCATGGCACTTGCGACGACAGCTTTGGTAGGGCTTTCCGCCCCGGCCTTCGCCGAAGAGCCGAATTTTGACGCCACCGCCACCGCAGCCCCTGCGGCCGTCGCAAAATACGGCCTTGCCCAGGATCTTTACGCCATGGGCGTCGAGATGAAAGACGCGCTGATGGTGGTGACAGCGGCCAAGATCGCCTCGGGCGTTCAGATGACGGATGTCGAGCGTGAAAAGGAAACGCAGACATCCGAAGTCACCGAAGAGGAAGACACGGCCGATAGCCCGACCGATGTGGCCACCATGCTCGCGACCGCCAAGGAGCTGGCTGCGGATGATGAAACCATGATGGCGATGATCGAGGATATCGAGGCGGAAAGCGCACGGGGCCGGATCGGTGGCGCCTCGCGCACGCTGAGCCGTCTGCCTGCCGGGGCCGTCGATGTCTGGAAGATCCCGTTCTACGGCCAGTCCTATGCCGAAGTGGGCATTGCGGGCGATGGGGATGCCCCGCTCTCGGCTGTGGTAACCGATGAATATGGCAACCGCGTTGGCTGCGCTCGGTCTTACGACACGATCTACTGCAACTTCGTGCCGGTCCGGAATGGCTATTTCTTCGTGACGGTTGCCAACAATGGTCGCAAGCGCAACAGCTACTACCTGCTGACCAACTGATCCTAACCGAAGCAAGTCTTTTAAGGCCCGGCACATCGCCGGGCCTTTTTGCTTGCGCTGAGGGGGAACAGTTCAGGATCGATCCCTCAGCCCTCAGCCCTCAGCCCTCAGCCCTTTTGCTGCGGGCTCAGGGCGCTTTGGCGTCAAGGTGGTGTCGAACGGGACATGCATCAACCGCTTTGCCTCAGACACTCACGCACCCGATATGCCGTCGATCTGGTTGGCAACGCGGTTTGAGGTGCCCGACCCCTCACAGGGCTTCGTTGGGTGAAGTCTTTGTCGCATGCTTCAAAGGGCGTTTGCTTCACAAGGTGGATCCATTTCCCCAGTGTCAGCCCCATGCGGTCCCATAAAGCCTCGACGTCCTAGGGTTGGAGAATTCAGGCGCGGCTCAGAACTCGGAAGGTGCCTTTGAGTCTTTAATGCGGATCTGTGGATAGGTTCGATTATAACGAGCCCATTCTCCGTTCTGGCGGATTAGTCTCCCAAGGCAGCGCCGGCCCATGTTCGATTTCAACGGGGCGTACAATTAAAAAGGCCCCCGCATAAAGCGGGGGCCTTCGTTGGGCCTTCGGGGAGGGAAGGCCTGTCAGGGGTTCGCACCGATCGTGGCTTCCAGCCAGGGCAGGTAGTTCGACACGCGGGTATAGGCCGAGAAGGGAGCGGATTCGTTGCAGCCTTTGCCCGAAGCCCCGGAGAGGCCCCAGCTGACAACGCCAGCCTGAATGAAGCTGCCGTCGTTCAAAGCCACGACAAGAGGGCCACCGCTGTCGCCCGAACAGGCGGTCTTGCCGCCCTCGAACGTGCCCGAGCACAGCATATTGGCCGACATCGGCACGGGCGCATTGGCAATCAACGCATCCCAGGCCGTGTAGGCGGCTTCATCGCTCAGCCCGAAGACCTTGACGGCATAGCCAAAGCCCTTGACGGCCTCCGCGGCGCGGCTTTCCAGCAAGGCTTGGTTGCACAGGTTACGGTCCATCATCTGGATCTCGACCTCGCGGAGCTGCTCGGGGTGATTGCCGCCCTCGGTCAGGCCCCAGCCGGTTACGACCGTCGTCACGCCGGGTTGGTCAAGGTAGTCGCCAAACTCGGCATCCGGCACCTTGATGGTTGAGAACGGCACCGAGGGCGCACGGGCGAGTTTGATCAGCGCGATGTCATTGTCAAACTCGGTGCCAACATAGTCAGGGTGACGGAAGATCGCCTCAATCTCGACCCGGTCACCGGACCCGTCAGACAGATCATTCGTGCCCACCAGAACCGACACGGCCCTGGGGTTGATGTCAAAGAACTTTCCTTCGGAATCAGACATATGGACGCAATGCGCCGCAGTCAGAACCCAGCGGTCCAGCAGCATGGAGCCGCCGCAGAAATGACCATCCGGGCCGGGAGGGGCCGCGTTGATCATCAGGCCGATCTGCCAGGGCCATTCGCCATTTTCGGCCACTTCGCCGCCGATCACACGCGCCCCGGCACCGCTTTCTTCGGCGGCTTTGGCGCGGGCGGCCTTCTGGCCGCTTTCGGCATAGGCAAAGGGCGACGTCAGGGCCGGATCAACAGCCGCCCCGCCCGAGAAATCAGGGGCGTTTTGGGCCGCCGCAAGGCTTGCGCCAAGGGTCACCGGCAGCAGGGTTGCAAGGGTCATCAGCTTTTTCATTCTGGCAGTTCCTTCGATTGGACCCGGGGATGGGTCTGAAAAACGGGGGGTTGAGGAGGGTGTGGAAAGCATGTCAGGGCTGCAGTCGTACGGCTTGCCGCAACAGCGTCAGCGCCGGGCGTTTCGGAGAGAAGGACCGGGTGGAGCCTTGCTCTTCCGGTTCCATCAGGGAGGAGACGAGGCCAAAGAACGCCCCGGTCGTGTCCGCCGCCCCGGCCGAGGGGCCGATATCGCGCAGCCGGTCGGGGGTTGCGAGGGCGGAAAGATCGGCGCGCCGTTCGGAAACCTCGGGCGAAAGGGCGATGATCAGGATTTCTTCTTCGGCGAAAGCGGCGCCGTCATGCGCCTCCACGCGCAGGCCAATCCGGGTGCTTTCGCCCAAGGCCAGCCGGTTCGACAGGTTGCGAACCGGCCAGATCGGGGTCAGCGTGAAATCGCGCGCCTGATATAAAACGGTGATATCCTGAACGCGCCCGGATTGATTGGTCAGCGTCAGCCACAGCTCGTCACAATTGGCGACACCTTTGGCGGGGTCATGCGGTGTAAATCCTTCGCCGCGCTTGCACGACTGATCCGAGGACGGGGCCGCCGCGCGCCGCTCAACGGCAACTGTGACAGGCGGGCCGCCAATCGAAAAGCCTCGCCCGCCAAGCCCCGCCAGAACCGCGCGGATGCGTGTGGTATGGGCGGCATTTTCCAGCAGCCGGAAGGTCGCCTGCATCACGTCCTCGCCCTCCCTGAGGGTGACGCGGGGCGAGGCGCCGGGGCCTGCGGCATCCAACTGCCCGTCGGGGCCAGTCAGCGCCAGCCGCCCTTCGGTCAGGATCGGAACGAGATCCGGCTGGCTGTTGTCCCAGACGGCGATACCGTCTTCGACCACGGCGTCGAGTGCCGCCAGAAGATCTGTGTAATCGGCCTCATCCCGGCGCAGGGGGTTTGCTAGGCGCAAGGGCGCGGGCGGGGCGGGGGCCGTGACTTCGGCCCAAACCGCGGCTTCGGGCGAGGGCGCTGCAAAGGTGACTTCGGTCTTGTTCGGGGCGGGTTTGGCAAGGGTCGCGGAGGCCAGAGCCTCCCCGCCCGACGGGCTGGCGAAAAGGCTGATCTGGCTGCCTTCGGTCAGCCCTTGCAACAGGCCAGCCTGAACGACACCGCCTTCTACTGCAAAGCGGGCGGTGGCGCTGCCCGTTCCGAACAGAGGCGTGTCCAGCATTGTGCCTTCGGCGTCAGGCTCTTGCCGGACAGAGCCTTGGGTCATCCGGTCGCGGGTGGCGGCCAGCACCTGCCGCCAGCTTGCATTTGGCGCTTCGCGCATCACCTGCGTTACGGCCAGCGTGAAAGCCCCGTGCCAGCGCTGATCCTGGCCCTCGCCAATGGGAAACTCGAAGGACCGTTGATCGGATTGAGAGGAGTAGAGAAACACAAACTCCCCGCCCAGCGGCAGCTTGTCGGCGGTCGCCAACGGGGCCACCGGTTCGGGCAGGTCGTCGGGAATGCCCAAAGCCTCGGGCGGTAGAACGCGGGCAGTGCCCTGGCCGGAGACGGCGCGAAAGCCCGTACCAGAATGGCAAGCGTCAATCATGCCGATCAGCCGCACGCCCCGATCCGTGAGGCTTTTGGCCCAGCTTTCCAGCTCATCGTCGAGAAGCGCATTTTCGACCGAGGCAACGGCCCCCTTCCAGCCAGAGGCATCCATCGGCAGCAAGATCTCATCCGCTCCGCCCTGTTCATCCCCGTTCAAATCCGGGGCCTGACTGCCATGGCCGGAGAAATAGAACAAAACGGAATCGCCCGGCTCGGCGCGGCTTGTCAAATCCTGCATCGCGGCAAGGATTGCGGCGCGGGTCGGTTGGCCCATGCGGGTGCCTTGGGGCATTCCGGGGGCATCGGGCATGGTGGTCAGGGTGATCAGCGCATCCGGCGCAACCCCGCGCCCGATCAGCACCTCGGCCATCAAAGCTACGTCAAAGCCGGGGCCTTGCAGATCGGCATCCAGATATTGGTAATCGCCGACCCCGATCAAAAGCCCCATCACCTCTGCCCGCGCGGCAGAGAGCGGGGCGAGACCGCAGCAGGCAGAAAGAAAGGGGATCATAAGTTGGCGCATGATCTAAAGATAACGCGCTGATTTCAGGCTGCAACCGTCCAAACGCAGGTGAACGGATTTGTCATCCATCCTGCAACGCGCCAAGCTCTGCCGCCTCAATCCGGATTATTGGCCGATGGGCGCAATACGACGCCCGCCCCGTGCAATCCCGTCCGCGATCCGGGCATCAACATCATTTCCGGCGAGAGACTGGACAAAGCCGTTGAACTCGGAGGAGCCGCGCGTCGCGATCCGGGCCGCCTCGATCGTCAGGTCCACCTGTTCGGTGGTCAGGACAAGCCGTGTGGGAACCTTGTTCAACTCAGCCCGCATTTCGGCGTCCACCCCGTCAAAGCTGACAAGGCCGACGAAGAGTTTGACATCGGCGCAATCCCACTCTCCGCCCTTGCCACGCAGCCGCCGCGCTTCGGCGGGGGGCAAGGAGCAGCGCCATTCGATCAACTCTTCCTGCCAGCGCTTCAATTCGGCCCGCATTGAATCGTAGCCTGACCGCGTGGCCGATGAGATCGAGCTGTTAGCGATGGATTTCGCGAGGCCAAGAACGCCGGGGCCGGGCAGCTTTTGCGTCCAGCCATAATCGGCCTGCACCCCGGCATCAGCCACGAGGAACAGCAGGCGTTGCAGGCGCACGGCCTCTTCCGGGGTCATCGGGGCGTAGGCCGCACGGGCGCGGGCGCGCTCCACCGCGAGGCCGGTGGTGCCGAAGTTATCGGTCACACCCCCATCCAGAAGTTTAACGTATTTCACCCGCTCCGGGTCGGCATAGCTTTCAAGCGCACGGGCATGGGCGCGCATCGCCTGTGTCGCCTCGGGGTTGAAGCGTGCGGCCGTCAGCCAATCTGGCTCGGTATAAGAGCAGCGGTTCTGATGGGCCTCCAGCACCACCGGCGCAAAGACCAGCGGAAAGGCGGCAGAGGCAGACACCGCCTCGGCAATCGGAAAACTGGACAGATCAGAACACAGCGCATCGAAGGTCTCGGGCGAGAACAGGAAGGGCGTTGAATTCGCCATATCCGTCGCATTGATCCAGGTCTTGATGCGCGAGCGTTGCCGCAGATCGCCGAAGGTCGCGCCTTTGAATAAAACCTCGTCGATGTAGCGGGCGAAAGTGGTGCGCCCATTGGCACCGCCCGACAGCCCTTTCACAAGGGTCAGCGGGTTAAAGACCGAATTTGCCATGTATTTTTCGGCATTGGTGATCAGGTATTTTTCGCGATATCCCAAAAGGCCGCGCGGGCCATAAAGCCCAAGCTGCGCCGCCGTGACAGAGCCACCAGAGACGCCGGACACCAGCCGCACATGGTCCAAAAGCCCGTTGGGGGTCGCGCTGGAAACGCCTGCGGCGCGCAACTCTTCGGCCAGCCCATAGGCGAAAGCCGAGGCCCGCATGCCTCCCCCCGAAAAGGCCAGCCCGATGTAGACCTCACCATCCCCGATCGTATCCGCGTTGATATCGACCAAAGGCGCATTGGCGGCGGCGGTCAAAGGCGTGTTCAGCGGGGCGTTCATCGCCGCGCAGCCCGTCAGAAAGGTACAGAGGGCGACAAGAAGGCTGCGCATCAGATCCGGGGGCTTTCAACAGGAATCACACGGCTAACTTAGGCCAGTGGACATGCAGAACAAACCCTTTTTCGCCCTCCGGCAGCAGGAGTTTGGCACCGTGGCGGGCCGCAATCGCCCGCACAAGCGCAAGGCCCAGCCCGTGACCGGGCAGGCAGCGGTCCCTCTCGGCGCGCACGAACCTTTCAAAGGCCTCGCCGCGGATTTCGGGCGGCAGGCCGGGGCCGGTATCGCGGACCGTCAGGCTGATGTGATCCACGGCCTCGGTCAGGCTCAGGTGCAGGCTGTCGCCGGGCGCGCAATATTTGATGGAGTTGTCCAGAAGGTTCGCAAGCATCTGGCCGATCAGGGTTCTGTCGCCCAAGACATGCTGGCCTGCGGGCACGTCGAAGCTGACGCTCAGCCCCTTGTCCTCGGCCAGCGCTGTGTAAAGGTCCAACAGTTCCAGCGAGAGCGCGGAGATATCGACCGCAACCAGCCCGCCGCCAGAGCCCTGATCCGCCTCGGCCCGGCTGATATCCAAAAGCGCATCGAAAACCCGGATGGCACTGCGCATCTCGGCCCGCAGATCATCGATCAGCGCATCTTGCCCGCGCAACTGCCCCAGTTTCTGCGTCATCCGGTTCAGCGGCGTGCGCAATTCATGGGCAATGCTGTCTGACAAGCGGTGCGTCGCGCGGTTGAGCCCTTCAATCCGGTCGAGCATCGCATGAACATGGGTTTCCAGCAGGCCGAACTCATCCTCGGCGCGCGGGCCGGGAAGCCGCGCGTCAAGTGCCCCTGCGGCAACCTTGTCGGCCAGCGCATTGATCCGGGTGATGCGGCCCATGACGCTGCGCGCGGCCACCCAGCCCACGGCCGCGCCTGCCGCCAGCATTCCCAGCGTCAAAAGCCAGATTGCCTGTCGAAGGGCGGCCAAAGTGGCATCGACCGGGGCCAAAGACCGGGCCACCATCAGGGGGAAGCCGCCCGGCAGGGTTCTGCCGACACCCAGCCAGCGTTCGCCGCTATCGCTAAAAATCTGGGCGGCCTCGGTGGAAAACCCATCCCCCAAAAGCGGCAAGCCCTGCGGCCAGTCGGGGCGCGTTCCGGCAAGGATGACCCCGTTGCGATCCTGAAGCAGCAGCATTTCGCCCGCCGAGGTTGCGGCCCCATTCGTCGTCGTGGTTGCCGCCGCGCGATACTCGATCGCCTGCCGCAGCGCGATGATCCGGCGTTGATCGTAGAGGGCCGCGAAACCGTCAAGATCAGCGGCGAGCAGGCTTGTCTGCGCCTGCATCAGCCGTGCCTCAACCAGCTTGTATTGCAGCCCCATGCCGATCAGCGACAGGAATGTCACGGCCAGCGCCACCGTCGCGGCCAGCCGGAAGGTTGCAGGTGCCAGCCGGGGCCGTTTGGCAAAACCCGCCGCAGGCCGGGGCGATCCTGTGCCGTCGGCGGAAGGACCGGAGGAAGGTCCAGAGGACGCGCCAGAGGAAGGAAGTTTCACGCTCTGGCCTCTATCCCGCCAGCATTGGGCAGCGGTGCAAAGACATAGCCTTCGCCCCGCGCGGTCTGGATCACGGGGCGGCCCGCCTCTTCTTCCAGCTTGCGCCGCAAGCGTCCGACATGCACATCCACCACATTCGTGCCGGGATCGAAATGCAGATTCCACACGTTTTCAAGGAGTTGCATCCGGGTGACCACTTGCCCCGCATTGCGGGCAAAGAAGGTGATCAATTCAAACTCGCGCGGGGAAACGGCCACATGCCGACGCCCGACATGCACGGTTCGCGCCTTGAGCCGGATCTCAAGATCACCAAAAGCCAGCAGGTCATTGTCCAGGACCTGCATCGTGGCGCGGCGCAGAAGGGCGCGCAGCCGGGCGCGAAGCTCTTCCGGCTCGAAAGGTTTGGCCAGATAGTCATCCGCCCCTTTCTCCAGCCCTTCCACCCTGTTGGCCGCCCGCCCCAGCGCCGAGAGCACCAGAACCAGAGCCGTCGATCCACCTGCCCGGATCCGCGCAATCGCTTCAACCCCGTCGCCGCCGGGCAGCATCCGGTCAAACACGATCACATCATAGCGGCCCGTTGCCGCCTCTGTGACGCCCTCTTCCAGCGTGATGCGGATTTCAGGGGTGCAGCCAAGCTCGCGCACGATTTCGGCGACGGCCTCTGCGGTTTGGGGATCATCCTCAACGATCAGAATCTGGGCTTTATCAGTCATGTCCGGGTCTCCCTTGCCGAGGCCGATGTCAGAATACTACCACGGCGGGGTCAAGTACATTCGCACCCCCGACCGAGCGCATCCCATCGCCTTTGTCCCAGGGATCAAGAATGACATGCAGCGTCATGCCCCCGGCCCGGCCGATCAGGATCAGCGCAGGCGCGGTCAGATCAAGCGCCGCGAGGGCGTCATCGTCCAGCGCCTTGCCATTGACCGCAAGGATACGGTCGCCCCGGATGATCCCGGCGAAAAGGCCGGGGCTGTTTTCGGTCACAGTGTCGATGCGGCCAGCCTCCCCAAGGGTCAGGCCCAGCGCTTCCAGCCGGTAGGAACTGACGCGCGCAAGCGGGGCTGCCCCTTCCAGACCGCGGGTGGTCAGATGCGAGGTTTGCGCAGGCTCAAACGACAGGGTAATTTCAAGATCCGCCCCGGCGCGCAGAATTGTCAGGGTGATTTCGCCTGCGTCCAGCGCCGCATCGATGGCAAAGGCCAGATCGCCGGGGCCGTGCAGCATCCCGCCATTCGCGGCCAGAAGGATGTCACCCGCCATCAGCCCCGCCTTGTCGGCCAGTTCACCCGGCAGGACGCGGTCAATCAGGATCCCGGCGGCAGGCAGACCAAGGGCGCTGCCGATCTCGCGGCTGACCGGGCGCAGTTGCAAACCAAGACGGGGGAAAGGGATCAGCGTCTCGGCGATCAGGCCTTCAACGATGCGTTCCAGATCGGGCGCGGAAATCGCATAGGAAATCCCGACATAATGGCGCGACCCATCGGCGATCCGGCTGTTCATCCCGACCACACGGCCCTGCGCATCGACCAAAGGCCCCCCCGAAGAGCCGGGGTTCACCGCGGCATCATGCTGCAAGAACAGGATCGGCACGGCGGCATCCACCTGCCGCGCACGGGCCGAGACCATGCCGCGGGTCACGGTGAAATCGATACCCAAAGGAGCCCCGAGCGCCCAAACCTCATCGCCAAGCGCAGGCAGGGCGGCGGGCATCAGGCCTGCATGGCCGGTTTCCAGCCAGATCACGGCCACGTCGCGCACATCATCCTTGCCGATCACCCGGCCCTCATGCACGCGGCCTTTGGTGTCGATCAGACGCACGCTATCGGCATTGCCGACGACATGCGCGTTGGTCACGGCGACGGTTCCATCTTTCCACAGGAAGGCAGAGCCGAGAAACCTGTCATCATCATCCGCGCTGCGCACTACCAGCACCGCGTCAAGCGACTGGTCCAGCATCGCTGCTGATTGGGTGGGTGCCTCGGTTGGGGCCGGGGTTTCGGCGCGGGCCGGGGCGAAGGCGGCAAAAACGGTCAGCACCGCCATGGCGGCCATCATGGTGACAACGGGGCGGAAGAGGGCCTGCGAGGGTTGCTTTGGCATCGGGCGTCTGATCATGGCTTATCCTTTCCTTGATCTGTTGCCCTGACGCTAGCAGCCCCGGTTTCAGAGAGCACATGACAAAGCCCGTCACAATAAAATCACTTGTTTACGGGGTGGATGGCCCTTTCTATCTTGGGCTCAGACGTAGATTATGACCGTTTATGGAGGCTTTTAAATGTCCCGACGTTTTCTGATTGCCCTGACCCTTTCAACGGCCCTCGCGATGCCTGCGCTGGCCGCCCCGCTGTCGCCGATCAAGACTGCCGAACTTTCGGCGCGGCTTTATGAGGCCGGACTTGAGGCGCAAGATCCGCTTCTGGTTCTGGCTGCCGCCAAGCTGCGCAAGCAGATCAGCCCCGAACAGTTAGAGCGTAGCCCCGACGGTGGTGCTGCCGAAGGCGAAGCCTTGCGCGAATGGGAAGAGATGCTGGATGTAGCCCTCGATCTTGCCGCCGGGGATGAGGCCCTGATCGGTGTGATTGAGGATGCCCGCGCCGAAACGACCAAAGGTGTCGTCACGGGCCCGGTCTATAATATCGGGTCGCTCGCCCAGGGCGGAAAGGATGAATACGGCCGTATTGACTTTAAAGGCGGCGAATATGCCGAGGTTTATGTCGAGGCGCGGTCCTCTGTCGATCTGAACCTGACGGTGCTGGATGCGCAGGGGCGGTTGGTGTGTTCTGACACCGACGTGTCGCATATCGCCTATTGCGGTTGGCGCCCGTCCGAGGATGGCGGCTATTCGCTGGTGGTTGAAAACAAGGGCGGCGCATCGACCAGCTACGCCCTGATGACCAATTGAGGAAAGGACGCGCTATGAAACGGACAGGTTTTCTGGTGACGACGGCGCTTGCGGCTTTGCTGGCTTTCCCCGCCATGGCGCGTGAAAACTATGCCTTGCTAATCGGGGCCAATGAATACCCCAATCTTGACAAGCAATTCTGGCTCAAGGGCCCGGCCAATGACGTGAAGCTCGTGGCAGCCTATCTGACAACCGCCGCCCCCGTGCCCTTCGACGCGGGCAATGTCACGCTTTTGTCGGATGGGATAGAGGGGGCCGCAGCGCCCACAATCGGGGCGATCCGCACCGCGTTTGCCGATCTGACGGCCAAGGTGCAGCCCGGCGATTTCGTCTATCTGCATTTCTCGGGCCACGGAAGTCAGGCTCCGGCGCTGAACCCCGATGACGAATTGGACGGGCTGGATGAGATGTTCCTGCCGGTGGATATCGGCCCCTGGTCCGATACCGTTGGCACAGTGTCGAATGCGCTGGTGGATGACGAAATCGGCACGCTGCTGGACGGGCTGCGCGCCAAGGGGGCCGATGTCTGGGTGGTGTTTGACGCCTGCCATTCCGGCACAGCCACGCGGGCCGCCCCTTCGGGGGATGAGGAAGTGGCCACGCGCCAGCTTTCCCCCGAGGCATTGGGCGTGCCGACGGACGCGATTGACGCGGCCCAAACCCGTGCGCTTCCGAAATCCGCCGGGGCCGATCCGCGCAAGCGGGCAGAGGCTCCGGTTGCCAGCAGTGGCAAGGGGGGCTCGTTGGTGGCGTTTTTTGCCGCGCAGACGGATGAGGTGACGCCTGAAAAACGTCTGCCGCGCGGGGCTCCTGACCGGGTGGCGCAGGGCGTGTTCACCTATGCCTTGTTCGAGGCGCTGGCCGAATTTCCCGGCGCAAGCTATGCCCAGATCGGGCAAGAGGTGCTGCGGAAATACTCCGTCGGTAACCTCGCCCGATCGACCCCGATGTTTGAAGGCGATCTGGATAACACCGTCTTTTCTGGTGAGGCAGGCCCCCGCGTGGCGCAATGGCCCGCCACCTCGACCGACAATGGGCTGACCATTGCGGCGGGCAGTCTGCATGGTCTGTCCGAAGGCAGCATCATGGCGGTGATGGCGACCGCCGCCGATGCGACAGAGGCCGCAATCGGCTTTGTAAAGGTCAGCGCGGTCGAGACTTTCAGCGCAACCACCACCCCGGTTGAGATGAACGGCAAGACCTTGCCAGAGGATCTGCCGAAGGGCCTGACCCTGCGCAAAATGACCGAAGGGCTTGATTTCACGCTGAAAGTGGCTTTGCCCGAACCGGGCACTGCGCCTGCCGATGCGCTGGCAGCGGCGCTGGAGGCGCTCAAGGCCGAGGCGGGGCCGCGCCTTGCCTTTGTGGCACCCGGCGATGACGCCGATCTGCGGTTGGCCGTTATTCCCGACAGCCCGCGCCCCGATGCGATCTGGGTTCTGCCCTCGACCGGGCTCGCCGAAAATCTGGCGATGACGCCTTCGGTGTCCACGGGTGACAAAGACGCGGTTTCGCTGGGCATCACGATGGCGGATCTGTTGTCGCAGATGGCCAAGGCGATCAACCTGATGAAACTGGGGGCGGCCGTGGGCGAAGGCCAGATGAATGTGGAGGTTGATCTTCTGACCCGCAATCCCCAGAACAAGACCCTGCGCGCCTTGCCCGTCAATTCTGAGGTGCCGCGTCTGATCCCGGATGACGAGGTCCATGTCGAGGCGGTCAACGACAATGACTTCCCCGTCGATCTGAACGTGCTTTATGTCGGGTCGGATTATTCAATAACGCATATGTTCTCGGGGCGGATGCAGCCGGGGGACCGTTTGAAGAAAGGCTTGCTGCGCATCACGGATGAGGCGTTCGGCCGGGATCGTCTGGTCATGGTGATGACCCCCGCCAAACCGCAAACCCCGGTGGAAAATCTGGGCTTTCTTGGTCAGGCGGCGGTCGATATCACCCGCGATACCAGCGCGTCAGGGCGCAAAGGGTTGGAGGCTGCGCTGTTCGAGGCGGGCTTTGGCGAAACCACCCGTGCCGCCGCCTCTTTGATGGATGAGGAGGAAGACACCGGCCCCGCGCCGATGATCCTGCAATTCGATCTGGATACCGTACCGGGGCAGTAACGCGGCAACCCTGTGGTTTGAAGTCAAAACAGGCGGGGCCGCGCATTGGCCCCGCCTGTTTTGCGTTGAAGGGTTCAGGCAATGTGCAACCCCTATGGTCAGTTTGCGTCCAGCACCTGCCCAAGCCGCATGAGGCTGATCGCCTCGGCGCGATAGCCAAAGGCATCCTCGCCGCGCGCGGAAAGCGCAAGGGCTATGGCCTCATCCCAGCCCCAGTCGCCCAGATAGGTGGCCCCGGTCAGCAACTGGCCAAAGCCCGCGATGGCGGCGGCGAAATTCGTCTCGCTTGCCGGGGTCACGCTGTCTGCCTCTGCCCGGATCGGGGTTTCCAGAAGAACTGATTTCGTCTCCCCCGGCGCTTTGTAGCGCAGGCGCAGGAACCCCAGCTCTTCGGTCGGCTGCGCCGCCGGGGCCGCTGCCTCACCGTAGCGCAGAGGGTCATTCGCCAAGGCGGGGCTGCCGGGGGCCGTCACCTCATAAAGCGCGGTGACGGCATGGCCAGCCCCGATTTCGCCCGCATCCACCTTGTCATTGTTGAAGTCTTCGCGGGCAAGGGCGCGGGTTTCATAGCCGATCAACCGATACTCCGCGACTGCGGCGGGGTTCCATTCGACCTGAATCTTCACGTCATTGGCGATGGGAAACAGCGCGCCTGTCAATTGATCCACGAGCACTTTGCGGGCTTCTTGCAGCGTGTCGATATAGGCGGCGATCCCGTTGCCGTTCTGGGCCAGCGCCTGCATCGTGGCATCATCCAGATTGCCGCGCCCAAAGCCCAGAACCGAAAGGTAAATCCCGCCCCGCCGCTTCTTTTCGACATAGGCTTCCAGACCGTCCGGGTCCGACAGACCGACGTTGAAATCCCCGTCCGTCGCCAGCAAAACGCGGCTGACTTCGCCGGGGCGGGTCATTTTTTCCGCAATCCGATACGCAAGCTCCAACCCTTCGGCCCCGGCGGTTGCGCCGCCTGCCGAAAGCTGATCCAGCGCGCGCAGGATGACGTCGGGCTGATCGGCGCGGGTGGGGGGCAAAACCTCGCCCGCTGAACCGGCATAGGCGACCAGCGCCACCTCATCCTCCGGGCGCAACTGCCGCAGCATCAAGGCCAGTGATTGCTTCAGCAAGGGCAGCTTTGCCGCATCCTGCATGGAGCCCGATGTATCCACCAGAAACACCAGATTGAGAGGCGGACGATCCGCAACAGCGGGCAGCCGCCCTTGCAAGCCGATCCGCACCAGTTGCGTGTCGCTGTTCCACGGTGTCGGCATTACCGTCACATGCGTGGCAAAGGGCGCTTGCCCATCGCCGGGCGCGGGATAGGCATAAGGGAAGTAATTGATCATCTCTTCAATCCGCACGGCCTCCGATGGCGGCAAGGCACCACCCGTCAGGAAAGACCTGACGACCGCATAGCTTGCGGTATCGACATCGACGGAAAAGGTCGAAACGGGCGTCTCGGTGGTGACGGTAACGGGATTGCGCTCTGCATTTGCGAAGGCGTCGGAGTTGGGGACCTCTGGCACGCTTTGATCGGGGACGGGGCTTGGCGGGGCAGCTGTGCCGAAATCCGCCAAAGCTTCAAGAGGCGCACTGCGGCGGGGCGCGGCGGCATCGGCGCTTGGGATCATTTTTCTGGCAGTCATCCCCGGCGCGGGGGAGGGTCTGGCGGCCGTTTCCGGGGCAGGGGATGACGTGGCAGCAGGGGCCGGAGCGGCAGCGGTCTCTGCGATCACCATCGGTTCGCTTTGCTCCAGCAGGGCCACGTCTTCGGCGATGGGCTGCCCCTGTGGGGCAAGGTCCTGCTGCGGCAGGATCAGAACGACACCAAGCCCAAGGGCAGCGGCAGAGGTGGTGGCGGTCAGGAAGGGATGAGTGCTGAGCGTGCGGAACATCTTTGCAAGTCCTTTCATGGGGGCCGCGTTCAGGCTGCGGTCATGAATAGGACGTGCGGGGGCGGCGGTTTCTTGGTGCATCCGGTCAAAATTCTGCATCGCTGCGGCAATCGCGTTTTTGCGCGCAGCGGGATCGGGTTTGGGCGCATCGCGCAAGGCTGCGCGGATTATGTCCAGATCATCGGTCATTGGATTGCCTCCTGAGTGGCAAGGGCGCGAAGCCGTTTCTTCACCTCGGCGATGCGCCATGCGATCGTGCCTTCGGACAAGCCCAGAACGGCGGCGGCCTCGGCTTGGGTCAAATCGGCGTCCATCGTCAGGGCGAGCGTGTCTCGCAGATCCTCTGACAATGTCGCCATGGCGGCGGCAAGCCAGTCTTTTGCGGCGGCGGCCTCGGCGATGTCGGCCTGTCGGTTCACTTCCCAGTCCCCCCAGCCGAGGGCGGCCTTGTTCCGAACCGCCTGCCGCCTGCGCTGATCATGGGCGGCATTCACGGCGACGCGGTAAAGCCATGTGGTAAAGCGGGCCTCGCCCCGCCACCCTGCGAGCTTGGCCGGAAGGCTAGCGCAAATATCGTGTGCAAGGTCTTGCGCGTCGGATTGATGCCCCGTCAGCCGCCAGCACAGCGCGTGCAAGCGGTCGTAATGGCGTTCCAGCAGGGTGGCAAAGGCCGCCCTGTCGCCGGTCGCGGCAGCCTTGGCAAGGGTTTCATCTGAAAGGGTCATGGCCATCACAATAAGTCAGACGCATGCAAAAGCGTGTTTCTTGGTGCCATGCTCAGAAAAATATCGCCGCACAATGGCAAAGATGGGCGCAGGTGCAAATCGGCAAAGATGCGCCGTCAGGAGGTGCCTGCGGCTGCCAGCGCCTCGGCCCGCAGCCTTGCACAGGTTTCGGGGTCGATCCCCAAAAGCGTCTGGGCCATCGTCACCACCCGATCTTCCGCCTGATGGCGTTGCCCATCTGCATAGACGACCTGCCACAAGGCCCGCAGGCTGGTTTCCCGTTCCGCCTTGTCGGTGGCATCATGCAGAATATGCAAAAGATCGGCGATATCCGGCATCTCTTCCAGCAAACGTTCGCATCTTGCGCGCATTTTCGCGGCCTCCAGCCGATTGAGGTCGAAGCGATGCGCAAGGATGCGGTCAATCCGCTCCACCTCTTGAAACAGATAGGTGCGGTCGGCATGGGCAACTTTGACCAGCAGCGCCCCCAGAACATGCTGCTTATCAGCTTCGGGCAAGGGCGTCCGATAGCTGCTTACCGGGGCAAAAAGAGACAGGATACGGTCAAACATGGCAGGCCTTTCGCGGAACGTCACAGATCAAGCCTAGGGCCTCACAGCCAGAGCGACCAGCGTTTTTCCCGTCTTGCGTCACGGCATGCCCCGCAGCAGTCTCCCTAGGCTTGTGCGAATTGTCTTGCTTTTCTGGTCTGGCCTGCCTATGCCGCAGATGCAACGCTTTCTTTTTCGACCTTCTGTCTCCTAGCGGCTTCAGTTCTCGATCTTGACTTGACTGAGCCAGGCTGCCGCAGTTCCGTGGGCAGCGCAAAGCAGGAGTACACACGATGGCCAATGGCACCGTGAAATGGTTTAACGCAACCAAAGGTTTCGGATTTATCGCCCCGGCTGGCGGCAACCGCGACGTGTTCGTTCACGTTTCGGCTCTGGAGCGTGCTGGCATCCGTCAGCTCGACGACGGTCAGGCTGTGACCTTTGACATCGAAACCGGCCGTGATGGCCGTGAATCGGCAACGAATCTGGCTCTGGCCTGATTTCTGCAGGCCGGGTTTCCGGCCTCTGCCGTCACGATGTGATGACCGAATTTGAAACGGGGGGATGCGCAAGCGTCCCCCCGTTTTGCTTTGCCGCCCCGACTGGGGATCAGGACAGCAACGCATCCAAGACCGCATAGGCGCCCGCTTGGGTCTCCAGCACATTGGCCTGCCGCCCGTCACGGGCGAATTCATAGATCGCCTGATGGGTGCGCGGCCCGAATGCGCCGTCAATCCCCCCGCCGTAATAGCCAAACCGGGCGAGTTGCTGCTGGATCATCCGGCGATCCGCATAGGAATAGGTGTTGAAAGCCTGCGCCGTCGCAGTGGAGGACAATCCCGATCCGTAGCCCGTCTGACCCGAGGTGGAGCCGATGACGCGCCCTTGTTCTTGCCGGGGCATCGCGTCGTAGCGGGGGGCCTCGCGGTGCGGGGCTTGATAGCGTGGCTCTTCATAGCGGCTGACCTCGCGGCCGGGCTGGTGACGCGGATGATTGTAAGGCTCTACACGGCGCGGCTCTGCATAGCGCGGCTCGGCAGCTCGGGGCGTGTCGTGGCGGGCGACCGGGGCTTGGGCAGCCGCACCGCGGTTGGACGACAGGATGATCCCGACAATCGCCGCCGCAGCGACCCCTTTCAGGAAATTGCGCTCATTTTTGCCCATGGCCTGCGCCGGGGCAACGCTTCCGGCCAGCAAAGAGAGGGTCACAAGGGTCGCGGTTGCAGTGTTTTTCAGGGTCAGCGGCATGATGTCATTCCTTTTTGGCAGCGGTTTCTGGGGGGCCGGGGAAGGCACTGTCGGGTGCTGTCCGGGCCGATGAGGTGACCTTGCCTTTGCCGACCCTACTAAGCAAAATCAGGCCGTTGTTATCGGATAACAGCCCTGCCGCCGGACCTGAGATTTACCCAAAACCGCCCTGTTCATGCCATTTTTCAAGGCGATACAGCGCAAAAGGCAAAATCGGGTGGGCGCATGGAAAACTCTGTTACGCAGAAAGCTTATGGATTGCTGGGCGGGGCTGTGCAGGCCAATCGCTGGCTGATCATCCTCACAACCTTGCATGCGGGGGCCACGATCCTTGCCGCCGACCGGGCGCGAATCGATTATGACAACGGGGCGGTGCAAACGCTGATGACCCTGTTTGGCACGCTGATCCCGGCCTATCTGTTTGTGCTGCTGATCTGGCGCCTTGGCTACATGATCCGCATAGCGCGCCCGAAACGGCCTTCGGCTTGGCTGATCGCGGATGTCCGTGCGACCCTTTTCGATGCGGAGCGGCTGGTGAACGGGCTGGTGGCCCTGATCGTCATGTCGATTTTCTTCAATAACTTCTCCTTCCTCAAAGAGGCTATTCCGGCGCTGAATCCCTTTGGCTGGGATGTCTTCTTCATGCAGATGGACCGGGTGCTGCACGGCGGGGTGGACCCTTACGTTCTGCTGATGCCGATCTTTGGGCATCCTGCCGTGCTGCAACTTCTGAGCGGGGCCTATGTGTTGTGGCTGTTTGCGCTGTATTTCGTGGTGTTCATCGCGTGTTTCACCAGAACGAACCCGGCGGCACGGGCCAGCTTTCTGGCGGCCTTCGCCTTGACCTGGGCGATTGGCGGCAACCTGGTGGCGATCGCCTTTGCCTCCGTTGGGCCGGTCTTTTATGCGCCGCTTGGTTTGGGCGATGTCTTTTCCCCGCTGATGACCCATCTTCACCTTGTGAATGAGACCAACCCGCTGTCAGCCGTCGCGGTGCAGGACATGCTGTGGAGCGGCTATGCCTCGGGCGATCCGATGGCGGGGATCTCGGCCTTTCCGTCCATGCATGTGGCAAGCTCTGCCTTGCTGGCCTGTTACGCCTTCAGCTATGCGCGCTGGGCTGGCATTGCCTTGACGCTGTTTCTGGGCGTGATCCTGATCGGATCCGTGATGCTGGGCTGGCACTATGCGGTGGATGGCTATGCCGGGATCGCGATTGCCTGGGCGAGTTGGAAACTGGCCTGCCGCATCCATCACCCCAAAGCAAATGCGGCCCACCTGCAATCTGCCTGAGGGTTTAGCCTTGAAGGCCCCTCAGCATTGTCAAAACGAAACCGGGGGCCATTGGCCCCCGGTTTGCATTCATAGACGTCTTTAGCGGTCAGACGGACAGGCAGATGTATTTCATCTCCAGATAGTCTTCCATCCCGTGGTGCGAGCCTTCGCGGCCAAGGCCGGATTGCTTGACGCCCCCGAAAGGTGCAACCTCGGTCGAGATGATGCCCGTGTTCACGCCAACGATCCCATATTCCAGCGCCTCTTGCACGCGCGTCACGCGGCCGATGTTCTGGGCGTAGAAATAGGCGGCAAGGCCGAAGATCGTGTCATTGGCTTTCCCGATAACCTCTTCTTCCGTGTCGAACTTGAACAAAGGCGCCATCGGGCCAAAGGTTTCTTCCTGGGCTACGGCCATGTCCTGCGTCACACCCGTGACAATGGTCGGCTCAAAGAACGACCCGCCCAGCGCGTGGCGTTTGCCGCCGGTCAGCACTTTGCCGCCTTTGGCGATGGCGTCGGCGATATGTTCTTCAACCTTCTCAACGGCGGCGACATTGACCAGCGGGCCAAATTCTACCGCTTCCGAAAGCCCATCGCCAACGCGCGTCTTGGCCAAAGCCTCCGCCAGTTTGGCGGCGAAAGCATCGTACACGCCGGCCTGCACATAGATCCGGTTTGCACAAACGCAGGTCTGGCCGTTGTTACGGAACTTGGAGGCCATCGCCCCCAGCACGGCCGCATCCAGATCGGCATCGTCAAACACGATGAAGGGCGCATTGCCGCCCAGTTCCATCGAGCATTTCATGACCTGATCGGCGGCTTGCCGCAGCAGGATGCGCCCCACCTCGGTCGATCCGGTGAAGGTCAGTTTGCGCACGATCGGGTTTTCGCAGAACTCCTTGCCGATATCCGAAGACCGTTTGGAGGTGATGATCGACAAAAGCCCCTTGGGCAGACCCGCACGATCCGCAAGCACGGCCAAAGCCAGCGCCGAAAGCGGGGTTTCGGCAGCCGGGCGGGCGACAAAGCCACAGCCCGCCGCAAGGGCCGGGCCGCATTTGCGGGTGATCATAGCGGTCGGGAAGTTCCAGGGCGTGATGGAGCCGACGACGCCAATCGGCTGCTTCAGCACCGTGATCCGCTTGTCTTTCATATGGCCGGGAATGGTCTCGCCATAGACGCGCTTGGCCTCTTCGGCGAACCACTCGATAAACGAGGCGCCATAGGCCACTTCGCCCTTGGCCTCGGCCAGAGGTTTGCCCATTTCAGCGGTCAGGATCGCGCCCAGATCGTCTTGGTTTGCCATGATCAGGTTGAACCAGGCGCGCAGGATATTGGCGCGTTCCTTGGCCGGGCGTGCGGCCCAGTCTTTCATGGCGGTATTGGCGGCGGAAATTGCGCGGGCGGTTTCAGCGCGGCCAAGGTTCGGCACCTCGCAAATCACATCGCCTCGCGCCGGGTTCGTCACCGGAAAGGTTGTGCCGTCATCGGCATCAACCCATTCCCCCGCGACATAGGCTTTGGTCGCCAGCAGCGACGGGTCTTTGAGCATGGAGCGCAGATCGGTTGCAGTATCAAGCATTGGGGTCTCCCATTCAGGTTACAAACATGCAAATCATGGCGCAGCGAAGATGTCCAGTTCTGGAGGCGGATTATGGATATGGACCGGGCCTACGCGAATGCGGCCTTTATTCCGGGGGCAGAGGGTTTCGTGCCTCGCTGGGCGGCGGATGCGGCGGCTTTTCGGCAAAGTCTGGGCGCGCGGGCGCGTTTGGGGCTGCCTTACGGCGGGGCCGAACGGCAAAAGCTTGATCTTTTCCTGCCCGAAGGGACGGCCAAGGGCTGCATGATCTTTATTCATGGCGGCTATTGGATTCAGTTTGACCGCTCTTTCTGGTCGCATTTGGCGGCGGGGGCTTTGGCGCGGGGTTGGGCCTGTGCGATGCCGTCCTACACCTTGGCCCCTGAGGCGCGGATTGCCGATATGACCCGCGAAATGGCAGCGGCCCTATCAATGCTGGCTGCCGAAGTGGCGGGGCCGCAGGTTGTCACTGGCCATTCGGCGGGCGGGCATCTGAGCGCGCGGATGGGTTGCGCTGACCAGTCCTCGGGGCGGGTGACGCGGGTTGTCCCGATTTCCCCGCTTTCGGATCTGGAGCCCTTGGCCCAAACCGCGATGCAGGAAAAGCTGCGGCTGGACGCGGATGAGATCGCCGCTGAAAGCCCCGCGCGGTTGGCGTTGCGGGAAGGGGTCAGCGCCCATGTTTGGGTTGGCGGGGCCGAGCGCCCCTCTTTCCTTTGGCACGCCCGCTTGCTGGCAGAGGCATGGGCCTGTGACTGGACTGTCAGCCCGCACAAGCACCATTTCGACGTGATCGACGCCCTGTCCGACCCGCGCTCTGCCCTGATGGAGACGTTGCTTGGCCCGGTCGGGGGCTAGGGCAATGCAGGCGGATTACGCGATCATCGGCGGCGGCGTGGTTGGCCTTTCGGTCGCTTGGGGGCTTTTGCGGCGCGGGCATCGCGTGATCGTGCTGGATGGCGAGGATGGCAGTTTTCGCGCCAGCCGGGGGAATTTTGGCCTGATCTGGGTGCAGGGGAAGGGCTTGCGCCAACCCGCCTACGCGCGCTGGTCGCAAGGATCGGCAGCACTTTGGGCGCAATTTGCCGCCGAACTGTCCGATTCCAGCGGTATCGAGCTTTCCTTGCGTCAGGAAGGCGGGCTGGATTATTTTCTGGATGAGGCGGCGCTGGAAGCCCGCGCGCGCGCCTATTCCGACCTGCGCGACGCCTTGGGCGGCGATTACCCGTTCGAGGTGCTGGGCAACAATGCCCTACGGGGCGAAGAGCCGGGCGTGGGGCCGAAGGTTGCAGGGGCGATCCTGCATCATCAGGACGGGCATGTGAACCCGCTGCGCCTGCTGCGGGCGCTGGCCTTCGATGTCCGTCGCCGGGGCGGGCAGGTTCTGGTGGGCGAGCAGGTGGTAGATGTCACCCGGCCGGATGGCTTTTGCCTGACCTGCGCCTCGGGCCGTCAGGTGACGGCGGGAAAGCTGGTGCTTTGCGCGGGTCTGGGGGCGGCTTCGCTGGGCCCAAAACTGGGGTTTCTGGCCCCGGTCCGGCCTCAGCGCGGGCAAGTCCTGATCACTGAAAAGCTGCCGCCACTGATGCGCCGTCCCTCTGGCACCATTCGGCAGGTGGATGAGGGGGGCGTTCAGATCGGGGCCAGCAACGAAGAGGTTGGCCCGGATGATGCCGTTACGCTGCCTGTCGCAGGGCAACTCGCGGCGGAGGCTGTGGCGGTGTTTCCGGCGCTTGCTCAGGCGCAGTTGATCCGAAGCTGGGGGGCGCTGCGGATCATGTCGCCCGATGGTCTGCCGATTTACCAGCAATCGGCCCTGATGCCCGGCGCCAGCCTTGTCACTTGTCATTCGGGGATCACGCTGGCCGCCAATCATGCCTTGATACTGCCGGAATGGCTGGAAGCCCCTGAAACCCACCCGGAACTGGAGGTGTTCGGTGAAGCCCGATTTGCCATTCAAGCCGATTGACCCTTTGCCCGCGACTGTCCCTGTGACGCTGGACGGGGAAGTTTTGCACCTTCCCGAAGGGATGAACCTTGCGGCTGCTCTTTTGTCGGCGGGGGTGCGGGTGTTTCGCTTGACGCCCGTCTCTGGCGCGCCGCGCGGCCCGTTTTGCATGATGGGCGCGTGTTTTGAGTGTTTGCTGGAGGTGGAGGACGGCGGTCTTGCCGCCACGCGGCAGGCCTGCATGATGACGGTCGCGCCGCAGATGGTCTTACGCAGGCCCGGAAAACGGGTGCAGTCGCCTGCGCCTTGAGCGCAAAACGGCGGCCCTTAAAAGGGGCCGCCGCAATGTCATGCTCTGATGGGACGATCAGTCGTCCGCAAGGTCTTCGGGAAGCAACAGGTTCAGCACGATCGCAATCGTTGCTGCCGGCAAAAGGCCCGAGGTCAACAGGATCTGCGCGGTTTTGCCGACATGCTGAAGGGCCGACGGCTCCAGTTGCAAACCAAGGCTCACAGACAGGGCCGTGGCAAAGATCACCATGTTGCGGCGGTTCCATTTCACATCCGACAGCATGTTGACGCCGGAGGCGCAGACCATCCCGAACATGACAATCACGCCGCCGCCCAGCACGTTGATCGGAACCGTGTTGATCACAGCGCCGATTTTCGGGATGAAGCCACAGGCGATCAGGAAGATCGCGCCAATCGTGACGACATGGCGGCTCATCACGCCGGTCATCGCGATCAGGCCGACATTCTGGCTGAACGAGGTGTTGGGCAGGCCGCCGAAGACCCCGGCAATCGCTGTGCCCGCGCCATCGGCGAAAGTGGCACCGGTGATCTCTTTGTCGGTAGCCTCACGTCCGGCACCGCCCTTGGTGATCCCCGAAACATCGCCCACGGTTTCAATGGCCGAGATGATCGCCATGAAGCACATGCCCAGCACGACAGCGAAGTTGAACTCAAACCCCCATTTGAACGGGATCGGAGCCGAAAAAACCGCAGCGCGCCCGATGTTGGCGAAGTTCACCTGACCCATGGCATAGGCAACGATATAGCCTGCAAAGATCCCGATCAGGACCGCCGCCACGGCCAGAAAACCGCGCGCAAAGAACTTGACGGCCAAAGTGACGACGACCACGACCAGCGCCGGGGTCCACATCGCGAGGGAGCCGAACTCTGGCTTGCCCATCAGGGGCACGCCGCCCGCAGCATATTGGATGCCGACTTTGACCAGCGCGAGGCCGATCATCAAAACGATCAACCCGGTGACAAGCGGGGGCAGGGCATAGCGGATCTTGCCGACGAAAAAGCCAAGGCAGAAGTGGAAGCACCCGCCGATCAGGACGCCCGTCATCAGCCCCGAGAGGCCCGCCGTTCCAAGCCCCGCAACCGCCGGGATCATGATCGGCACGAAAGCGAAGGAAGTGCCCTGAACGATCGGCAGTCTTGCGCCAACCGGCCCCATGCCGATGGTCTGAAACAGCGTCGCGATGCCCGCAAAAAGCATCGACATCTGGATCATGTAGGTCATGTCGGGAAAGCCAAGGGCGCCTTGATCGGAGCCAAAGCCGATCCCCGCCGCACCGCAAACAATGATCGCCGGGGTGACGTTGGAGACAAACATCGCCAGCACGTGCTGAATCCCAAGAGGGACAGCACTGGCCAGCGGGGGCGTGTAATTCGGATCGCGAAGTTGGGCTGCGCTGCCCAGAGATGTATTAGCCAAGGGACTGTCCTTTTCGATGTTGGAAGGGTGGGCCGCTTCTTGTTGGGTTGTGTTTGGCGGCTTTTGGAACGTGCGATCCGCGGAGGGTTCCTCGGATCGATGAAAATCTTTGCAGGGCCGTGAGTTTGAGGGCGGCCCCTGTGTTCATGGGGTGCAGGCCCGGTGTTCAGGTCTGGCTTCTGTCTGGTTCGGTGTGGCGGTGGAGGGCGAGGCCGGGGGGTTTTCCACCCCCCGGACCCCCCGAGGATATTTTTGAACAGATGAAAGCGTCAGATCAGGCTGGCCACGATCATCGCATTGGTTGCAAAGAAGCCTATCGCCCAGATGGCCGAACGCCAAGGGCGCCAGCCGAAGGCATAAGCGGGGATGTAGAGGAGGCGGGCGGCAAGATAGGCATAGGCGCAGATTGCCGTGAAGGGGGTGGACTGGTTGGACAGTTTGACCACGAGGACCGCGATGGTGAAAAGGATCAGCCCTTCGAAATGGTTGTTGAGCGCGCGTTGGAGGCGGGCGGTTTTCTCCGACAGTTGGCGCGAGGGCGGGCAGTCGCGGGCCGAAGAAGTGTAGCCGGTGCCGAGTTCAAGGTTCGCGGGGACGGCGAATAGGATGAACTGGGCGGATTGCAGCAGGGCCGCGAGGGCGAGGGTTGTGAGTTCGGGGGTCATTTAATTTCCACCCAAAGACTTTAGGAGGCCACCTACAAAACCTCCACCAAGGTCCCCCAACCCAGTATAAAACTTCTCATCTCTCTTCGTTTCTACGACGGCAGTTGCCAACGTTAATGTCCTATCACCAACAGCAATAGGTTTTCCCATCATGAAAAAACCATGAGCGGTAAGTATTGGACCGATGATCAAAGCGCTATCATCAGATTCGGCAATCTGTCTGGATCGGATAATACCTTCGTCCTGCAACCATCTGACACTAGTTGCAAAAAATGGCGCAAACTCAGCCTCAAGGCCCAGCATATCAAAATCGAGGTTTACGTTAGAGAGACCCGTTTCGAGCAGAAACCCGAGCACATTCGCGATTACCAGTTCGCTCCGTTGAAGATTGTCCATCACAGGGTCCAGTCACACAAGGCGTTCCTGGGGAGCATTTGATTGCTCCCCAGTCGAAATCATCACAAATCCATCAGCAACCGGCGCGGGTCTTCCAGCGCTTCCTTCACGCGGACGAGGAAGGTCACTGCTCCTTTGCCATCCACAATCCGGTGGTCGTAGGACAGCGCGAGATACATCATCGGGCGGATCACGATCTCTCCCTTCACCACGACCGGGCGGTC
>JAQWYA010000235.1 GCA_029254215.1 Pseudorhodobacter sp. | reverse complement strand
GTCTGCCGCTTGATCACTGGACGCTGGATCTTTTGGTGATGGGGCCGAATAAATGCCGTCTGCTGGATGTCGCCCCCGGCTTGCCGATGCCCTTTGAACAGGACAATCAACCCGACCTCAAAGCGTTGACGATGCGGATGACAAAGCACCTCAAACCCCGCGTGGAGGGTCTGCTCTTCTCTCCCGAGAAATGGCGCCCCGAGGTGCAAAAGCTGCTGTCTGTTGCCCAATTGATGGAGAAATATGGCAAATGAACAAGCTGTTATCCCCCGTCAAATCCGGCTCAAAAGAGATGCCGATCAGCTTTTGCGCCTTGCCGGACCGGGGGGAGGTTTCAGTCCGGGGTGAGAAGAACGGCCAGCCCACGGCGATCATCCCGAACCGGATCGCGATACCCTATCCGCTGCGCGATGACCTGCCGCAGATCGCCCCAGAGCTTTGGCACCCGATGAGCAAATCCTACAAGCGGCAAAAGGCCCCTTGGATCATCAACCTGTGCGCCGATGCCGATGAGTATCGCAAGGCCCTGATCTGGTTGGACGCGGCCTATGGCGATACGGTGCCGATCTTCAACCATCCGCGCGCCGTTGCGATGACGCGCCGCGATCTGAGCGCGCGTGCCCTGCAAGGCGTGGAGGGGCTGATCGTTCCGCGTTGCGTCCGCTTTACAGCCAGTTCAAGAGCCGCGTTCGAGCGTTGCTTTGACGAGGGGGGCTTTCGCTTTCCGGTTCTGGTGCGCCCTTGCCGGGGCCAGACGGGGCTTGGTCTGCAGCGCATCAACTCGGCTGCGGAATGGGATCTGGCGGTCAATACCGAATGGTTTGGGCAGGCGCATTTCATGACCGAATTCGTGAACTTCGAAAGCGCTGACGGCAGCTTTCTCAAGGCGCGTGTGCTGTTCATTGATGGGAGCCATTTCGTGCGCCATATCAAGGCCGGGGATGGCTGGAAGGTGCATAACGAAACCTCGATCGAGCGCGACAGCTTCAAAGAGCGGGAGTTGGAACTTGTCGCGCAACTCAATGCGAATGCGGTGTTCAACAAAGCCTGTGCGGCCGTTCCGGCGCGCACCGCGCTTGATTTCTGCGGCATGGATGTGGGCATCGATCTGGCGCAGAACCGTTTCGTGATGTTCGAATGCAATGCCGCAATGTCGGTGTTCTTTCGCGGCGATGGCCGGGACAGATCAGCGGAGCGTGCGGCCCGCCATGCGATCCTGCAAAAACCCGCCGCCGATCGGTATGAAGCGCATTTCAGCGACCCGGAGGCATGGGCCTGGCGCAAGCATCACCGGCAAGGCCAGGTTGATTTTCCCGAATGCCGGGTTCTGCTCGCCGATTAGGGGCAGGTTCAAGGCGGACCGCTTTGCTGGCCCCTTCGGGCAGGGGGGTGGCACCAAGGCCTGCGGCGGCGATTATCCCTGCGGATCAATCAGCCGCCCCAACAGATGCGCCGCCCGGATCACCCCGATCCGCGCTTGCGCATCGGTGACAGCCAGCTCCTCTGCGCCGTCGCGAAGCTTTGCCATGATCTCCTTGACGGGTGTTTCGGCATCAACCGTTTCAGCGGCCGCACTCTCACCGGGTTGCATCACGTCGCGGGCGGTCAGAACCGATAGCGGGTTCATATGCGCCACGAAATCAGCCACATAGTCCGACACCGG
>JAQWYA010000070.1 GCA_029254215.1 Pseudorhodobacter sp. | reverse complement strand
CGCAACCTTCCGCGCGGGCAAGGCAGTCTCTGTCCGCTATTCCAGAACCGCAGACCGTGTCATCGCACTTGGCGGCTCGCTCAACGGGATTTCGGCGGCTTTGGACGCAACCGGCTGGGGCCGCTAGCCCCCCCCTTTTGCCGGGCGGGCTCTTGCCCCCAAAGCCAACCCGCAGCGCCAGAACCCGCCCCAAAAAGCCGGGGCGGCCGCAAAGACGCGCATTTTGGCTCGTGCGATCCGTCCGCATGCGATAAACGCAAGGCCATGAGTCTTTTTGGGGGAAGCGGAACATGAGCAATTTGGACCAGAAATTTGCGGGCCTTGGGGCAGAGAATGCCCCCGGTCAGGAAGTCCGCCAAAACGCGGATGATCTGAAATCCGTGATGCGCGGCGATGTGATCGCTGGCCGCCCGGTGGATTTCTCGCATGGCGATGTCGATGCGTTTGCCCCGACCCCCGGCGCCCGCGAGGCATGGGCGCAGGGCTATGAGGTTGGCGGCGCACAGGCCTATACCGAATATCGCGGCGATGCCGGGATCCGCGCAGGCGTGGCCAAAAGCCTCGCCGCCTTTACCGGCGCACCGGTTGACCCGGTGGATGAACTCATCATCACTCCCGGTACCCAAGGCGCGCTGTTTCTGGCCTTGGGCGCGGTCGTGGACAAAGGCACCAAAGTCGCGATCATGGAGCCGGATTACTTCGCCAACCGCAAATTGGTGCTGTTCTTTGGCGGAGAAATCCTGCCGATCCCGCTGAATTACGCCGATGATGCCGCGCAAAAAGGCCCTGATCTGGACGCTTTGGAATCCGCGTTCAAAGCAGGGGCCGAGGTGCTTGTCTTCTCCACCCCCAACAATCCCACGGGCCATGTGTTTTCGGAAAACGCGATCACCCGGATCGGGGAACTCGCCGCCCAGTATGATGTCACGGTGATCGTGGATCAGCTTTATTCCCGGCTGCTCTACAGCGGCGAAAGCTACACCCATTTGCGCGCCGCAGCCCAGCGCCCGTCCAAACTGGTGACCATCATGGGGCCGTCCAAGACGGAATCGCTCAGCGGGTTCCGGCTTGGGGTTGCCTTCGGCTCCGCCCCGCTCATCGAGCGGATGGAGAAGCTTCAGGCGATCGTCTCCCTGCGCGCCGCAGGCTACAGCCAAGCCGCCCTGACCACATGGTTCCACGAACCCGAAGGCTGGATGGCCGACCGCATCGCCCAGCACGAAGCGATCCGCGACGACCTGTTGCAGGTGTTCCGCGATGCGGGCCTGCCCACGGCCACCTCGCAGGCCGGAAGCTATGTCTTCCCCGAACTCCCCGCCCTAGTCGTCGCGCCCGAAACCTTCGTGCGGCTCTTGCGCGTGCAAGCCGGGGTCACCGTCACGCCGGGGTCCGAGTTTTCGCCCCATACCACCTCCAGCATCCGGCTGAACTTCTCGCAAGATCACAAGGCCGCCGTGGCCGCCGCCCAGCGCATTGTCGAAATGGTCGAAAGGTATCGCGCATGAAGATCGGGATTGCAGGCATGGGCGCCGTCGGTCTGCGCGTCGCCCAAGAATTGGATCAGGGCGGCATTCCAGGCTGCACCCTTGCCGGGTTCTCCGCGCGCAGCCCCGAACGCGCGGCCGAGCTGAACGCACAGCTTTCCACCGCCGTGCCCTATCATGACCTCCCCCGCCTTGCCGATCATTGCGATCTGGTGATCGAGGCGCTGCCCCCCGCGCTGTTCAACGATCTGGCGGTCTCGGTGCTGGAGGCGGGCAAAACCCTTGTGGTGCTGTCGGCCAGTCAATTGCTGGGCCGTCAGGATCTGATCGACCTTGCCGCCAAGACCGGCGGGCGCATCGTGATCCCTTCGGGGGCGATGCTGGGCCTTGATGCGATCAAGGGCGTGGCCGTGGGCGAAATCACCTCGGTGGTGATTGAAACCCGCAAGCCCGTCGCGGGCCTCATCAAAGCGCCCTATGTCGCCCAAATGGGCCTCGATCTGACGACCCTGACGGAAGCCTCCCTCATTCTGGCAGGCTCGGTCACCGAAGTCGCCCGCGCCTTTCCGGCCAATGTCAACGTGGCCGCCGCCGTCAGCCTCGCCGGGCTTGGCCCCGACAAAACCCAGATGGAGGTCTGGGCCGACCCGAAGCTGGAGCGGAACAAGCACACCGTGCGCGTCACCTCCGACAGTTCGGATTTCACCATGTCCATCCAAAACCGCCCCAGCGCCGAAAACCCCGCCACGGGGAAGATCACCGCGCTCAGCGTGATCGCATGGCTGCGCCAGAAATCGGCGGTCCTGCAGGTGGGAACATAAGGCCCGGCCGCGCAGGCGCTTTGCGCCCAAGGGGCGCGGGCCAACCGCCCCCTGCCCCGGCCATGGTGACACCGCGCAGCACGGGCCGCGCGACAAAGGGTTTGACCAGATGAAGAAGTTTGGCCTCGATCAGACGGATATCCGCATCCTTGCAGCGGTTCAGCAACACGGACCGCTAAGCAAAACCAAACTGGCCGAGATCGCCAACATCTCGGCGACCCCGTGCTGGGCGCGTCTCGATAGGCTGAAAGCCGCGGGCTTCATTCGCGGCTATCACGCCGAGATCGCGCTCGACCAGATCGTCGATTTCACTCAGGTCGTGGTCACCGTTTCCCTGACCCACCACCGCAAAGCCGATTTCGACCGCTTCGAAACCCTCATCCGTTCGCTGGATGAAATCACCGATTGCATCGCCACGGGCGGCGGCATGGATTATGTGCTGGAAACCATCACCCCGGATCTGGCCTCGTTTCAGGCCCTCATGACCCGGCTCCTGGAGGCGGAACTGGGGATTGACCGCTACATGACCTATATCGCCACGCGGCGCATCAAATCCAGCAAACCCAACCTGATGAAACTGGCCGCCCGGCGGCTTGGCTAAGGCCAAACAGCCCTCCCCCCGCATCGCCGGCGCCAGCCCCTTTCGGGCGGGCCTTTCCGCGCCGGAAAACCACAAAGACCCAAGGCAAGGATTCCGGCCCAAAAACGGTCCGTTCAGTCTGCAAGGGCGCGGTTTTCAGTCCACTCTTTTCCCCTCGGGCAGATTACGTCTGCGTCAGATTGCACATCAACCGTGGCCCTTCCGGCCCGCAGCACATAAGGGCGATAAGACATGCAAGCAGATGATTTCGGCTTCGGCACCCAGATCCGCAAATCCCCCTATTTCGAGGCCACCGTGCGCTGGGGGGCCAAGGGGTTCTCGGTCTATAACCACATGTATATCCCGCGCGATTTCGGCGACCCGGAGCAGAATTTCTGGACCCTCACGCAAGCCGCGATCCTGTGCGATGTGGCCGTGGAACGTCAGGTCGAAATCACCGGCCCCGATGCGGCCAAATTCGTACAGCGCCTGACCTCGCGTGATCTGTCCAAGATGGCGGTCGGCCAGTGCAAATACATCCTGATCACCAATGCCGAGGGCGGGCTTCTGAATGACCCCGTCTTGCTGCGCCTTGCCGAAAACCACTTCTGGATCTCGCTCGCCGATAGCGACATCCTGCTTTGGGCGCAGGGCGTGGCCGTGAACTCCGGTCTCGATGTGACCATTGGCGAACCCGATGTCTCGCCTCTGCAATTGCAGGGGCCCAAATCGGGCGAAATCATGCAGGCCCTTTTCGGCGACAGCATCCTTGATCTGAAATACTACTGGCTGCGCGAGCTGGAGCTGGACGGCATTCCGCTGCTGGTCTCGCGCACCGGTTGGTCCAGCGAATTGGGCTATGAGATTTACCTGCGCGACAGCGCCCATGGCGATGCCCTGTGGGAACGCATCATGGCAACCGGCCTGCCCTTTGGCCTGAAACCCGGTCACACCTCCTCCATCCGCCGGATCGAGGGTGGGATGCTGTCCTATCACGCCGATGCAGACATCAAGACCAACCCTTATGAGCTGGGCCTCGACCGGCTCTTGAACCTTGATATGGAGGCCGATTTCATCGGCAAAGCCGCGCTGCGCCGCATTCAGGCCCAAGGCCCCAGCCGCAAGCAGATCGGCCTGATCCTTGACACAGCCCCGCTGAAAGGCCCCAACACCACCTTCTGGGCAATCACCAAAGACGGCGCGCCGATCGGCAAGGTTACCTCGGCGATCTACTCTCCGCGCCTCAAGCAGAATATCGCGCTTGCGATGGTGGCGGCTGACTTTGCCCATATCGGATCGGAAGTTGAGGTGGTAACCAATTCAGGCCCCTGCCGCGCCACGATTGTGGAGCGTCCGTTCTACGACCCAAAGAAGAAAATCGCCGCCGCCTGAGCGCGCCAAAAACAAAGGCCAGAGCCATGTCTCACCTCGCTATTGATCTGCACTGGGCCCGCGCCGAGCTCGAATTTAAGCCCGGCAAATATTCGGCCGAACATACGGTGCGCTATGGCGACAGCTATGAGGTTCTGGTCGATGCCGCCCCGGATTGGGGCGGCAAGCCCGAAAACACCAACCCCGAACAGGCGCTCGCCTCTGCCCTGTCCAGTTGCCACATGATGACCTTTCTGGCCCTTTGCGCCAAGGCGGGCTGGCCCGTGGCCAGTTATCACGACCATGCCGAGGCGCATCTTGGCAAGAATGCCAAGGGCCTGATGTCGGTTACGCGGATCGATCTGCACCCGGTCGTCCGCTTCGATACGGGCTTTACGGTGGATCCTGCGGCCCTAGAACAGATGCAGGACCGCGCGCATCGCTACTGCTTTATCGCCAACACTCTGGCCGAGAGTGTCGAGATCAACATCCTCTGACGCTGTCCAAAGGATCGAACCCATGCAAACCGCCCGTCCCGAAGATGACCTCCTGCTGGACGCTCTGGATCAGGACGGCGTCCTGCGCCTGACCCTGAACGACCCAAAGCGCCGCAATGCCCTGTCCGAGGCGATGCTGGGGGCCTTGGGCGCGGCCTTTGCCAAAGCGGCCCATGATCCGGCCGTTCGGGTGATCGTTCTGGCCGCGAATGGCCCCGCCTTTTGCGCCGGCCACGATCTGAAGGAAATGACAGCCGGGCGCGCAGGCCCCGATCAGGGCCGCGCCTATTTCGCGATGGTCATGGCGAAATGCGCAGGCGTCATGCAAGCCATCGTCCATTGTCCCAAACCCGTCATCGCCGAGGTCACGGGCATCGCCACCGCCGCAGGCTGCCAACTGGTCGCCAGTTGTGATCTGGCCATCGCCGCAGACACCGCCCAGTTCAGCACGCCGGGCGTTCATATCGGGCTGTTCTGCTCCACCCCCATGGTCGCCCTGTCTCGCAATGTGGCCGATAAATTCGCGATGGAGATGCTGTTGACAGGCGACATGACCCCGGCCTCCCGCGCCGCCGAAATCGGCCTCGTCAACCGCGCGGTCCCCACTGAGGCCCTGCAACAGGCAACGATGGAGATGGCCCGCAAGATTGCCTCCAAATCCAGCATGACATTGGCCACAGGCAAGCGCGCCTATTACGCCCAACGCGAAATGGGCCTGTCGGATGCCTATGACTATGCCTCGGCGGTAATGGTCGATAATATGCTGGCGACGGACGCGACCGAAGGCATCAACGCCTTCCTTCAAAAACGCCCCCCCCAGTGGCAGGATGCCTGATCCGATGACACCGAACCCCTATAATACCGACCTTGACCGGACCCCCGCCAATTTCCAGCCCCTCACGCCCCTGACCTTTCTGGAACGCGCGGCCTCCGTTTTCCCCGATCATACGGCCATCATCCACGGCCCGTTGCGGCGCAGCTATGCCGATTTCTACGCCCGCTCGCGCCGCCTTGCCTCGGCCCTTGCGCAAACGGGCCTCACGCGCGGAGACACGGTTTCCGCCCTTCTCGCCAATACCCCCGCCATGCTGGAATGCCATTACGGTGTGCCGATGTGCGGCGCGGTCCTGCATTCGATCAACACCCGGCTGGATGCTGCGATCATCGCCTTTCAGCTCGATCACGCGAACTCCCGCCTGATCATTGCGGACCGCGAGTTCATGCCCCTCTTGCAAGAGGCGCTAGCACTGGCCCGCGTCAAACCCATCCTAATCCAATATGACGACGCCGAATACACCGCCCCCCAAACCGAGACCGAGGCGCAGGATTACGAGGCGTTTCTGGCGCAGGGCGACCCCGCTTTTGCCTGGCTGATGCCCGAGGATGAATGGGACGCCATTTCGATCAACTATACCTCCGGCACAACGGGCGATCCCAAGGGCGTTGTGTCGCATCATCGCGGGGCCTATCTTCTGGCGCAGGGCAATGCGCTGACGGCCTCCATGCCCAAACACGCGGTCTACCTCTGGACGCTGCCGATGTTTCACTGCAACGGCTGGTGCTTTCCCTGGACGCTTTCGGCCATCATCGGCACCCATGTCTGCCTGCGTCAGGTGCGCGCCGAACCGATCTGGAACGCCCTTGCCGATGACCGTGTGACCCATCTGTGCGGCGCGCCCATCGTGATGTCGCTGATGATCTCGGCCCCCGAAACGGTCAAACGCGCCCTCGATCATACCGTGCAGTTCTTTACCGCCGCCGCCCCGCCGCCCGAAAAGCTGCTGGCGGATATGCAGGCGGCGGGCTTTGCTGTGACCCATCTTTACGGGCTGACCGAAACCTATGGCCCCGCCGTTGTGAACGACTGGCACGAAAGCTGGTCCGATCTGCCGCCCGCCCGTCAGGCCGCGCTCAAATCCCGGCAGGGCGTGCGCTATCTGCCGCTGGAGCAGTTGGACGTGCTGGACCCCGAAACCATGCTCCCCGTCCCGCGCGATGGCCAGACCATGGGCGAGGTGATGTTTCGCGGCAATGTCGTGATGAAAGGCTATTTCCGCAATCCCAAAGCCACCGCCGAGGCGTTTTCGGGCGGCTGGTTCCACTCTGGCGATCTGGGCGTCATGCATCCCGATGGCTATATCCAGCTCAAGGATCGCTCCAAGGATGTGATCATCTCGGGCGGGGAAAATATCTCCTCGATCGAGGTGGAGGAGGCGCTTTACCGTCACCCCGCCGTGGCAGTCGTGGCGGTCGTGGCCATGCCGCATGAAAAATGGGGCGAAACCCCCTGCGCCTTCATCGAACTCGCTCCGGGTCATGCGGCGGATGCGGCAGCCCTGCGGGCGTGGTGCCGACAAGAGCTTGCCGCCTACAAGGTTCCGGGCCGCTTCGTGTTCACCGCCATTCCGAGAACCTCCACCGGGAAAATCCAGAAGTTCGTGTTGCGCGAAACGGCCAAGACCCTGCCCGACGACGCGAGCTTATGACGCGACGCCCCGACCCACCCCGCAAGCCACGGCTGCGGGGCGGCGCTCAGCCCCCGGCCGGTTTCGCGCCCGCACCGCTTTCGGGGGCGCCGTCTTCGGTGGGCTTTGGCAAGAACCACGCCAGCAACCCCGCCAGCGGCAGGAACGCGCAGACCTGATACACCGCCTCCACCCCGTATCTGTCGGCAAGCCCCCCCAACAGGGCCGCCGCAATACCGCCAAGCCCGAAGTTCAGCCCATAGAACAGCCCGCCAATCATCCCGATCCGGTTGGGCAAAAGATCCATCGCAAAGATCAGGATCGAGGCAAAGGCGCTCGCCATGATCAGATTGATCAGGATGGTCAGAACCCCCGTCCAGAACAGATCGACATGCGGCAACAGCAGCGTCAGCGGCAACGGCCCCAGAACCGAGATCCAGATGATCCGGTGCCGCCCGATGCGATCCCCCACGATCCCGCCGATCAGCACCCCCACCGCCGCCGCCACCAGAAACACGAACAGCATCATCTGCGCCGAGGGGATCGACAGGCCAAACCGCTCCATCAGATAGAAAATATAGAAAGACCGGAAACTCTCGCTATAGGCGTTCTTGGTGAACATCAGCGCGGTCAGAACGAAAAGCCCGATGACAATGGTCATCCGCGCATGGGGAACGGGCTGCACCCCGGTCGCCCGCGCCGCTGCGCGCCTTGCCATGAACTCTGCGCTGATCTGGCGTTGTTTGCTGCCGATCCAGGCCAAAAGCAGCATCGCCACCAGCGCGCAAACCGCAAACCAGGCAAGGCTCGGCTGCCCCCATGGCACGATGATGAGGGCGGCAAACACCGGGCCCAGCGCGCCGCCCGCCTGCCCGCCGACCTGAAAGATCCCCTGGGCCAGCCCCTGCCGCTTGCCCGCCGCATAGCGCGCCATCCGGGTGGCCTCCGGGTGAAAAATCGACGACCCGATCCCGATCAGCGTGACCGAGACGAGAATACCCAGATAGCTTTCCGCGAAAGCAAGGCTCACCAGCCCGGACAGGGTGAACATCATCCCCACGACCGGCGAATAGGGCGCGGGGCGGCGGTCCGTCACCATCCCGATCAGCGGTTGCAGCAAGGCCCCGGCGATCTGGAACGTCATGGTGATCATGCCGATCTGCACGAAATCCAGCGCATAGGCCTCCTTGAGGATCGGATAAGTCGCGGGGATCAGCGATTGCATCAGATCATTGAGCAGATGCGTCAGTCCCAGAACGGCAAGCACAACCATATGGGTTCCAGAGCGGGGCGCGGTCGTCATAGGGCGTGTCTTCCAAATTCAGGGCGTCTGCGCGCACCATAATCCCAAGGGCGCGGCGGCAACAAGCGCCATACGGGCCCGAAGGCCTCATCCGCGCACCCCCCTCAGCCCCCCCGCTTCAGCCCTGAATCGCCTCCAGATAGCTGAGCAGATCCTCAAAATCGCCCTCCAGCACCTCCCCATCCGCGCCGCCCTTCGGGTAGACATGCCGCAACCCGACCGAGGCAAACTCCGGCATCGCCGCGTCTTTGTCCTCCGCCCGCGCCACACCCATCACAAAACGGCGCACGTCCTCATAGGGGAAAACCCCGCCATTGCGCGCGGCCAGCGTGACCAGACCGGGCGGCGTCACCCCCGACGCCGGAACGGCCAGCCCGCCCCCTTCCCCGCCGGCCCCATGGCAATGCGCGCATTCCTTGGCATAGATCGCCTGCCCGCGCGTCGCTGCCTTCCGGGCATCCGGGCCAGCACCCTGGCAGCCCGCCAAAAGCACCAGACACAGGCCCGGCAGCAGAATTGATTCCTTCAGCATTGTCCAAATTTCCCTTTCATTCCAAAGCGCCCGCACCCCCAGCCCCGCCCCAAAGCCCGTTGCAAAAACCCTAAAGCGCCGCCTGCCCAAAGCCCGTCACGGCAGCCCCCAAAGCGTCCCAATCGGTGAACTCCCGCACGCCATCGGTCAGCCGAACCCGGCGCCCCTCCAGCGCCACGTTCTGCACAATCTGGCTTTCGTAATAGCTGTAGCTGCTGGCCCGCACAGCACCTGCCACCAGCATTTGCCGCGTTGGCTCAAACCTGGTCCGCATCTTCATTTCGGTCAGATAATCCTGCGCCTCTTCCAGCCCTTCGGGAAAAGCCGCCTTCAAACTGACCGAGAGCAAAAGCGTCGGGCGCGCCATCAGATCGCCCCGGCTTGCCGAGACAAAAACCTCAAAGCTTTTCGGATGCCTGCGTTCATGCACCGGGGCGGCAAGGATCACCCGGTCCACCCCCTCAAAAGACACAGCGCCCAGCTTGTCCTCGGTGTTGAATAGCGCAACCTCATGGCCCGCCGCCCGCAACTGGCTTTCCACGAAGTCCGCGATCTTGCGCGTCTGCCCTTCAATGCTTTGATAAATGATCAGCAGGTTCATCGACCAACCCTCCCGTTCTGGCGTCAAGTGGCTCGCAGTCCCCCCGGTGGCCCGGCGGAACTGACCCTCACTTTAACGCCTGCCGCGACGGGTGGCGTTGTCCCAGATCAAGACGGGCGGCCCTACGCCGAAGGCTCAAATCCGGGCCCATAGTTTGGCCAAGTATCGCTCAGCCGATACCCTTCGGGCCAGGGGTCCTCCGGGTCCAGCATGTGCTGATGCGTGCCCGTGATCCAGGCGCGGCCCGTGATCTCGGGGATGATCGCGGCCCGGTCGCCCACCATGGTCGCGCCAACAATCCGGCCATGAAACTCCGACCCGATGATCGAACGCGCGGTAAAAGTCTCGCCCACCTGCATCAGCCCCGCAGCGTGCAACAGCGCCATCCGCGCCGAGGCCGCCGTCCCCGTGGGGGAACGATCGATCTTTCCCGGCTGGATCGCCACGGCGGCTTTCGCGGATAAATGCGCGCCCTCCCGTTCCAGCGGCCCCGCGAACAGACAAAAGGAGAAATGCGTCCATTCCGCATTCTCCGGGTGGTGAAACCGCAGTTGCGTATTGGCCGCATTGGTAATCCGAACCCCCAGTTCGGCCAAACGCCCCGCCTCGGCCGCCTCAAGGTTGAACCCAAGCGCCGCCGCATCCACCACCACAAAACTATCGCCGCCATAGGCGGTATCCACCCGGATCTTGCCCAATCCCGGCACGTCCAGCAGGGCCCCGATTTCTCCAGCGAAGGAGGGCAGGTTCTGCACCGTGATGCTTTGCGCCTTGCCGTCCCGGCACTCAGCCCGCACCCGGATAATCCCGCCCGGCGCTTCCAGCACCATCGTGGTCACCGGCTCTTGCATCGGAAGGATCCCGCTGTCCAAAAGCACAGTGGCCACGCAGATGGAGTTTGACCCCGACATCGGCGGCGTGTCCTCGGGCTCCATGATGATCCAGCCCATCTGAGCCTCGGGATGTTTGGGCGGCACCAACAGGTTCACATGGCGAAACACCCCACCCCTTGGTTCGTTCAGCACGAAATTGCGCAGGGTCTGATCCTTGGCGATCCAGTTGCGCTGCTCCCACAGGGTCTTGCCGGGCGGCGGGGCAACACCGCCCACAATCACATCGCCCACCTCACCCTCAGCATGGCACGAAACGACGTGAATGGTCTTTGAACTGCGCATCTTAGGGCCTTTTCAACAGGGGGCGTTGGCGCCGAGCATGGCCAGAGCCTTGCGCAAAGACAAGCCACCAGATCGCGCCGCTTTCCCCCTTTGGCGCGACCCTCAGGCCGCGGCTTGCCCCCGGTCGCGCTTTTGCCATTGCAGGTACAGAACCGGCAGCAGCAGCACGATCCCGATCCCCATGGTCAGCAAACCCGGCGCGACGAACAACAGCCCGACAAGGCCGACATACCAGCGCTCTGCCTTGCGCATCGTCGCAAAGATATAGCCCGAGAAGGCCGCCCCGATACAGCCGATCCCGATCATCGCCCCGGTCAGGGTGATCGCAAAGGCAGACCATGTGAACCCATCCGCCACTAGCAAAAGCGAAGGCGAGTAGACAAAGACAAAAGGCACCAGCGCCTTGGCGATGCCCAGCCTGAAGGCAGTATTCCCCGTCTCAAACGGGTTAGAGCCCGCAATCCCCGCCGCCGCATAGGCCGCCAGCGCTACGGGCGGCGTTATATCGGCCAAGACCCCGTAATAAAAGACAAAGAAATGCGACACCAAGGGCTGCACGCCCAGTTGCGCCAGCGCCGGGGCCGCCACCGCGACCAGAATGATGTAAGTCGCCGTGGTCGGAATGCCCGCCCCCATGATGATGCAAGCCACCGCGATCAGCACAAGCGAGAAGAACAGCGCCCATGTCGGCACATCGAAAAAGCTGAAAGGCCAGATGGTGCCCAGAACCGCGCCAATATCCGTCGCCGTCTGCACCACGACATAGCCAAGTCGAAAGCCCACCCCGGTCAGCGTGACCACGCCCACCACGATGCCCACCGTCGCCGCCGCAGCACCCACCGACAGCGTATTCTTTGCGCCCGCCGCCAAAGCGTCGATCAGCCCCGGCACCGTCAGCCGGTTCGTCGGGTTCAAAAAGCCCACGACCACGCAGGCGATGATCCCGTAAACGGCGGCAAAGTCCGGCGTCCTCCCCGAAAGGATGAAATACACAAGGATCACCAGCGGCACCAAGGTCATCCACCCCTTGGCCAGCACCTGCACCGCCTTGGGCAACTCATCCGTCCGCAGCCCGCGCAGGCCCAACCGCTTGGCCTCCAGATGGACCATGATGAAAATGCCGAAGTAATGCAGCAAAGCCGGAAAGAGCGCCGCCGCCAGAATGTCGCGCAGCGGCATCTCCAGATATTCGACCATGATAAAGGCCGCAGCGCCCAAGATAGGCGGCGTGATCTGCCCCCCCGTGGAGGCCGTCGCCTCCACCGCCGCCGCAAAGCGCCCCGGATAGCCGATCTTCTTCATCGCCGGAATGGTCAGCGCCCCGGTGGTCACCGTATTGGCAATCGACGACCCCGAAATCGTCCCCATAAACGCCGAAGAGAAAATCGCAACCTTCGCAGGCCCACCCGCATAGCGCCCGGCAATCACCATCGCCAGATCAATGAACAACTGCCCCAGCCCGATCCGCGTGGCCAAAACCCCGAACAGGATGAACAAGAACACATATTTCGCCATCACCCCGATGGCCAAACCGTAGATCCCCTGATTGGTCATATAAAGATGGTTGATCAGCCCCAGCCAGCTTGTCCCGCCATGTTTCAGCGCGCCGGGCGCATAGGGCCCGAACAGCGCGAACAGAATGAACACGATCGCAATGATCGGCAGGGTGATCCCGACAGACCTCCGCGCCGCCTCCAGCACCAACAAAAGCAGCGCCGTTCCCATGAAAATATCGGTCGAAGACGGGTTGCCCACCCGCTGCGCGATCTCGGCCGAGGGCAGCAGCGGCAGATACATCGCCGCCCCCACGCCCAGAACCGCCAGAACAAGATCGATGATCGCCACCCCGTTGAACCGGTACCAAGTGGGCGCCGCCACCTCGGTTCCCGGCGTCTTGCGCCATGAAAACAAAATGAGAACAAGGAACAAGACAAAGGCAAGGTGAATGCCGCGATGCGTCAGCTCTTGGATAAGCCCCCAGCCCGCCGCATAGAAATGATAGACCGACATCGCAACCAGCGCCGCCGTGACCACACCACCGATCAGCTTTCCCGTCGCCCGAAAGGCGGTTTCCGGGTCATATTTCCGCTCGATCTCGGCTAGCTCTTCGGCGCTCAGTCTGTCGGCCATCGCAGACCCTTTCCTGGGGATGGATCGTTTGAAAAAAGCCCGGACGCGAGGGGTTCGCGTCCGGGCAGATTGTCCGAAACCGAAGGTCTTACTTCAGCAGACCGGCTTCCTTGTAGAACTTCTCCGCACCCGGATGCAGCGGGATGCCGATCCCGTTCAGCGCGGTTGCTGCGGTGATCGACTTGCCCTTGGCATGGCCCACATCCAGCAGCACGCGGGTCTTGTCGTTCCACAGCGCCTTGGTGATCTCATAGATCAACTCTTCGCTTTCCTTGGCCGAGGTGATCCACTGCGCGCCAACGGCCACGGTGGTGGTGGCGCCAACGCCCTCATACGCCCCGTCCGGAATGTCCGAGACCGCAAAGAAGCCGTATTCCCCGGTCAGTTTGGCGGCCACATCGCCATCAATCGGCACCAGTTTCACATCCACCGCCGAGGCGAGTTCCACAATCGCGCCCGTCGGGTAGCCACCGACGAAGAAGAAGGCGTCAATCTGACCGTTGCGCAGCGCATCGCCTGCCGCATCGGGCTTCAACGCCTCAGCCTGAAAATCGCCTTCGGCAAGACCGGCTGCGGTCAGAATGAGGTTCGCATCCACAAAGGTGCCCGACCCCGGCTCATCCAAAGACACGCGCTTGCCTTTAAGGTCCGCCACCGAATTGATGCCGCTGTCCTTCAGCGCCACAAGGTGGATATGCTCGGGGAACAGGGCGGCAATCGCCCGCAGATCGGTGGCAGGCGGCTGGCCCATCATGGTGCCGGTGCCGGTATAGGCCCAATAGGCCACGTCCGATTGCGCAAAACCCGAGTTCCGCAGACCCGAGACGATGGCATTGACGTTATCCACCGACCCGCGCGACGACACCGCCGAGGCGATCAGCCCGGGCACGCCGCAGCTTCCGCCCTCGTCACAGCCACGCGAGCCGGGCGGGTTGGAGATCGCGTTCGCAATCACGCCACCCACCGGGTAATAGGTCGCCGCCGTGCCGCCGGTGCCGATCGTAAAGAAGTTCAGCTCTTGCGCGCTGGCGCCGCCGGTCAGACCGACCGCCATGATCGCCGCAAAGGCCGCTGATTTCATTTTTGTTAGCATCATTCTTTCCCCGCTGTTGCTTCGTCTTGATGACCTGCGCCAAGGCACTTTTGCCGGTCTTGCGACCCTGCACCTTGATTGCGGTCACGATTGCGCGCCCCGCGGCCCTAGTCAATCCCTTCACTCTGGCCCTTCACTCTGGCCCCTCACATTGGCCCTTGGCTTGCCCCCTCGGATCCCTCCGACATCCGCGCGGCTCATGCCGCAAAAGACCGCCAGACACGCAAGCCTGCCGCCAGTTGCAGGCTGTACGGATGCTGTACAAAGGCTGTACGCAAATCAGGCGCAGTTTTTTGCCCAAACGCCCCGCCCAACCACCCCGCGAAGCGCCCCCTTGCCTCAGTGCCGCAATTTACCTACACCCTTGCCAACCCTCTCTTGCCCAAAGGTGCCCCCATGCGGCTCACGCGCTACTTCCTCCCCGTTCTCAAGGAAAACCCGGCCGAGGCGCAGATCGTCAGCCACCGCTACATGTTGCGGGCCGGCATGATCAAGCAACAGGCCGCAGGCATCTATTCCTGGCTGCCGATGGGCTACAAGGTTCTGCGCCGGATCGAACAGATCGTGCATGAGGAACAGGCCCGCGCGGGCCATATCTCGCTTCTGATGCCCACCCTGCAACCCGCTGATTTGTGGCGTGAATCTGGCCGCTATGAGGATTACGGCCAAGAGATGCTGCGCATCACCGACCGCCAGAAACGCGAGATGCTTTATGGCCCCACGAACGAGGAGATGATCACCGACATCTTCCGCGCCCATGTGAACAGCTACAAGGATCTGCCGCTGACGCTCTACCACATCCAGTGGAAGTTCCGCGACGAGATGCGCCCGCGCTTTGGCGTCATGCGGGGCCGCGAGTTCCTGATGAAAGACGGCTACAACTTTGATTTAACTAAAGAAGATGCGCTGCACGCCTATAACCGGCACCTCGTCAGCTACCTGCGCACCTATGAACGCATGGGCCTGCAAGCCATCCCGATGCGCGCCGACAGCGGCCCCATCGGCGGCGATGACACCCATGAATTTCTGGTGCTGGCCGAGACCGGCGAGTCGGAGGTTTTCTATGACAGCGCCGTCACCGACATTCGTCTGGGCGAGCGCGAAATAGACTATGATAACAAGGCACAATGCCAATCCGTGATGGAGGAATTCACCTCCCTCTATGCCCGCACGGATGAAACCCACGACGCCGCCCTGTTTGACGCAATCCCCGAAGAACGCCGCAAATCCGCCCGCGGAATCGAGGTGGGCCAGATCTTCTATTTTGGCACGAAATACTCCGACCCGATGGGCGCCACAGTCGTCGGCCCCGACGGCACCCGCACCCCCGTCCATATGGGCAGCCACGGCATCGGCGTCTCGCGCCTTCTGGGCGCGATCATCGAGGCCAGCCATGACGACAAGGGCATCATCTGGCCCGAAGGCGTGACCCCGTTCCATTGCGGAATCGTCAACCTCAAGCAGGGCGATGAGGCCACGGATGCGGCCTGCGAGCATATCTACAAAGCCTTGAAATTGCTGGGGCTTGATCCGCTTTATGACGACCGGGACGAGCGGGCCGGGGCGAAATTCGCCACGATGGATCTGATCGGCCTGCCTTGGCGGATCACGGTGGGGCCGCGCGGGCTGAAGAACGGCGTTGTCGAACTGACCAGCCGCCGCACCGGCGTCAGCGAAGAGATCAGCGCCGAAGACGCCGTGGCCCGCATCGCCGCCATCTACGCCGACATCTGACACACTGACTTGCCCCGGCTTGCCAACAGGCCGGGGCGAACCCTTTCCCCCAAAAGGCGCGGTCGGCAAGCCCCCGACACTCGCGGAGTGCCGCCCAAACCCCGCCCACTCCCCGATAGCCCCCCGCCCCGGCTGGCGAAACCCCGCCCGCCCCACGTCACCGTGACCCCACGCCCCTTGACCACCCGCCCATTCCAAGCAAGAACCGCGCGATGAAAAGCACAGCCCCTTTCGCACCGTTTGAATGGATGATCGCCTGGCGCTACTTGCGCGCCAAGCGGGCCGAAGGCGGCGTCTCTGTCATGACTTGGATCAGCCTTGTCGGCATCACCCTGGCCGTTTTCGCCTTGATTGCCACGCTCTCGGTCCGGGCGGGCTTCCGGGCGGAGTTTGTCGATACGATCCTTGGCGCGAATGCCCATGTCACCGTCTATTCCGCGCAAGAGGTTGACGGAAAAGGCCGCCAGATCAATGCCTTTGAGGATTATGAGGCGATGGCCGGCCGCCTTGCCGCCCTCCCCGGCGTGACCCGCGCCGCACCCATCGTGCGCGGGCAGGTCATGGCGACCTCTGGCACCGTCAGCGCCGGGGCCGAGGTCTTTGGCATGAGCGCCGAAGACGTGGCCGCGATCCCCCGTGTGGGCGTCGGCGCGCAGGCTTACGGAGAGTTGGAGCGTTACAACGAAGGCATCGCCATCGGGTCGGGCCTCGCGCGTGAACTCAGCGTGACCATCGGTAACCGCATCCGGCTGATCTCTCCCAATGGGGTGAAAACCGCCTTCGGCACCAGCCCCCGCGTTTCGGCCTATGAGGTGGTCTATATCTTCACCGCCGGGCGCTATGACATTGATCGCACACGCGTTTACATGCCCTTGGCCGAGGCGCAGAGCTATTTCAACCGCGAAGGCCTCGCCGATGAGATCGAGGTGATGGTCACCGACCCCGAAAGCGTGGACGAACTGGCGCTGCCCCTGATGCAGGCGGCGGGCGAGGCGGCCCTGATCTGGACCTGGCGTGACAGTTCCGGCAGCTTCCTGCGCGCCCTGACGATTGAAGACAATGTGATGTTCGTGATCCTGTCGATCCTCGTGCTGATTGCGGCGATGAACATCGTCTCGGGGCTGATCATGCTGGTAAAGAACAAGGGCCGCGACATTGGCATTCTGCGCACGATGGGCCTGACGGAAGGCTCGGTGCTGCGGGTGTTCTTCATCTGCGGCGCGTTTACGGGGCTGATCGGGACGGCGGCGGGCGTGGCTCTGGGCTGTCTCTTTGCGATCTATATCGACCCGATCTTCAGCCTTGTGAACTATGTCTCGGGCAGTGGGGTCTGGGATCCGTCGATCCGGGGGATCTATGCGCTGCCCGCAAAGCTGCAATTCGGCGATGTCGCCTCGGCGGTCGGGCTGTCGCTGGGCCTGTCCTTCATCGTCACGATCTTCCCGGCCCGCCGCGCCGCCCGCATGAACCCGGTTGAGGCGCTGCGCTATGAGTGACACCCTGCACCTTGACGGGCTGACGAAAGCTTATAACCGCGGCCTTCCCGGAGAGGTGACCGTCTTGCGCGGGGCCTCCCTGTCCATCGCCAAGGGTGAGGTGGTGGCCCTTGTCGCCCCCTCGGGCGCAGGGAAATCCACGCTGCTGCATATCGCGGGGCTTCTGGATACGCCCGACGCTGGCGGGGTGACGCTGGCAGGCACCGATATGGGCGGGCTCGGTGACAAGGCCCGCACGGCAGCGCGGCGCAATGACATCGGTTTTATCTATCAGTTCCACCACCTGTTGCCCGAGTTTACGGCACTGGAAAACATCGTCCTGCCGCAGCTTGCCAACGCCGTCCCCCCGTCTGAGGCGAAAGCCCGCGCGATAGATCTGTTGACGCGGGTGGGCATTGCGGCCCGCGCCCAGCATCGGCCCGCCGCCCTCTCGGGCGGAGAGCAGCAGCGCGTTGCCTTTTGCCGCGCCTTGGCCAACCGCCCCAAGCTGTTGCTGGCGGATGAGCCGACGGGCAACCTCGACCCGGCCACCTCGGATCAGGTGTTCGAGGCGCTGATGGGCCTTGTGCGCGACACCGGGCTTTCGGCCCTGATTGCCACGCATAACATGGCGCTGGCGGAACGGATGGACCGGATCGTGCGGCTTGAAGCAGGGCGCGTCCTGACCAACTGACCTTTGCGCCCGCGCAAGGTTGCAGGGCGGATCACGCCGGGCTCAAGCCATTGTGTCTGTTCATTCGGGCAGATCGGGGTATCTCTGTTTCACCCAAAACAGGAAAGCCCCATGCCCCAGCGTCTTGCGTTTGCCCTTCCGGCCCTTCTTGCAACAGCGCTTGCGCTGCCTGCTTTTGCGGCCCCGGTCTCTTTTGACAACACATGGAAAACACAGCGCTTTTCGTTGTTTTCGTCGAATAAATACGGCTTTGGCGGCAACAGCCTGTCGATCGCGTCCGATGGGTCGGTGTCGCTTGCCTATCGGCAGGTGGAGGAGCCGCTTTGGGGCGCCACCTCGGCGCGTTGGGGCTGGGAGGTCAGCCAATCCGTCCCCGCCACCGATCTGACCCAAAAGGGCGGCGATGACCGCAACGCCTCCCTTTACTTCGTGTTTCTGCCCGAGGCAGAGGCGCAGGCGCTTGGCGGCAAAGCCGATGTGCGCAAATTGCTGACGACGCAAAGCGCGCGGGTGCTGGTCTATGTTTGGGGCGATGACAAGGCGCGGGGGTCGGTGCTGCCCTCCCCCTATCTTGGACCAAGGGGCAAGACGATTGTGCTGCGCGATGCAGGCACGGGCAAGTTTTCAGAGAGCGTCAATCTGGCCGCCGACTACAAGCGTGCCTTCGGCGGGGCTGCGGGCGCGCTGGTGGGGCTTGCGGTATCGGCTGACAGTGACGACACAGACACCGCCATTCGTGCCCGGATCACAGGGCTTTCGCTGAACTGACGCCCCTTTAGGCCATAGGATCAGGCAGCAGCGCGGCGATTTCCGATCTTCAATGGCAGCACAACACTTGGGCAAAAGCGGGCCAAGTTCCTACAGATAAGGCCAGAGCGGCACGAAGGGCGCAGCCCGCTTCACCGAAAAACAGGGCAGAGCCAAAATTGGCCCTGCCCTTGGAATGACCTCACCCCAGCGTCGACCATCCATCTCATGCCTGTTGCGAAGAGACGTTTTGCCATGAGAGTCTTTCGTGATCCTGAGACAAAGCGGTGCGGACACCGCTGGTCGCCGATCTACCCTATGAAATGTGGCCCTCAATTTCTTATTTGTTAAACAAATTTTTTGTATGGTGTATATTTGCCTTATGAATTTATCATCGCTCGACTTGAACCTTCTGCGCGTTCTGGATGCTTTGCTGCAATCGGGATCGACGGTGCGGGCCGCAGAAACGATCGGCCTGTCGCAGCCCGCCGTCTCGGCGGCCCTGGGGCGGCTGCGCGCCACTTTGGATGACCCGCTTTTCGTGCGGCAAGGCCAAAGGCTGGAGCCGACGGAATATGCCCGCAACCTTGCCGCACCTTTGCGCGAAACGCTGGACCAGATCGAACGGATCCTTGCCGTTCCTGCCGCCTTTGACCCGAAGGAGGCGACGCGCAGCTTTACCCTTTCGGGCAGTGATTTCTTTGCCGAAATGCTGCTGCCCACCTTGTCGCGGGATCTGGCTGACCAAGCGCCCGGCGTGCAGATCCGCATGGTGGATATGCTCGTCGATCATTATCACGCGCTGGACAATCACCAGCTTGACCTCGTGCTTGTGCCAGAGATGAGCTTTCCCGAATGGGTCGATAGTGAGCGGCTTTTCGGGTCCGAGTTCATTCTGGCCACAAGGCGCGACCACCCGGCCCTGCGGGGGACCTCCCTTCGACCCGGTGACGTGATGCCGATGGGCGTATTTTGCCAGCTTGGCCATGTCGTGATGTCGCCCGAGGGCAAGGCCCGCACGATGATCGACGGCGCGCTGGAGCGGGCAGGCCACAAACGCCGCGTGGTCCTGACGATGCCCTTTTTCGGGGGTGTCTACCGGACCGTGGCGCAAACCGATTTGGTGGCATTGCTGCCGCACCAGCTTGCCCATCAGGTCCGCGCGACCGCCGGGCTGGATTTATACCACCTACCCGTGACCCTGCCGCGGGCAGAGCTTTACATGATCTGGCACCGCCGCTCTACGGCGAACCCGGCGCATCGCTGGATCAGAGATCAGATCGGCCGGGTTCTGAGGGACATAGATGGCCCGAATGAGATGAATTTACCCTCCCCCCCTTGAAGCGCGGGGACCAATGCGCAATTCCATGGGCAGAGCAAAGGGGCAGCAGTGGCACTTCCGGTCAGGGATCAGGTTAAATACTGGGGCGCGGTCAGCGTGGCCCTGCTGGGCATGCTCTGGCTTCTGGGCGATGTGCTGGCGCCGTTTCTGGTCGGCGGGGCGATTGCCTATTTCCTGGATCCGGTGGCCGACCGGCTGGAGCGGCTTGGCCTGAGCCGGGTTGCGGCGACCACGATCATCTCGCTCAGCGCGCTTTTGGTTGCGGTGCTGCTGGTCCTTGCGGTTATTCCGACGCTGGCCGCGCAGATGACCGCGCTGGTCAATGCCGCGCCCGAGATTTTCCGCAAGCTGCAAGCCTTTCTGACCGAACGCTTCCCGGATCTGCTGGATCAGCAAAGCCCCGTGCGTCAGGCCCTGATGTCGGTGGGCGAGACGATCAAGGCGCGGGGCGGGGAATTGGCCCGAACAGTGTTCGATTCCGCCCTGAGCGTGATCAGCGCCATCGTGTTTCTGGTGGTCGTGCCTGTCGTGGCCTTCTACCTGCTGCTGGATTGGGACCACATGATCGCCAAGATCGACGCGCTGATGCCGCGCGACCATGCGCCCGTGATCCGCGACCTTGCGCGCCAGATTGACGGCGTTCTGGCCGCCTTTGTGCGGGGGCAGATCAGTGTGTGTCTGGTTCTGGGGGTCTTTTACTCCTCGGCCCTGATGCTGGCGGGGTTGGAATTCGGGCTGATCGTTGGGGCGATTGCCGGGGCGATCACCTTCATCCCTTATGTCGGCGCTTTGGTGGGCGGGGCCTTGGCCATTGGCCTTGCGCTGTTCCAGTTCTGGGGCGACTGGTTTTCCATCGGCCTGATCGCCGGAATTTTCGCCTTGGGGCAGTTTCTGGAGGGCAATGTCATCACGCCGCGGCTGGTGGGCAATTCCGTCGGGCTGCACCCGGTTTGGCTGTTGTTCGCCCTGTCGGCCTTCGGGGCGGCTTTCGGCTTTGTCGGCATGTTGGTGGCGGTGCCGATCGCGGCCTCCATGGGGGTTCTGGCGCGGTTTGCGATCAAGAACTACCAGACTAGTCTGCTGTATCGCGGACTGCATCGGGACGATGACCCCGGCTCATCAGATGATGCCGCCCAATGACCCGCCAGCTTGCTTTTGAACTGCCCTTGCGCCCGGCGCTGGGGCGCGAAGATTTCTTCGTCTCGGCCGCCAATGCCGCCGCCCTTGCCGCGCTGGAAGGCTGGCAAAGCTGGCCCGGCGGCAAGACGCTGCTGATCGGCCCACCCGGCGCGGGCAAGACCCATCTGGCGCATGTCTGGGCCGCGATGGCCGGCGCGCCGATCCGTGCCGCCCTGTCGCTGGAACGCGAGGGCTTGCCCGAACTGGCCCAAGGCGGGGCCGTGACGGTGGAGGATTGTCATCTTCTGGGCCAGTCCCGCCCCGCGCAAGAGGCGCTGTTTCACCTCCATAACCTGCTAGGCGCCAGTGGCGGCGCGCTTTTGATAACGGCGCAGACGCCCCCTCGTGACTGGGGGCTGTCGCTTGCAGATCTTTACAGCCGGGCGCAGGCCGCCCCGATTGCTAGACTGGATGCGCCGGATGATGCGCTGCTGGCCGCCGTTCTGGTCAAGCTTTTCGCTGACCGTCAATTGATCGTCGGGCCAACTCTGATTCCCTATCTGGTGACCCGGATGGACCGCAGCTTTGACGCCGCGCGCAGCCTTGTGGCGCGGCTCGACGCCGAGGCTTTGGCCCGTGGCTCTGCGATCACGCGGGGGCTTGCTGCGCGGATGCTGGACAATCCGTGACCCGCAGTGACACAGTGTCATATGAGCTTCACATTTCAGACCCATAAGCCGTAGTCATGACACAAGCTGATTTCCTCGCATCCCCCTTCCCTGACGCAACGCCCCTTCCTGAAACGGAATTTCAGGGCCCGCGCCGGTTTTTCAACCGTGAGCTGAGCTGGCTGGCCTTCAACTGGCGGGTGCTGGATGAGGCGTCCAACCCCGCGATTCCGCTGCTGGAGCGGCTGCGGTTTCTGTCCATCTCGGCCACCAATCTGGATGAGTTTTACACGGTGCGCGTGGCGGGCCTGCGCGCCCTGATGCGCGGGGGCAAGGCGGCCCTGTCTGAGGATGGGCACAGCCCGTCAGAGCAGTTGAGCCTGATTAACGAAGATGCGCGTCATTTGCTGCACACCCAGCAGGGCGTTTTCAACAAGCTCAAGCGCGAGATGGAAGAGCAAGGGATTGCCCTTGTCACCCGCTCCAAGCTGACGGCGCGCAACCTGAAGTTCCTTGAACAGCATTTCGTGACCAATGTCTTCCCGGTGCTGTCGCCCTTGGCGATTGACCCGGCGCATCCCTTTCCCTTCATCCCCAACACCGGCTTTTGCCTTGCGCTGGAACTGGAACGCGGCCGCGACAAGCGCAGCCTGCAAGCGCTGTTGCCCATCCCCCAGCAGATCGCGCGATTCGTGTCCTTGCCCGCGAAGCCGGGGGAGCATCGCTTTCTGCCGCTGGAAGAGTTGTTGCTTCTGCATCTGGGCATGCTCTTCCCCGGCTATACGGATCGCGGCCATTGCACCTTCCGCGTGCTGCGCGACAGCGATCTTGAGGTAGAGGACGAGGCCGAAGATCTGGTGCGCGAGTTTGAAACCGCCCTGAAGCGCCGCCGGAGGGGAGAGGTGATCCGGCTCAAGATCTCCTCCACCGCACCACCGGAGTTGAAGGCCCTGATCATGCAGGAACTCCATGTGACCGATGCCGATGTGGTCTCGGTCCGTGGGATGATCGGCATGGCGGACCTCAAGGAACTGGTCCTGAGCAGCCGCAAGGATTTGCTGTGGCCCACCTTTAATCCGCGCGTCCCCGAACGGGTGCAGGACCATGAGGGCGATATGTTCGCCGCGATCCGCCAGAAGGATATGCTGCTGCATCACCCCTATGAGACGTTCGACATGGTGATCCGCTTTCTGGAACAGGCGGCGCGCGATCCGAACGTACTGGCGATCAAGCAGACCTTGTATCGCACCAGCCATGACAGCCCGATCGTCAGCGCCCTCTGCGAAGCCGCGGAATCCGGCAAATCCGTCACCGCATTGGTCGAGTTGAAAGCCCGCTTTGACGAGGCCGCCAATATCCGCCAGTCGCGGCGGCTGGAACGGGCGGGCGCGCACGTCGTCTATGGCTTCATGCATTACAAGACCCATGCCAAGATCAGCACGGTCGTGCGGCGCGAGGGCGACCAGCTTGTCACCTATACCCATTACGGGACGGGCAATTATCACCCGATCACCGCCCGGATCTATACCGATCTGTCCTTCTTTACCTGCGATGCCGCATTGGGGCGCGATGCGACCAAAGTGTTCAACTACCTGTCTGGCTATGTGCAGCCCGAGGGGTTGGAAAACCTTGCGATTGCGCCGACAACGCTGAAACCGTTCCTGCTGACGATGATCGGCCAAGAGGCAGAACACGCCCGCGCCGGACGCCCCGCCGAAATCTGGGTCAAGGTGAACAGTCTGGTCGAACCCGACATCATCGACGCGCTTTACGCGGCGTCGGAAGCCGGGGTGAAGATCAGCCTTGTCGTGCGCGGCATCTGCGCGCTGCGGCCCGGCATCAAAGGGCTCAGCAGCAATATCCGCGTGAAATCCATCGTCGGGCGGTTCCTGGAACACAGCCGGATCATGTGTTTTGGCGATGGCCACGGCCTGCCTTCGCAAAAGGCGCGGGTATTCTTCTCATCAGCCGATTGGATGGGGCGCAACCTGTCTCGTCGGGTGGAAACGCTGGTCGAGGCCAAGAACCCCACCGTCAAGGCGCAGATCGTCAGCCAGATCATGGCGGCCAATATGGCGGATGAGGCGCAAAGCTGGCTCTTGTCTCCGGACGGGCAATACAAGCGCAGCCTCGTGGCAAAGGACGGGCAATTGTTCAATTGCCACCGCTTCTTCATGGAAAACCCATCGCTGTCGGGTCGGGGAAAGGCCGGGGCGAAAGACGTGCCGCGTCTGGCCCATAGCCGCGATGATCCGACCGTCTGATCCCCCTCGGTTTGCAATAGGAAACCGTTGACCTCTGCCGCGCCTGCGGCCATGGTCCGGCGATAGCAGTGAAAGGCCCCGCATGACAGATGCTGCCCCGGCAAGTACCGAATTGTCCGCTTTTGACGATGGAGGGCCGTTCGGGCGTCCGCTGTTCGACGATCCTTCGGTCCGCGCGCTCAGCCGCGTCGGGGTGGTGGATGTCGGCTCCAACTCGGTTCGTATGGTGGTGTTTGACGGGGCGGCGCGCTCGCCTGCCTATTTTTACAACGAAAAGCTGATGGCCGGGCTTGGGCAGGGTCTGGCCGAGACGGGTTATCTGAACCCGCGCGGCAAGGAACGCGCGCTGGTGGCCCTGAAACGGTTTGCGGTGCTGGCCGAGGGGATGAATATCGCCCCCCTGACCTGTGTCGCCACGGCAGCCGTGCGCGATGCGGTGGACGGGCCGGAGTTTCGCGCCCAGGTCGAGGCCAAGACAGGGTTGAAGCTTTGGGTGATCGACGGGGCGGAAGAGGCGCGGCTATCGGCACAAGGCGTGCTTTTGGGCTGGCCCGGCGCGCGCGGGATCGTCTGCGACATCGGCGGCAACTCGATGGAGCTTGCACGGATTGAAGGCGGCAAGGTCGGCATTCGCGCCACCTCGCAACTGGGGCCGTTTCGGCTGCAGCAAATTCCGGGCGGGCCGTCAAAGCGCCGGGCCGAGATTGTGCGGGTCGTGAAAACGCTGAAAGACAAGATCCAGCCGAACCGCGACCGGCTTTATCTTGTGGGCGGGTCGTGGCGGGCGATTGCGCGTCTGGATATGGAACGGCGCAACTATCCGCTGACGGTTTTGCATGAATATCGCATGACCTCGAAATCGGTGATCGAAACGCTGGACTGGATCGCGGCGAATGATCTGGCAGACCTGCGCGCCCGCACCGGCACTTCTGCCGAACGGATGGAGCTTGTTCCGCTGGCCGGAGAGGTCTTGCGCGAATTGATCCGCGCCTTCCGCCCGGCAGAGATCGACATCTCGTCTTACGGAATCCGCGAGGGGCTGCTGTACGAACAGATGCCCGACAAGCTGAAAGCCCGCGACCCGTTGATCGAGGCGGCGCGGGCGGCGGAAATCACTTCGGCCCGGCTGCCGGGCTTTGGCAAAAAGCTGTTCACCTTTCTGTCGCCGATTTTCCGGGGGGCCTCGCCCGAACGGCTGCGGCTGATCAAGGCGGCCTGTCTGTTGCATGACACGACGTGGCGCGCGCATCCCGATTACCGCGCCGAAGTGTGCTTTGACAACGCGACCCGCGCCAATTTGGGCGGGCTGGACCATCCGGGGCGGGTGTTTCTGGGCCTGTCCCTGCTGCATCGCTACAAGAACAGCCGCGCCGGATCACGACTGGAGCCGCTCTTTACCCTGCTGAGCGAAGAACAGATTCAAGCTGCCGAGGTTTTGGGCAAAGCCATGCGCTTTGGCGCGATGTTTTCCGCGATTGGCCCGGAAAGCGCGGGCACGCTGACATGGCAGCCGCGTAAAAAGGTGCTGCAACTGACGTTGACGCCCTTGGGGGCCGATCTTTTTGGCGAGGTGACGCGGGCGCGCTTCACCGGGCTTGCATCGGCGCTGAAGGCCACACCGAAGGTGGTGCAGGGCAAATGACGCGGTTTTCGATAGATCATCTGGCTGTCTCCGCCCTGTCTTTGGCCGAAGGGGTCGAGGCGGTTGAAGCCGCTCTGGGCGTCACTTTGCAGCCCGGAGGCGAGCACCCCTTGATGGGCACGCATAACCGCCTGTTGGGGCTGGGGCCTGAATATCTGGAAGTGATCGCGGTCAACCCGGCGGCCCCTGCGCCCCCTCATCCGCGCTGGTTCGATCTGGATCATTTTGACGGCGCGCCCCGCCTGACCAACTGGATTGCCAATTGCGACGATCTGGACGCGGCCTTGCGCGCCGCGCCACAGGGCAGCGGCACGCCCTTGTCACTCAGCCGGGGTGACCTGCGCTGGCGCATGGCGGTTCCGGCCTCGGGCAAGCTGCCTTTTGACGATGCCGCCCCCGCGCTGATCGCATGGGAGGGCAGTGCGCATCCCGCCGCCCGCCTGCCCGACAGTGGCCTGCGCCTGACCGCCCTCACCCTGCGCCACCCACGGGCCGAAGCCTTGTCGGCGCTGCTGTTCCCCCTCATGCCCGATCCGCGGATCCGCTTTGAGACCGCGCTGCGCAAAGGGATGGAGGCCCGGTTTCAGGGGCCAAATGGCGAAAAGGTGCTTCAGGGATGATCCGCCCCGCCCTGCCCGCCGATATTCCGGCGATCCTTGCAATCTGGAACCCAATCATCCGGGACACTGCCGTCACCTTCAACCCGGTCGAAAAAACGCCGCAAGACCTTGCGCAGATTCTATCTGACAAAGCCGCAGCCGGGCATGGGTTTCTGGTGGCGGAATATCTGGGAATGGTCGTGGGCTTTGGGCTTTACGGGCAGTTCCGGGGGGGCGCGGGCTATGCCCATACGATGGAACATACGATCGTGCTGTCGGAAATGGCGCGCGGCAAGGGGATCGGGCGCGCGCTGATGACGGCGGTCGAAGATCACGCCCGCGCGGGCGGCGCGCATTCGATCTTTGCGGGCGTCAGCGCCGAGAACACGCTGGGCCATGCCTTCCATCTGGCCATGGGCTATCATGAGGTGGCGCGCCTCTCGCGGGTTGGCTTCAAATTCGGGCGCTGGATGGATTTGCACCTGATGCAGAAAATGTTGGCCTGACAAGTGCCGCGCGCCGGGTTACTCTGACCCCATGTCGATCTGGACCCGCATCAATGACGCCCTTGCGGCCCTCGCCTCTGGTGAAGGGCTGTTTGCCTTGTTCGACCGGCTGCGCGGCGTGCCCGAACAATCGCCCGAACGCTCTATCGGGTTTACCATCGCCGTCATTGCCTTGGGTGCGAAGATGGCAAAGGCCGATGGGCAGGTGACCCGGAACGAAGTCACGACCTTCCGGCGGCTGTTCACCATCGCCCCCGAGGAAGAAGACAACGCCGCAAGGGTGTTCAATCTGGCGCGGCAGGATGTGGCAGGATTTGACGCCTATGCCCGCAAGATCGCCGCCATGTTCCCCGAAGATGACACCAAGACCCTGATTGATCTGGTCGAGGCTCTGTTCACCATTGCTCTTGCGGATGGCGAATATCACCCGAATGAAGATGCCTTTCTGGCCGAGGTCGCGCGGATCTTCGGCATTGGCGATCCCTGTTTCCGCGCCTTGCGCGCCCGATTTGTCGAAGGCGCGCCACGCGATCCCTATGACGTTCTGGGGGTGCCGCCCGGCAGCCCGCTGGACACCGTTCGCGCGGCTTGGAAACAGGCGGTGCGCGACAGCCATCCCGACCGGCTGATCGCGCGCGGGGTCCCGCCCGAGGCGGTTCAGCTTGCCAGCCGCCGGATGATCGACATCAATGCGGCTTGGGAAGAAATCAATGGAAAACGCGCCGCCTGAGCTGCCCGCCCTGCCCCGCCCCTTGCGACTGGCGAGCTATAATGTCGAATGGTTCAACGGACTTTTCGACGATGCGGGGCATCTGCTGGCGGATGGCGAACGCTCTGCCCGTTACAAGATCAGCCGGGCGGAGCAGTTGACGGCGCTCGGGATCGTCTTTACCGCGCTCAACGCCGATGGGGTGATGATCATCGAAGCCCCGGATACAGGATCGCGCCGCCAAACCGTTGCAGCGCTTGAAAATTTTGCCCGCGTCTATGATCTACGCTGCCGCCGGGCCATACGCGGTTTCATCAGCGAAACCGAACAGGAAATCGCCTTTCTTTATGATCCCGACCGGCTGGAGGTGCGCCACGACCCACAAGGGCCGACCCCGGCAAACGAGACCCACGCCTTGGTGCCGCGCTTTGACGGGGTGTTTCACCACGATCTGAATGTTGATGACCGGCCCGAAAAGATCCGCTTTTCCAAGCCGCCCCTGGAACTCGCCGTAACGGACAAGGCCAGCGGGTGCGCGTTGCGCCTGATCGGGGTTCACGCGAAATCCAAGGCGCCGCATGGCGCGCGAAATGCCGCCGAAGTGACCCGACTGGGGATCGAGAACCGCCGCAAGCAGCTTGCCCAATGCCTTTGGCTGCGCGCGCGGGTGGAGGCGCATCTGGATACGGGCGATGCGCTGGTTGTGATGGGGGATTTCAACGATGGTCCGGGGCTGGACGAGTATGAAAAGCTGTTCGGCCATTCCGGGGTGGAACTGGTGCTGGGGGCCGATGCGGCTTCTGAC
>JAQWYA010000194.1 GCA_029254215.1 Pseudorhodobacter sp. | reverse complement strand
GCGATTTCCTCGGGGCTGGGGCGTTCATAGTCGAAAAGATAGGACCGCTCGCCCCGCGTTTGCAGATCACCCGCCCCGTCGATCAGATAAGCCTCGCGCAGGCCGCGTTGGATGGCCTGCTGGCCTTGGGTCAGGATCGGGCGGAGCTGGTCATCCGCCAGAAAGAAGGTCGATTGCTTGGCCACGTTCAGATAGGCGGCAAGGCTGTTGGCATCCTCGGTCAGATCTTGGCGATGCTCTCCGTCATAGGCCTGTGCTGCGGCCAGTGAATTGCCGACCACGGCGCGAACCCGTTCAGAAAACCAGCCCTCAAGCCCGACGTTAAAGGTCAGTACGGCAAAGACCGCGACCAGAACGGTCGGGATCAGCGCCAAAAGCGCAAACACCCCTGAAAGCCGAAGATGCAGCCGCGAGCCTGCCGACTGGCTCCGCCGGTCCGAGATCATCCGCGCCACGCGCGCCAGCACCAGCGACGCCACCACAAGGATGTAAACCAGATCCGACAGCAAGATCAGCCGCAGATAGGTCGAGGCCGCGCCCTGATCGAAGGGTCCAAGTGCCAAGAAGGTCGCGAAGGCCAGAAACGGGCCCAGAATGACCAAAGAAAACGTCATCAGCGTCTGCACATGGCGCTGCCGACGCATCCGCGTCAGTTTAACCCAACTGTTGCTTAAAGAGACCGCTGACACGCCAACCCAATCCTACAAGTGGCGCATACCCGATCAAGGCCCGCCAAATCTGGGGGTCACCAAGGCCTATCGGCGCAATGGCAACGCTCCACTGTGGCGGTTTTACATCAGTTTGCGCCGCCGTGTCACGCGAATATCGAGGTCGGTGATCTTCTTGCGCAGCGTATTGCGGTTGATCCCCAAAAGCTCGGCACAACGCGCCTGATTGCCGGCGGTTGCATCCAGCGCGATCTCGATCAGGGGGGCCTCAACCTCGCGCAGGATGCGGGTGTAGACGCCGGGCGGAGGCAAAGCCCCGCCATGCAGATCGAAGTACCGCTTGAGGTGACGCGCCACCGAGGCCGACAGCTTTTCGCTTTCGCCGCCCCCGCGCAAGGGTTCCAGCGCTGGCTGATTGCCCAGAACGGCCTCAATCTCTGCCCGCGCGATTTCGGGTTCGGCTGAGGTGACCAGAAGCCGCCGCACGGTGTTTTCCAACTGCCGCACATTGCCCGGCCAGCTATAGGCGCGCACCAGATCGCGGGCCTCGGCGGACAGGCGGCGAGTTACCCCGCTTTCCCGCTCACTGCGGGCCAGAAAATGATCGGCCAAAAGGGTGATGTCATCCACGCGTTCGCGCAAGGAGGGCACGTTCAGCGTCACACCGCCCAGCCGGTAGAACAGATCCTGCCGGAATTGCCCCGCCTCCATCCGCGAGGACAGATCGCTTTGGCTTGTTGCCATGACCCGAGGGGCGCTGTCGCCAAAAAGGTCAAGCATCCGCACGATCCGCGCCTGTGCATCATCGTCAAAATCCGCGATCTCATCGAAGACAAGGCTGCCGCCCTTGGCCCGCGCCATCAAGGAGGAAGGCCCCTCGACCCCGGCAAGATCGGCGGATTGAGCAACCACGAAGGGCTGGCTCCGCCGATCCGAGAAATCGTGAATGGCCCGCGCAATCAGCGATTTTCCGGTGCCGGATTCGCCGGTGATCAGCACCGCCAGATCGGTGTTCATGACGCGCGCGACCAGTCGGTACAGCGCCTGCATAACCGCCGTGCGCCCCACCAGAGGCAAATCATCCCCCGCATCGCGCGGGCTGCTGATGGCGCGTGGCTGCACCCGGCGCTTTAGATCCAGCGCGCGGGCCGAGCGTTTCATCAGGTCGGGCAGGTCGAAGGGCTTGGGCAAATAGTCATAAGCCTCGGCCTCGGCGGCCTGAATGGCTGTCATGATGGTGTTTTGCGCCGAAATGACGATGACAGGCAGACCGGGCCGCAGCTTGGAGATCTGGGGCAGCGCCTCAAGCCCGTTGCCATCGGGCATGATCACATCCGAGATCACCAGATCGCCCTTCCCCTCTTCAACCCAGCGCATGAGTGTGGTGAGGCTGCTGGTCGCATGAACCTTGCACCCCGCCCGCGTCAGCGCCTGCGTCAGAACGGTGCGGATCGTGCGATCGTCATCGGCAACAAGTACAGTGCCATCCATCTGTCAAACTTCCTTCATTTCGGGCCGATCCAGCCGTCTTCTTTCGGGGCCAGCGGCAAGGAGAGGCGAAACACCGTCTTGCCGGGGACGGAATCAACGGCAATCCAACCGCCATGATCCGAGACAATTTTGGAAACCAGCGCCAAGCCAAGCCCTGTCCCGTTTTCGCGGCCGGAGACGAAAGGCTCAAAGATATTGGCGGCGATTTCGGGGGGAAGGCCGGGGCCATCGTCGATCACCTCGACCTGAAGCGCCAAGGGGCTGCCGGAGCCATCCTTGCGACGCAGGCGCAGCGACAGATCGTAGAATGTGTGCAGCCGGATCGTGCCCCCCTGCGGGCCTGCGGCCTCGGCAGCATTCTTAATCAGGTTCAGGAACACCTGCATCAATTGGTCGGGGTCCGCATAAGTGGCGGGCAAAGAAGGGTCGTAATCCTCCACGATCGTCATCTTGGCGGCAAACCCGACCTGCGCCGACCGCCGCGCGCGGTCCAGCGCATCATGGATATTGACGGCCTTGCGCTCGGGCGGGCGCAAATTGCCGAATTGCTCTACCTGCTCCAGCAATTTCACGATCCGGCGGGTTTCCTCGACAATCAGGTCGGAAAGCTCGCGATCCTCGGCGGTCAGGTTCATCGCAAGCAATTGCGCGGCCCCGGAAATGCCCGCCAGCGGGTTCTTGATTTCATGGGCCAGCATCTCGGCCATGCCAATCGCGGATTTCGCGGCTTTGTTGACGGCTTGCGACCGCCCCATCCGATCCGCGAACTGGCGAGAGGAGATCAGAAGCATGATCATGTCTGGGTTGTCATGCATCGGCGCGATCTGAAGCTGGCACTGCACTGGCGGGCGTTCCCCCGTGGTGACATCGGCCTCATTGATGAACAGCGCCGCTTGGTTGAGCCGGGCCCGTTCCATCGCTTCTTCCATCGGCGCGTCGATCATGAGTTTTTCAAACAGAGGCTGCCCGCGCATGCTGCGGGCGGACACGTTCAAAAAGTCCTCGGCTGCCGGATTAACCTCGCTGATCAACCCTTCACGGTCGATCAGCAAAGCCGGGATCGGCAGGGAGGCCCAGATCACCCCCGGAACCGGATAGGGTGCGCGATAGCTCATGCCGCCACCTGCCGCGCATCGCCAAAACACCCCCGGATCGCGGCTTTCACCGCCTGCGGCGTCGTCAGGGTCAAAATGCGCCCGCGTTCCGCCTCCAGCCCGGCGGTTTCCAGATACCAGCCCAGATGTTTGCGCGCGGTCTTGAGCCCAAGATCCGCGCCATAAAACCCCAGCATTTCTTCGTAATGGGCGATCACCATTTCCCCAAGTGCCTCTCCCTGCGGAATTTCTGGAGCCTTCATTCCAAAAAGATCAGCGGCGATCTGCGCCAGCACCCAAGGCCGCCCCTGCGCGCCGCGTCCCACCATAACGCCATCCGCGCCAGATGCGTCCAGCGCCGCCCGCGCCGTGGCGCTGTTAATTATATCGCCATTCGCAATCACCGGGATCGAGACCGCCTCTTTCACGCGGGCAATCGCGGCCCAATCGGCCTGCCCTTTGTAAAACTGGCAGCGCGTCCGGCCATGGATCGTGATCATTGCGATCCCCGCCCCTTCGGCGCGCCGCGCAAGATCGGGCGCGTTCAGCATCGCGTCATCCCACCCAAGCCGGGTTTTCAGGGTCACGGGCACTTTGACTGCGCCGACCACAGCCTCGATCAGGGTCAGCGCATGATCGGGGTCTTTCATCAAGGCCGAGCCGGAATAGCCGGTCGTGACCTTCTTGGCCGGGCAGCCCATGTTGATATCAATGATCCGCGCGCCCTGCGCTTCGACATAGCGACCCGCCTCGGCCATCCAATAGGCCTCGCGGCCGGCAAGTTGAACCGAGGTCGCCTGATCGCCAAAGCCCAACTCGGCCCGCGCACGGGCCAGCGGGCGGGCTTGCACGACCTCTTGGCTTGCGACCATCTCGGATACTACAAGCCCCGCGCCAAAGCCCGCAACCAGCCTGCGAAACGGCAGGTCGGTGATCCCCGCAAGCGGGGCCAACAAGACAGGTGGGATGATCGAAACCTCGGCCAATTGCAACGGTGGGTGCCTGTTCTTTGTGCGTCTGACCCTTCATCTAGACCCGCAACCGCAGAATGACAAACAAACCACCCCTCAAATATGGTCGAAAAACGTGCTTTGCCTATTTTTTGTGCATTACCACCCTGCAGATCGCCTGATTGTCACGCGGCCCCGCATCGCCTAAACAGACGAGGCAATGTAATCAGGGGCGTCTATGACAACCGTTGCCATTATCGTCGCGGCGGGGCGCGGCACTCGCGCCGGGGGTGAGGTGCCGAAGCAATGGCAGGCTCTGGCCGGGCGGCCGGTTCTGGAAACAACGCTGCTGTCCTTTGCAAGCCACCCCGCGATTGACCGGATTTGCCTTGTTCTGCACCCCGATGATATGGGCCGCGCCGCCACACTTTGCGTGAAGGCAGAGCTGGTCGCGGGGGCCTCCACACGGGCCGGATCTGTGCGAAATGCGCTTGATGCGCTGGCAAAAGGCCCTACCCCGACCCGCGTATTGATCCATGACGGCGCACGGCCGCTGGTCTCGGCGGGTTTGATTGACCGGCTGATCGCGGCGCTTGGCGACCATCCGGGCGTCGCCCCTGCCCTGCCGGTCACGGATGCGCTGTGGCGTGCGGAGGATGGCCGGGTGACGGGCACGCAGGATCGCGGCGGTCTTTTTCGCGCCCAGACCCCGCAGGGCTTTCACTTCGCCCCGATCCTTGCCGCCCATCACGCCCATCCCGGCGGGGCCGCCGATGATGTAGAGGTTGCCCGCGCGGCAGGGCTTGACGTCACCATCGTCGAGGGCGACGAAGAAAACCTGAAACTGACATTTCCGGGCGATTTCGCGCGGGCCGAACGGATCTTTGCCTCTCGTTACGCCCCAAACCACCCTAGCGCCCCTGAAAGGACCGATTGATGGACATCCGGCTTGGCAATGGCTTTGACGTACATGCCTTTTGCGAGGGCGATCACCTTTGGCTTTGCGGCGTGAAAATCCCGCATTCCAAAGGGCTTTTGGGCCATTCGGACGCAGATGTCGGGATGCATGCCCTGACAGACGCCCTTTATGGCGCGCTGGCGCTGGGGGATATCGGCACGCATTTCCCGCCCTCCGACCCGCAATGGAAGGGGGCGGAAAGCCATATCTTTTTGTCACATGCGATAGAACAGGTCCGCGCACAAGGTTTCCGGCTGGCGAATGCCGATGTGACCCTGATCTGTGAACGCCCCAAGATCGGGCCGCATGCAGGGGCGATGCGTGCCAGACTGGCCGAAATTCTGGAGCTGGACATGACCCGCGTTTCCGTCAAGGCGACCACGAGCGAGCAACTGGGCTTTACCGGCCGCGAAGAAGGCATTGCCGCCCTTGCCACAGCCGCCTTGGTGGCAGCATGAGCCGGGTTTTCGCGATCTTTTTTGGTGCAGGTTTGCTGCGCCCCGCCCCCGGCACCTGGGGCTCTTTGGTGGCGCTGGGTCTGGGGCTGTTGCTGCACCGCCTGGGGCATTTCCCGCTGCTAGCGGTGGCGACCGTCGTGATCACCGCGATCGGTTTCTGGGCCTGCCAGCAAGAATTGAAAGACCGCCCCGGTGAGGACCCGTCCGAGATCGTCATTGATGAGGTGGCGGGGCAATGGCTGGCGCTGCTTTTTCCGTCCTTTGCGTTCTGGTGGGTCGGCATGGCGGCGGAGTCCTTCCCCTATCCCGCTTGGGTCTCGGCCTTTTTGCTGTTTCGTCTGTTCGACATCTGGAAGCCTTGGCTGGTGGGGCGCGCCGATGCCCGCCACGATGCCGCCGGGGTGATGCTGGATGATCTTTGGGCCGGTCTTTTCGCTGGGATCGGCACTTTCGCGTTGGGGGCCTTGGCGCATCTGGTGTTCCTGTGACCGATAGCGCCGCAGGATCGTCCGCGGCGGCCCTGCTTCGGGCGGCGATTGCCAAGGGTTGGCGGATCGCTGCTGCCGAAAGTTGTACGGGCGGGATGATCTCGGCGGCACTGACGGACCTGCCGGGATCCTCCCAGATGTTCGAGGCCGGGTTCATCACCTATTCCAACGCCGCCAAGATGACGATGCTTGGGGTGCGGGCTGAAACGCTGGCCGCCTTCGGTGCCGTCTCAGAAGAGGTGGCGACAGAAATGGCGCTGGGCGCGCAGCAGGCCTCGGGCGCAGATCTTGCGGTCGCGGTCACAGGGATCGCGGGGCCCGGAGGGTCTGAGTTCAAGCCCGAAGGGCGTGTTTGCTTTGCAATCGCCCAAAAACAAGGCGCGTCCTGGTCTGAAACGATTGAGTTTGGGGCGATAGGCCGCGATGCAGTGCGCCTTGCCACCCGCGACCATGCGCTTGCCTTGCTGCTGAACCGTGTCACGCCGGGTTGATCCGGCCGCACTTTTCACACAGAGCGCAAAATTTATGCTTTTGCTGATTTCAGAGCAAATTTTTTAGCCATTTCTCAAATCGCCCGCTCTTTCATCCAAATCTGTCGCGCAAACGCTTCTATTTTTGGCGCAAGGCCGCTTTCTGGCCCAAAGCCGGATTTCAATTGACAGGAGCGCCCATGAACGCCGCCGATACTGCCTGGATTATGACCGCAACCGCCCTTGTGCTGTTCATGACATTGCCCGGTCTGGCAATGTTCTATGGCGGGCTTGTGCGCGCGCGCAACGTGCTCAGCGTTTTCATGCATTGCGCGGCAATCGCCGCTTTGATGTCGGTCCTGTGGCTCGTAGCGGGCTATTCGATTGCCTTTGGCGATGCCAGCCCGCTTTGGGGTGGGCTGAGCAAGGTGTTCCTGAACGGGGTCACGGCGGACAGCCTTTCGGGCGCCCTGCCGGAGGTTGCGTTCTTCGCCTTCCAGATGACCTTTGCCATCATCACCCCGGCCCTGATCGTGGGCGCTTATGTGGAACGCGTGGGCTTTGGCTTTGTGCTGGGCTTCTCGGGGCTGTGGATGCTGATCTGCTATGCGCCGGTGGCCCATTGGATCTGGGGCGGCGGCATGATGGCCGATGGCGGGATCTTCGGCGAGACCGGCGTGCGCGACTTTGCCGGGGGCATCGTGGTGCATGAAACGGCGGGTCTGGCGGCTTTGGTGCTGGCGATCATGATTGGCCCGCGCAAGACAAAAACCACCCCTCCGCACAACCCCGGCATGGTGATGATCGGGACGGGCATGCTGTGGGTGGGCTGGTTCGGCTTTAACGGCGGCTCGCAACTGGCCGCTGATGGCGGGGCCGCGATGGCGATCACCGTCACCCATATCTCGGCTGCCGCCGCCTCGTTGTCCTGGGCAATGTGGGAGCGGATCAAGTTCGGCAAATCCTCGTTGGTTGGTCTGGTGACGGGCACGATCGCGGGTCTGGCCTCTATCACCCCGGCGTCGGGCTTTGTCGGACCGGTCGAGGCGCTGATCATCGGGCTGGTGGCGGGTGTGCTGTGCCAAGAGGCGGTGCTGGTCGTGAAGAACCGCCTTGCCATTGACGACACGCTGGATGTGTTTGCCGTCCATGGGAT
>JAQWYA010000214.1 GCA_029254215.1 Pseudorhodobacter sp. | reverse complement strand
CCCGCGTGACCGAGCCGTTCTTTTCCACCAAGGTCAGCGGCGAAGGGCTGGGCCTTGGTCTGGCCATCTCACAGGCCATCGTCACCGAATTCGGCGGCGGGATCGAGATCGCCTCCACCCTTGGCAGTGGCACCGTCATCACGGTCAGCCTGCCCGCAGCCCACCCCCTGCAAGAGGCCGCCGAATGACCGTTTTCGTAGTGGATGATGACGCCGATCACCTCGCGGCCCTCGCCGATCTGGTGGAGGCCGGGGGAAATGCCGCCCGCGCTTTCTCCTCTGCCACCGAGGCGCTGGAGGCGGCGCGCAAAGCCCTGCCGTCGGCCCTGATCACCGATCTGCGGATGCCGGGGATGGATGGGTTCGGCCTGCTGGACGCCATCGCCGCCGAGGGCTGGGACCTGCCGGTTCTGATGCTGACGGGCCATGGCGATGTGGCCCATGCCGTTCGCGCCATCCGCAGCGGCGCAGAGGATTTTCTGGAAAAGCCCTATGATGCCACGCATCTTCTGGCCGTGCTCGACCGCGCCTTGCGCGCCCGCGCCACCCGTGCCGAACTCGCCCGGTTGCAAGCGGTGGTGCTGCGCCCGACGATTGGCCTTCTGGGCGAAAGCCCCCCCCTTACCGCCCTGCGCGACCGGCTGACAGCCCTTGCTCCGCTGGATGTCGACGTCGTGCTGACCGGAGAGACGGGAACGGGCAAAGAGCTCGCCGCCCGCGCCCTGCATGCCGAAAGCCCCCGCCGCGATGGCCCCTATATCGCGCTGAACTGCGCGGCCCTTCCCGAAGCCCTGTTCGAACATGAGGTGTTCGGCCATGCCAGCGCCGCTTTCCCCGGCGCGCAAGACAAACCCGGCAAGCTGGAGGCCGCCTCGGGCGGGACCTTGGTGCTGGATGAGGTTGAGGCAATGCCCCTGCCCCTTCAGGCCAAGCTGTTGCGCGCGTTGCAGGAACGCATGGTCGAGCGCCTCGGTGAAAACCATTTGCGCCCGCTGGATTTGCGGGTCATCAGCACGTCGAAATCCGACCTGCGGGGGCTGGTGCAAAGCGGTGCCTTTCGCGCCGATCTGTTCTACCGGCTGGCGGGGGCCGAACTCGCGCTGCCGCCCCTGCGCCATCTGGCAGGGGATATTCCGCTGATATTTGCCCATTACGCGCTGGAGGCCGCCCGCCGCCATGGCCGCCCCGAACCGCAAATTGGCTTTGCCCTGCGCGGCGATCTAATGCGCCATGACTGGCCCGGAAATGTGCGCGAGTTGAAAGCCGCCGCAGAACGCCACGCGCTTGGCCTCGGCCCGGCCCGCGCGCAGGATCTGCCCAACGGGGCCACCCTGCCCGAACGTGTCGCGGAATTTGAAGCCCGTGAAATCCGCGCAGCACTGGAGCGCGCTTTCGGTGCCCGCGAGCGCGCAGCCCAGGCGCTTGGCCTGCCGCGCCGCACGCTCAGCGACAAGATGAACCGCTACGGCATCACCTCGCCGCAGCCCGAATAGACCAAAACCGGCCCGATCCGCGACAGCGGTCTAGCGCTTGGTCAGACGCAGCGCGGCGGTCTCTGCCTCAAAGGCCCGGCGCACGGGTTCGGCCCCATGCAACACGCTCAGCCGCAGCAGGGCAAAGCGGATATGGGCCAGTTCGCGGTAATAGGTCACGAAAGCCGTGTTCAGCGCAGCCCCCGCCACGGCCCCCAGCACCGGCACCGTCTGTGCTGCAAGCTTCTGGCTGATCGCTGCGGCGAATTTCGGCACGACCTTGGCAAGGATCTTTTGAACCGCCGCCCCTGTCAGCGTCAGCCGCGCCCCCAGAAACGAGGTGTTCACCCCGTCATCATCCGCCAAAGGCCCGCCGGAACTGAGCACCCGCAGCGCCTCGGCCCGCACTTCGGGCAGATCAGTGTCAAAGCCCTCTGCCTCGGCGGCGCGCAGGATGCTGTGCAGGATCACCGTCACCGTCACCGGCAATTCAACCAGCGCCGTGGCCAGCCCCCCGGCCCCGCCCATAGCCCCGGTCAGTGCCGCGAGCGCCGGGGCGGCGCGCGGCCCCAGATCGGGCGCACGGCGGCCCTGATGGGCCACGGACACCGCCCGCAACAGCGCAGCTTCGGTAACAGATTCGATCCGGCTGCGCAGGCCCGTCGGCAAATTCGCCATCTGATCCTCGATCCCGCCACCCAGACGGTTCACGAGGCGCATCAAGGGGCCATTCGCGGCAAGGCTGCGCTTGGCCAAAGCCTTGATCTCTGGCCCCGGATCGGGGCTCAGCACTGCAGGAAGCGGAGGGGCCAGCGTTTTTGCCATAGGCTTAATGTAGGATGGCCCCGGCCCAGCGACAAGCGCCGCGCGACACGGGGCATGGGCTCAGGCCGTGGCGCGGGTCACGTCCCCAGCCACCCCGGCCCAAGCGCCGCGGACCAGCTCAAACCCCAGCACCCGCTCGGGGTTGGTGGGGGGCGGCATCACCACGCCTTCCAGCTTGCGAAACCCGAAGCGGCGGTAATAGGGCGCATCGCCCACCAGCAGAACCCGCTCCCACCCCAGCCGCCGCGCCTCTGCCAGACTTTCCGAGATCAACAGCGCGCCCAAACCTTCCCCCTGACGGGTCGGGTGCACGGCGATGGGGCCCAGCAGCAAAATATCCTGTTCAGCGACCTCGGCGGGCCAATAGCGGATCGCGGCCGCCAGATTTCCATCAGCATCGCGCATCACAAGGCACAGGGGCGCAACCGTCGGCACGCCATCGCGCAGCCGATAGGAAGACAGCGCTGTCCGACCCGGCGCAAAGCACAGATCGTAAAGCGCCTCCACCTCCCACCAATCGGCCTCGGTCTCTTCTTCCAGCTGGTACAAGGCGACCCCCCGTAAAAACCCGTTTGCGCGCCTAGCATGACAGATCGGGGCAGGCAAATGATTCAACCGGTTGAAGGGGGAAAGAAGGGGCTTTTCGCGCCGCAGCGCGCAGCCTATCCTGTGACGCGACAGCCAGAAGGAGAGGCAGATGCAACGCATGATCGGCGTGATTGGCGGGTCTGGCCTGTATGGGATAGACGGGTTTGAAGGCGCAAGCTGGATCAAGGTCAAAACCCCATGGGGCGCGCCCTCAGATCAGATCCTTGTCGGACGGCTTAACGGCGTCGCCATGGCCTTTTTGCCCCGGCACGGGCGCGGCCACCGCCTTAGCCCCACCGATGTGCCCTACCGCGCCAATATCGCGGCGCTGAAAATTCTGGGCTGCACCGAGGTGATTTCCGTCTCTGCCTGCGGGTCCTTGCGGGCCGATTATGCGCCGGGCGATTTCGTGATCGTCGATCAATTCATCGACCGCACCTTCGCGCGGGAAAAATCCTTTTTCGGCGCGGGCTGCGTGGCGCATGTCTCGGTCGCGCATCCGACCTGCGACCGGCTGGGGGCGGCCTGTGCCGGGCAGGCGCAAGGCGTGCGCGTCCATCGCGGCGGCACTTATCTTGCGATGGAAGGGCCGCAGTTTTCCACCCTCGCGGAATCGCGGATGTATCGCAGTTGGGGCGCGGATGTCATCGGGATGACCAATATGCCCGAAGCCAAACTCGCCCGTGAGGCAGAGCTGTGCTACGCCTCGGTCGCCATGGTCACCGATTTCGACTGCTGGCACGAAGATCACGGCGCGGTCGATGTCTCGGCCGTGATCGCGACGCTGACGGCCAATTCCGGCCATGCCAAGGCGATGATCGCGGGACTTCCCGGCGCGCTTGGCCCCGAACAGGCCGCCTGCCCGCAAGGCTGCGATCACGCGCTGGATCATGCGATCATGACCGCCCCCGAAGCCCGCGACCCCGAGCTGCTGAAGAAATTGCGCAGCATCGCAGGGCGCGTGTTGTGATCCGCCTGCTGGCCCTTTTGGGTTGGATGATGGCTGGGGCGGTCTGGATCGCAGGAAGCGCTGCCGGGCCGACATGGGCCGGAGACGGCGTTCCCGCGCGCGGCCTCCTGTCTGACAAGGATTTCTTCCGGCTCGCGACCTGTGGCGCGCGGGTTGGCGGGCCGTGTCAGGGGCCAACCGTCCGCTGGCGCAATCCGAAAATATCGGTCGCCCTGACCAGCGATCCGGGGGGGATGCCCCCGAAAAAGGCCAAGGCCGTCTCGGACGCGCTGGACGCCGCCATTGCCGAGATCAACGCCGCAGGCTCTGCCGTTCGCCTCACCCGCAACGATGCCCTGCGCCGCGCCAATATCATCGTGCGGCGCGTTCCCATCCGTGAAGGCGGGCGGACCAAAGGCATCCCCGATGTCAACGATGGCGAGAAGATCGGCGTGGGCTATAATTACGTCTGGTGGGTGGGAAACCGCGATCTGACGCAGGCCACCGTGCTGATTTCCTACCAGATCACATATGCCGACCTGAAATCCGTGGTGCTGGAGGAGGTGTTCCAATCCCTCGGCTTCCGGTTCGACATCGAAAACCGCAGGTATGAGGGCCGCTCCATCCTGTCGCAGGACAGCAATGCCACCACCAAAATCCGCGGGCAGGATGCTGCCATCCTCCGAATGCTTTACCCCAAATGACCAGACCGAAAAGGGCGACCATGGCCAAAACCGTCAAGGATTACATCCGCACCATTCCCGACTTTCCGCATGAAGGCATCCTGTTTCGCGATGTGACCACGCTTTTTGCGGATGCGCGGGGCTTTCGCATGGCGATCGACCAGTTGCTGCACCCCTATGCGGGCCTGCGGTTTGACGCCGTTGCAGGGCTGGAGGCGCGCGGCTTCATTCTGGGCGGGGCGGTGGCGCATCAACTGTCCACCGGCTTCGTGCCGATCCGCAAAAAGGGCAAGCTGCCCGGCAAGACCATCGAACAAAGCTACGCCCTCGAATATGGCGAGGCCGTGGTTGAGGTGCATGACGACGCGTTTTTCCCCGGCCAGAAGGTGCTTCTGGTCGACGATCTTCTGGCCACGGGCGGCACCGCCGAAGCCGGGATCAAACTGATCGAGCGGCTCGGGGCCGAGGTGGTCGGTTGCGCCTTCGTCGTTGACCTGCCCGATCTGGGCGGGCGCAAACGGCTGGAGGCGATGGGCATGGATGTGCATGCGCTTTGCGCTTTTGAGGGGCTCTGACGGCTGCGGGTAAGCCTTTGGTAACAGAATCAGCCTACACAAAAGAGGTCCGGCCCAACCGGGCGCTGCTTGCAAAAGACTAAAACCCCCAACCCCCGTCGGGTAGCCCCGGCGGGGCTTTCCCAATCATCCCGGCGGGGCCTTCACGATCATCCCGGCGGAGTCTACGCAATCGACCCAGCGGTCACGCCATGCGCAAAACGGCACCGGGGTTCATGATCCCTTTCGGGTCCAGCGCGGATTTGATCGCCCGCATCGCCGCCAGCTTTGTCGGGTCGCCGTATTTCTCTAGGTCCGCGACTTTCAACCGCCCGATCCCGTGTTCCGCGCTCACCGATCCACCCAGCGCATGCGTGAGGTCATGCAAGCAGGTCTTGATCGCATCGCGGGCATTTTCATGCTGCGCAGGGCTTTGCCCCGACACCGGAAAGACGTTGTAATGCAGGTTTCCATCGCCCAGATGGCCGAAACAGTTGATCCGCCAGTCGCCCAGTTTTGCCAAGGCAGGCCCCGCATGATCGATGAACTCCGCCACCAACCCCAGCGGAAGCGAGATATCCTGACTTGAAATCGCGCCGATCTTGCGGTTCGCCGAGGGAATATTCTCACGGATCGACCAGAAATCGGCCCGCTGCCCCTTCGATTGCGCGATCACCCCGTCCGAAACCAGCCCCGCCTCGGCAGCCTCCTCGAACAGGGCTTCCAGCGCCTCTTGCGGGTTCAGCCCTTCGGGCAGGCCCAGATCGATCAGCACCGTCCAATCCGGGTGATCCGCAAAGGGCTGGCGGATTTCGGGCATCGTCTCGGCCAGAAAATCGAGCCCCATCCCGCTGATGATCTCAAAGGCCGAAACCAGCCCCCCAAGCCGCGCCTGCGCCATCGCCAGCAAGTCCAGCGCCGCGCGCGGGCTTTCCACCACAAACAGCGCCGTGCCCATCCCCGCCGGGATCGGCGACAGCTTCAGGCTCGCCGCCGTGATCACCCCCAGCGTGCCTTCAGCCCCAACCAGAAGGTTGCGCAGATCATAGCCGGTGTTGTCCTTGCGCAGACGTTTCAGCCCGTGCCAGATCGTGCCATCGGGCATCACGGCCTCCAGCCCCAGACACAGATCGCGCATATTGCCGTAGCGCAGCACCGTCACGCCGCCCGCATTGGTCGCCAGAACCCCGCCAATCCGTGCCGAGCCTTCCGAGGCCAGCGACAAGGGAAACAGCCGCCCGGCTTCGTCTGCCGCCTGCTGCGCCTCCCAAAGCGTGGCGCCTGCCTCGACGATCATCACGTTTTCTTCCGGATAAACCGCCCGCACCGCCCGCATCCGTTCCAGCGACAGGATCAGGGGCGCTGGACCATCAGGGGCCAACTGCCCGCCCACAAGCCCGGTGCCTCCCCCCATCGGGATCACCGGAACCTGCGCCTCATTGCAGGCAGCCAGCAGGACCGAGACTTCCTCGACGTTGCGCGGCAGGGCCACCACCGCCGCCCGGCCTTCCCACTGCCCGCGCGGCTCGGTCAGATAGCGCGGCTCGGGGCTGCGCAATGTGTCGGGGGGCAGCAGCGCTGCCAGCTTGTCCAGAAACTCGGATGTCACATCATTCAGCATCGGCGGCCCCCTTTTTCGCCCTTGTTCCTAGCCAAAGGCCCCGCCTTGCGAAAGCCCCTAGGGCAGCAAATCCGGCTCCAGAACGATGATCGTGGGCTTTGAGGGAAGGCGGCTCAGCGACAGGTCGATCTGGCTGATTTCGGGGCGCACGACTTCGAACTCGCTGCCCATTTCGGCCAGAAACACCTCCAGCGACGCGCCCGAGAACCAATGCATCGGCAGCACGACCGAAGATTTCAGCCGCCGCACCACCCCCATCATCGAGGCCAGATCCAGCGTATAGCCGCCATCCACCGGGACCATCAGCACATCCAGCCGCCCGATCGCGGCAAATTGCGCCTCATCGGGGATATGGTGCAAATGGCCCAGATGGCCGATGCACAGCCCCGCCACCTCAAAAATGAAGATCGAGTTGCCATCCTTGCGCACAGAACCATAGCTGCGCGTGTCGGTCGGCACGTTGCGGATCAGCATCTCGCCCAGATCCAGCTCATGCATCGCGCTGCCGGTCAGATCATCCCACCCCTCAAGGACATGCGGGATGCGCGGGTCGGGTCGCGATGTCCAATGCGTGGAATGAGCGTTGTTCATCGTCACCACATCCGGCACCAGATCGGTGCCGCCGATAAATCCGGTATAATCGGTCACCGCCACCCGGCCTTCAGGCGTGCGCAGCGCAAAACTGGCGTGATCCAGATAGCGGATCCGCACCTCGCCCTCCGCCACGGGCGCGGTGAAGCTCGCGCGGTGGATCTGCGGCTGGCCCGCATCGGCAAAGGCAAGGCAATGGCTGGGAATTCGATCTTGGGCTGCGGCGGGAAGGGCGAACAGCATCGCAATCAGGGACAGTCGGATCATCGGCGGTACCTCCTGCCCAAAACTCTAGGACAAGATCGGCATTTGTCACGCTTTGCCGCGCGCCACGGCCTTCACTTCCGCGTAAGCTGCCCGGTGGCCCCGGCCTTTAGCCCAAAAATCAGCCGATATCCGTCCGCCCACGCCGATCCCCGCGCAGATTGGCGTAAAGCACATGGTTGCGCCAACGCCCCGCGATTTGCAGATAGCTTTGGGCCACGCCTTCATATTTGAAGCCCGTCTTCTCCAGCACGCCCCGAGAGGCCGCGTTTTCCGGCAGGCAGGCGGCCTCGACCCGGCTCAGATCCAGCGTGGTGAAGGCATGATGCACCACCGCCTGAATAGCCTCGCGCATATAGCCGTGACGAATGTAGCGATGCCCCATCCAATAGCCCAATGTGGCGGCCTGCGCCGGACCCCGGCGGATATTGTCCAGCGTGATCGCCCCCAACAGCGCCTGATCCTCGCGCCGGATCATCATCAGCGGCAGCGCCGTTCCCTGCGCCTTGGCCCGCGCGGCCCAATAGACCCTGTTGGTAAAGGCCCGCCGCGAGAGATGATCCGAAGACCAGACCGGCTCCCAGGGTTGCAGGAAATCCGCGCTTTCATCGCGCAGATTGGCCCAGGCCTGCCAGTCGCTATGCTGCGGCAGGCGCAGGGTCATGCGCTCCGCCTCGATCTTGATCTTGCGGCGCAGCGTCAGCATCAGGCGGCCAGCCCGGCGCGGATATCCTCCAGTCCGGGGGCCTGCGTGACGGGGCCGTAAAGCGCCAGCGCCGCGTCAGACTGCACCATGACCTCGGCATAGGCGCGCACGCCTTCCACCGTCACGGCGTCAATCTTTTCAACGGCTTCCTCGGCCCCCGGCACCCGACCCCAGATCGACAGCAACCGCGCCAGACGCTCCGCCCGGCTTGATGGGCTTTCCAGCCCCATCAGCATCCCGGCTTTCAACTGGGCGCGGGCGCGGGCCACCTCGGCTTCGGTCATATCCCCGCTGGCGCGCTTCAACTCGTCAATCGTCAGCTGCGTCAGATCGCCAATCTCAGCCTCGGACGTCCCGGCATAGATCGTGATCTGGCCCGCATCCTCATAGGCCCCCGATTGCGCGAAGATCGAATAGCACAGACCCCGCTCTTCGCGGATCTTCTGGAACAGGCGGCTCGACATGCCGCCGCCCATCGCCATCCCATAGATCTGCGCGGTGTAGACATCGGGCGCACGGTAGCCCGGCGCGTCGAAGGACAGCGCGAAATGCACCTGCTCCAGCGCCTTCACCTCGCGCCGTTCCGAGCCTTGGAACCGCGCGGGCTGGATCAACGCCTGACCCGCAGGCTTGCGCGCGCCAAACAGCGCCTCCGCCTGAGCCACAATCGCATCGTGATCCACCGCACCCGCCGCCGACAGGATCATATTGTCGGGGCTATAGTGATCGGCCACAAAGCCCGACAGATCGGCGCGGGTAAAGCTGGAAACCCGCTCTGCCGGGCCAAGGATTGACCGTCCGAAAGGCTGGTCAGGATAGCTTGCCTCTTGCAGCCAGTCGAAAATGATATCGTCGGGCGTATCCAGCGCCTGCCCGATTTCCTGCAGAATCACATGACGCTCCACCTCGATCTCGGCGGGGTCCAGCACGGGGTTCAACAGGATATCGCTGATCACATCGACCGCCAGCGCCACATCCCCGGCCAGAACCCGCGCGTAATAGGCGGTCATCTCGCGGCTGGTATAGGCGTTGATATAGCCGCCGACATCTTCAATCGCCTCTGCGATTTGCAGGCTGGATCGGGTCTTGGTGCCTTTGAACGCCATATGTTCAAGGAAATGCGCGATGCCGTTCTGCTCGGCCCGTTCATGCCGCCCGCCTGCCGTCACCCAAATCCCGACCGAGGCCGATTGCAGCCCCGGCATCGCCTCTGTCACAATCCGAAACCCGTTGGGCAGCGTCGTCAGGCGGCTCGTCAATTGGCGATCCTTTCACGGATGAAGTTTTGCAGCAGGCTCAGGTCATTGGGCAGGCGCGTCATCCGCTCCTCCCGGTCAAACAAATCGGCCATGCGCGGCGGCAAGGCGGGGCGGGTGCCCATCGCAGCCTCCACCGCATCGGGGAATTTCGCCGGATGCGCGGTGGCGAGCGTCACCATCGGCGCGGCCCCCAGATGCTCTTCAGCCACTTTCACGCCCACGGCGGAATGCGGGCACAAGATCTCTCCCGTCGCGGTAAAGGCGTGGCGAATCGTATCGCGGGTTTCAGCCTCATCACAGCGACCCGAGGCGAAGGTGCTGCGCAGCATCTCCAGCGCGCCTTGGCTGATGTGGAACCCGCCCGACTTCAGCTCTGCCATCAGCGCCGAAACCGCCGCCCCGTCGCGGCCATAAGCATCGAACAAGGCCCGCTCAAAGTTGGAGGAGACCTGAATATCCATCGACGGGCTGATCGACGGCTTCACCCCATCCGTCACATAGGCCCCGCTTTTGATCGCCCGGTCCAGAATGTCGTTCTGGTTTGTGGCGATCACCAGCTTTTCAATCGGCAAGCCCATTTTCTGCGCGATATAGCCCGCGAAAATATCCCCGAAATTCCCCGTCGGCACGGTGAAGGACACTTTGCGCTGCGGCCCGCCCAAGGCCAGCGAGGCATGGAAGAAATAAACCACCTGCGCCAGAACCCGCGCCCAGTTGATCGAGTTGACCCCCGCCAGACGCACCCCGTCGCGGAAATCGAAATCGTTGAACATATCCTTCACGCGGGCCTGACAATCGTCGAAATCGCCGCTCATCGCGATGGCATGGACGTTGGCTTCTGACGGCGTCGTCATCTGGCGGCGCTGCACCTCAGACACCCGCCCATGCGGGAAGAGGATGAACAGATCGACATTGGAAAGGCCGCGAAACGCCTCCATCGCCGCCGAGCCGGTATCGCCCGAGGTAGCCCCCACAATCGTGATCCGCTCACCGCTTTTCGACAAAACGGCCTGCATCATCTGGCCGATCAACTGCATGGCGAAATCCTTGAACGCCAGCGTCGGGCCGTGGAACAGCTCCATCAGGAAATGATTGGGGCCCAGCTGCACCAAGGGCGCGCGCGCGGCATGGCCAAAGGGCGCATAGGCCTTGGCCAGAAGGCTGCGGAATTCGTCTTCGGCGAAGGTATCGCCCAGAAACGGCCACATGACCCGGAAGGCGAGTTCCTCATAGTGCAGGCCCGCCAGCGCGGCGATCTCAGTTTCCGTCATGGTCGGCACGGCTTCGGGCACATAAAGCCCGCCATCGCGCGCAAGCCCCGTCATCATCGCTTCCGCGAAACTCAGAACCGGGGCCTGACCCCGTGTCGAGATATAGCGCATGGCGCCCCCCATCATTCCAATCGACGCCTGATACGCCAGAGTAAAAGAAGTGTCATCCCCGCCCAGACAACCGCAAGCGAAAACCATGTGATTGCATAGTTCAAATGGTCATTCGGGATGTGCGAACTGTCCACCGGCAAAGGTTCGATCATATCGCCGCTGTCGGACCGGGCGATGATCAGCATCGGCTCGGCTTGAAGCGCTGCGGCCATCGCGGGCAGATCGCGCGCAAACCAGATCCCGCGGGTGGCATCAGGCTCGGGCGTGAACCCATCCACCTCATCGGGCCAAAGCAGGTTGCCCGTCACCTCAATATCCGTGGTTTCGCGGGGCAGCCCGCGCGCGGCCTCCTCCAGAAAGCCGCGATCCACCAGAACCCGGCGACCATCTTCGGTTTCCAGAACCGAGATCACCCGAAACCCCGCCCCGATCTGCTTGCGGCTGACCAGAACGTCCAGCATCTCGCCGGTAAAGCGGCCCTTGGCGGTGACAGGCAGATATTCATCTGCGACCGGATCGGCGGTCAAAGGCAAGGCGACAGGCGCGTCGATGATCCGCGCGTCAATCCGGGCCAACTCACCCTCTTTCCAGGCAAGGCGCTGCATCTGCCAAAAGCCCAAAGACAGCAAGACAGCCACCCCCGCCAACCCGAAAAGAAGCGGAACAATCATCCGGCGTGTCATCAGAAAAGCAGCCTCAATCAGAAGGGTAAATGCAAAAGCGCGGCCCTTGCGGCCCGCGCTTTGCGCTTTCGTCACAGGGCGGGCGTGACCCCCGCCCCTTTGGCTTTACTGGCCCCAGACGTAAATCGCGGCAAAGAGGAACAGCCAGACCACGTCCACGAAGTGCCAGTACCAAGCCGCCGCCTCAAACCCGATATGACGCTCGGGCGTGAAATGCCCGGCCCGCACGCGGAAATAGCACACCAGCAGGAAGATCGTGCCGATGAAGACGTGGAAGCCGTGGAACCCGGTCGCCATGAAGAAGGCCGCGCCATAGATGTTGCCGGCAAAGCCAAAGGCGGCGTGGCTGTATTCATAGACTTGGAACACGGTGAACAAAGCGCCCAGCAGAACCGCTAGAATAAGCCCGTTCTTCATGTCCTTGCGGTTGTTCTCATGCACCAGCGCATGGTGCGCCCAAGTCGCCGCAGCACCCGAGCAGAGCAGGATCAGCGTGTTGATCAGCGGCAGGTGCCAGGGATCAAACGTCTCAATCCCGGCAGGCGGCCAGACACCATCCACGGCGGGGCTCATCGGGCCCATCGGATACATGGCATGCTTGAAGAAGGTCCAAAACCAGGCGGCAAAGAACATCACTTCGGACATGATGAACATGATGAAGCCATAGCGCAGGCCAATCGCCACAACCGGCGTATGATCACCGATCTGGCTTTCCTTGACCACTTCGGACCACCAGGCGAACATCACATAAAGCACCATGACAAGGCCTATCAGCCCCATCCATGGGCCAGACCCGTGCATCCAAAGCACCGATCCGAACAGCATGATAAACGCACCCACAGCCCCCATCAGAGGCCAGATGGAGGGCGGAAGAATATGGTAATCGTGGTTCTTGGCGTGGGCCATGTGGTCGTTCCCTCGTTTATTTTGCGTCCCTCGCCGCTTTCACGGCGCTGGTTTATGGTTAGTTTACCGCGCCGGACGTTGCCGGGGCAAGGGCGGCCTGCTCATCTTCGGGCAGATCCGTTTCGTGGAAAGTATAGGACAGCGTGATGACCTTGACGAATTTGCCTTCGCGGTCGTTCACGATTTCCGGGTCAACATAGAAGGTCACGGGCATCAGCACCCGTTCTCCGGGCTGCAAAACCTGCATGGTAAAGCAGAAACAGTCGATCTTGGTGAAATACCCGCCCGAGGCATCCGGCGTCACGTTATAGCTGGCAGTCCCGGCCACAACGCGGTCCGTGGGGTTGTAAGCCTCGTAAAAGGCCAGCCCGGTTTCGCCAAGGCGCAGCTCCATCTGCCGCTCCATCGGGCGAAACTCCCACGGCATCCCGCGTTCTTTGGAGCCATCGAACCGCACGGTGATCGTCTGATCCAGAATCACGTCAGAACCGGCGCTGGCTTGCGCCGTGGTGCCGCCAAAGCCTGTCACCCGGCAAAACCAGTCGTAGAACGGGACAGCCGCGAAAGACAGCGACACCATGACCAAGGCCACGGCGCTCAATTGGGCTGCGGTCTTTTGAATGGGGGTCATGGCTTTGCGGCCCCCTCTTTCGGCAGAAGTTCCGGGCGCAGCACATGGTCAAACCCCTGCATCTGCCCCACGCTCGTGACTTTGACGACCGTCAGGCCGAACACGATGCCGATGAACAGCGCCAAGGTCAGCCCAACGCCCAGATTGCGGCCGAACCGACGCTTGTGAATCTCATGCTCTTCGCGAAAAGCCATGTCTTACCAGCCTCCGATACCATAGGGGCGCAGGGCCGCTTCGGCCAGAAACGCCCCGAAATGCAAGAACAGATAGTAAAGCGAAAAGCGGAAGACCTGCTTTTCAACGGCGTATTTATCAGCCTCGGCCTGGACCTCATCGCGCCGCCAGATCCGCCACGCGCCCAGCAGGAAGCCCGCGTTCAGAACCAGCGCGGTCGCCAGATAGATCGGCCCGCCAATAGAGGTGAAGGCCGCCCCAATCGCAACCGGGGCCAGCAGGATCGTGTAAACCAGAATATGCGTGCGGGTCGATTTGCGCCCATGCGTCACGGTCAACATCGGCACGCCTGCGTTGGAATAATCTTCCTTCATGAACAGCGCCAAAGCCCAGAAATGCGGCGGCGTCCACATGAAGATCAGCGCGAACATCAGCACGCTTTCCACCGACACGCCGCCCGTCGCAACCGCCCAGCCGATCATCGGAGGGAAGGCCCCCGCCGCGCCACCGATCACGATGTTCTGCGGGGTCGAGCGTTTGAGCCACATCGAATAGACAACGGCATAGAAAAAGATCGTGAAGGCCAGCAGCAAGGCCGACACCAGATTGGCCGCCAGCCACAGCATCACAACCGAGATCCCGCTCAGCGCCATGCCGACGCCCAAAGCCTCGCCCGGTTTGACCTTGCCCGCAGGCACCGGACGGCGCGCGGTGCGCTTCATCACCGCGTCAATATCGGCGTCCCACCACATGTTCAGCGCACCCGAGGCCCCTGCCCCCAGCGCAATAAACAGGATCGAGGTCATCGCCAGAAACGGATGCATCGGGGTCGGCGCAACCAGCACACCGACCAAAGCCGTAAACACGACCAAAGACATCACCCGCGGTTTGAGCAGGGCAACGTAATCGCCAAAGCTGGCCTCAGCCATCTGGTCCATGTCGCGCGTGGTGTCTGCCCGTGTATCGGTCATGCGATTCTCGTCCTTTGGTCGCCAGAGGGGAGAGGGCAAGCGCCCCCGCCCCCCGATTGGTCACATAGGTCTCAGTCTGCCGAAGCGACGTTCAGCGGGGTCGAGATCCCGGCATATTCTGCCTTCGCCTGCTCCAGCCACTCGGCATAAGCCGCTTCCGAGACAACCTTCACCGTGATCGGCATATAGGCATGGTCCTTGCCGCAAAGCTCGGAACACTGGCCGAAATAGACGCCCTCACGCTCGGCCTTGAACCAAAGCTGGGCCAGACGTCCGGGAACGCCATCCTGCTTCACGCCAAAGGCCGGGATCGTCCAGGAGTGGATCACGTCCGCACCCGTCACCTGCATCACAACGGTCTTGCCAATCGGCACCACAACGGCAGTGTCGGTGGCCAGCAGGTAATCGCTTTCCTGATAGCCAGCCTCAACCAAGGCCGACTTGTCCAGAAGGAAGCTGTCAAAAGCAAAGCCTTCGTCCTGATACTCATAGCCCCAGTACCACTGGTAGCCGGTCACCTTGATATTGATGTCGCCCGCCGGGATTTCCTGCTGCTTGAACAGAACCGGAAGCGAGAAAGCCCCGATGAACACAAGGATCACGATCGGCACAATCGTCCACGCCACTTCCAGCGGGCTGTTGTGCGTGAAGGTTGCAGGCACCTTGTTGCGCTTTTCGCTGTAGCGGAAAGCCACCCAAAGCAGCAAACCCGTCACGAACAGCGTGATGATCGTGATGACGATCAGCAGCATATGGTCCAGCCACTGAAGATCGCGCGCCAGTTCCGTAGCGGCGGGTTGAAACCCGGTCAGCCCGTCAATGGGGCGACCCACGACTTCCAAATCCTGCGCCCAAGCCATTCCGGCGAGGCCAAGGGTTCCAAAACTAGCGGCGATGCCGGAAAGACCTGTCATGATGCGCATATGCATATCCCGTTCGTTTGTGCGGATCTCAGCGCCCGCGATTGGGGTTCCCCGTGTTTCAGGCAGAATCCCGTTGTTTCCTGATGGGGTGAAACCATATTAAGCCCAAGACGACAAGAGAAACCATTGCGGCAAAGGGACGCCGTTTGATCTGAATCAAGGAATTTCGCGATGAGTGATGCCCCTTTCCGCCCTTTTGAGCAGCTTCTCGACGAAGCAGCCGCCCTAGCCACCCTGCGCGCGGCCACCCAAGGCGCCGATGACGGCGAGCTTTTTCTGGAACGTCGCCGCTCCGAGGCGATTGTGCTCGATGATGGACGGGTGAAAAACGCAAGCTACGACGCCTCCGAAGGCTTCGGGCTGCGCGCGGTGCGGGGCGAGGTGGCGGGCTATGCCCATTCCACCGAAATCTCACAGGCGGCGCTGAACCGCGCCTCTGAAACCGCGCGTCTGGCCGTGGGCGCGGGCGGCGGCACGCTGGCCGACCCACCCAAGGGCACCAATGTTAAGCTTTACACCGATGCCGACCCGATGGCGGATGCCAGCTTTGCCGGGAAGATCGACCTCTTGAAAGAGATCGACGCCTTCACCCGCGCGCTGGACCCGCGCATCATTCAGGTCTCGGCCACCATCGCGGCAGGGCTGCAAGAGGTCGAAATCCTGCGCCCCGAGGGCCTGCGGCTGTCGGACATCCGGCCGATGGCGCGATTGAACATCTCGGTCATCGTGGAGCAGAACGGCCGGCGCGAAAGCGGCGGCATGGGCGGCGGCGGGCGCTATGGCTTGGCAAGGCTGATGGAGCCCGCGCATTGGCAGGGCGTTGCCCGCGAAGCGCTGCGGATCGCCCTTGTGAACCTCGACGCTGTCCCCGCCCCGGCTGGCACGATGGATGTGGTGCTGGGCGCGGGCTGGCCGGGCATCTTGCTGCACGAGGCCATCGGGCATGGGCTGGAAGGCGATTTCAACCGCAAGAAAACCTCCGCTTTTGCGGGGCTTATGGGCCAGCAGATCGCAGCGCGCGGCGTCACGGTACTGGATGACGGCACGATCCCGGATCGGCGCGGATCGATCTCGGTCGATGATGAGGGCACGCCCTCGGCCAAGAATGTGCTGATCGAGGATGGTGTGCTGGTGGGCTATATGCAGGACCGCCAAAACGCGCGTCTGATGGGGGTCGCCCCCACAGGCAACGGGCGGCGGGAAAGCCATGCGCATATCCCGATGCCGCGCATGACCAACACCTATATGCTGGGCGGAGAGGCCAATCCGGCGGATATTCTGGCCGGGCTGAAGGATGGTATCTATGCCGTTGGCTTTGGCGGCGGGCAAGTTGATATCACCAATGGGAAATTCGTGTTTTCCTGCACCGAGGCCTACCGGGTGCAGAATGGCGTCGTCGGCGCCCCGGTGAAAGGCGCCACCCTGATCGGGGACGGGGCCACCGCGCTGAAACAGATCCGCGCGATTGGCAATGACATGAAGCTTGATCCCGGCATCGGCAATTGCGGGAAGGCGGGCCAATGGGTGCCAGTGGGCGTGGGGCAGCCCAGCCTGTTGATCGGCGGGCTGACGGTCGGGGGCTCTGCCGCCTGATGTGGCTCCGCTCGCCGCCCCTGCAGCCGGTACCGTGGCGGCTGTTGCTGGGGTCGGTGGCGATTGTCTGGGCAACCCCTCTGGTTCTGGGGTGGTTTTTGATCGCGCTGAACCGGGGCTTGGCGCTGTTTGCCCCTGCCGAGGTGCAGTTGACGCTGTATCTGGCGGCGATGACGATGATCTTTTCGCCGATCTATGCTTGGGTGGGCTGGGGCCTTGCGCTGCCAATTCTGTGGCTTTTGCTGCGCGATGGCTGGTTCGGATGTGTCCCGGCCCTTTTGACGGGCGCGGTTGCCGGGGCCTGCGCGGGGGCAATTGTCGAGAGCGCGATTGCGATGCCCTATGGGATTGTGGCGCTTCTGGCGTTCAGGGCGGTGTTTTTCTGGCGCTGGCGCGGCACGCAGTAAAGGCCGCGGGCAAGTTGTCAGGACAGGACGGGGGGCTGTCTGCCCCCCGACCCCCGAGGATATTTTTGAACAGATGAAGGGGATTGGGTCAGCGCCCCTTGTTGAACTTGTCGCGCAAGGCGTCGGCGAATGGGTTGGAGGCTGACGGGCTTGGCGGCGGGGACGCCATCTGTTTTGCACCTGACGCGCCACGCGGACGGGGATTGGCGGGGGCCGCGGCGCGATCTGCGGCCTGCTCGCGGGCCTCGGCGCTGTCTTTCTTCATCGTGAGACCGATGCGTTTGCGCGGCGCATCCACCTCGACCACCCGGACCTTAACGACATCGCCGGCTTTGGCCACCTCATGCGGGTCTTTGACAAAGCGATCGGCGAGTTGGCTGACATGCACCAAGCCATCCTGATGCACGCCGATATCCACGAATGCGCCAAAGGCGGCGACGTTTGTGACCGTACCTTCCAGCAGCATTCCGGGCTTCAGGTCTTTGATATCATTGACCCCTTCGGCGAAACTGGCCGTCCGGAACTCGGGGCGCGGATCGCGGCCGGGCTTTTCCAGTTCCGCCAGAATATCGCGCACCGTGGGCAGGCCAAAGCGGTCATCGGTGAAATCGCGCGGATCGAGGGCCGCCAGTTGCGGCGAGCCCATGACCGAGCGCAGGTCGCGCCCACAGGCCGCCACGATGCGGCGCGCAAGATCATAGGCTTCGGGGTGGACGGAGGAGCCATCCAGCGGCTCCGCCCCGCCCGCGATGCGTAAGAACCCTGCCGCCTGCTCGAACGCCTTGGGGCCAAGCCGCGCGACCTTCAGCAGATCGCGGCGTTTCTGAAACGGGCCGTTCGCATCCCGATGGGCCACAATCGCCTCCGCCAGACCCGGTCCCACGCCCGACACCCGCGCCAGCAGGGGCGCCGAGGCCGTGTTCAGATCCACCCCGACCGCGTTCACCGCATCTTCCACCACCGCCTCAAGGCTCCGGCCCAAGCGGTGCTGATCGACGTCATGCTGATATTGGCCGACGCCAATCGCCTTCGGTTCGATCTTGACCAATTCCGCCAGCGGGTCTTGCAGCCGCCGCGCAATGGAAACCGCGCCCCGCAGCGATACATCGAGGCCCGGAAACTCCCTAGCGGCCAGTTCCGAGGCCGAATAGACCGAAGCCCCCGCCTCTGACACGATCACCTTGACGGGTTTCGGCCCCGTTGCGGGCAAGACCGCCAGAAGATCGGCCACCAGCTTTTCGGTCTCGCGGCTGGCCGTGCCATTGCCGATAGCGATCAGCTTGACCCCGTGTTTGCCGATCAGCCGCGCCAGTTCCACCTGCGCTGCCCACGCCTCATTTCTGGGCTGGAAGGGATAGACCGTCGCCGTGTCCAGCACCTTGCCCGTGGGGTCGATAACCGCCACCTTCACGCCCGTGCGGATGCCCGGATCAAGCCCCATCGTGGCCTTGCCGCCTGCCGGAGCCGCCAGCAGCAAGTCCTTGAGGTTGCGCGCAAAAACGCGGATCGCCTCTTCCTCGGCGCGGTCGCGGATTTCGGCCATCAGATCAAGCGTCAGCGAGGTTTTCAGCTTGATCCGCCAGGTCCAGGCCGCCGCCTCGCGCAGCCACAGATCGCCGCGCCCCTGCCCTTTGCAGCCCAAAGCCGCCCCCGCCATCTGCTCGGCCGGGCTTTGGCCGCGCGGGGCCTCGGGATCAATCTCCAGATCAATCGACAAAAAGCCCTCGTTGCGCCCGCGCAGCATCGCCAGAACGCGGTGCGAGGGGGCCGAACTCCACGGTTCCGAATGCGCGAAATAATCCGAGTATTTCGTCCCCTCCGCCTCTTTGCCCGCCACGACCGTCGCCACCAGCCGCGCGCCCGATTTCATGTGCCCGCGCAGACGGCCCAAAAGCGCCGCATCCTCCGCCAGACCTTCCGCCACAATGTCGCGCGCGCCTTCCAGCGCGGTTTTCACATCCGCGACCTCCGGCGTCACGAAGGCAGCCGCCAGTTGCTCGGGGTCGGCCATCCGGTCGGCCAGAATTGCCTCGGCCAGCGGCCCCAGCCCGTTTTCGCGCGCAATCATCGCGCGGGTCCGGCGTTTTGGCTTGAAGGGCAGGTACAAATCCTCCAGCTCGGCCTTGGTCACCGCCTTGGCAATACCCGCCGCAAGATCATCGGTCAGCTTGCCCTGTTCGGTGATCGAGGCCAGAATCACCCCGCGCCGCGCCTCCAACTCCCGCAGATAGGCCAGCCGTTCAGAAAGTGTGCGCAGCTGCGTGTCATCCAGCCCGCCCGTGGCTTCCTTGCGATAGCGCGCCACGAAAGGCACCGTCGCCCCGCCGTCCAAAAGCTCGACCGCTGCGGCGACCTGCGCCGGGGTGGCCGAAATTTCGCTGGCAATCTGGCGGGAAATCAGGGGGGAGGTGTCGCGGCTCATGGTTATTCTTCCTTCGGCTTGGCCGCCGACCATAGCCAGAGCGGAAGCCGGGGAAAAGGGCTGATCTGGCGCCAACAGCCCCTGCGGATCGGTGCCAGTGAGCTGCGCGCGCGGCTTTCGTTGCAGGCCTCGGGCGGGGTTTGCCCAAGTGGCAGACACCCCGAATGCGCAAAAAGCCCGAGCATTTCTGCTCGGGCTTTTAGGAATGGTACCACCTCCCCGGCTCGAACGGGGGACCTCCTGATCCACAATCAGGCGCTCTAACCTACTGAGCTAAGGCGGCACGCAAAAGTCAAATAAACGGGCTTACACTTTTATGCAATAGCACTTATGTTATTCTTTTGAGTGTGGTATTTTTTAAATTTAAACAGCAGCTTTGAGTATAATGGTTGAATTACTTAAGGAAATAATTGAAATTAAGGAAATTTTTAGATGGGTATTAATAAACAAAGTCAAATTTCAGCAAATTTACAAATAGGTCCTACTACAGACGGAATGGTAAGAATCTATATTGAAGGTAAAAATATAGAATTACCATTAGATTTTGAACCTGAAGAGGCTAATGAAATTGCCCAAGAACTAATTGCT
>JAQWYA010000166.1 GCA_029254215.1 Pseudorhodobacter sp. | reverse complement strand
GCTTCGGCCCGGTATCTGACCAATGTCGCGGTGATGCGCGCGCTTGGGCAGGGGTTTCCCTATGGAACGCTGCTGGTCAATGTGCTGGGCTCCTTCCTGATGGGGGTCTTGGTGGCCGTGCTCGCCCATAAGGGGGGGATGCGTTTTGCACCCTTCCTGATGACCGGGCTTCTGGGCGGCTTCACCACGTTTTCCGCCTTCTCGCTGGACGCCTTCACCCTGTGGGAACGGGGCGAGGCGGGGCTTGCGGCGCTCTATGTGGGCGGATCTGTTTTTCTTTCCATCGCGGCCCTGATTGCCGGGGCGCTGACCATGCGCGGGGTATTGGCATGAGCGACGTGAAACTTCTGACCGTCTCGGTCGACGAGGGCGAGCAGCGCCTTGACCGCTGGTTCAAGCGCCGTTTTCCGCATGTGACCCAAGGGGCGGTGGAAAAGATGTGCCGCACGGGTCAGGTCCGGGTGAACGGGGGGCGGGTCAAAGCCTCTGACCGGGTGGAGCCGGGCATGGAAATCCGTATTCCGCCGCTGCCCACTGGGGCGGCCCCCTCGCGGCCTGCCACTGACGGCGTATCGGCAGCGGATACCAAGATGATTCAGGATTGCGTGATTTTCCGCGACGAACATCTGATCATCCTCAACAAGCCTGCGGGCCTGCCATCGCAGGGCGGCTCGGGGCAGGGGGATCGGCATGTCGACGGCCTGACCGAGGCGCTGAAATTCGGCTACAAAGATCGGCCCAAGCTGGTGCACCGGCTCGACAAAGACACCTCGGGGCTGTTGATGCTGGCCCGCACCGACCGTGTGGCCCGCGCCCTGTCCGAGGCGCTGCGGCATCGTAACACGCGCAAGATCTACTGGGCCGCCGTGGCCGGGGTGCCGAACCCGCGCAAAGGGTCCATCAAATACGGGCTGATGAAGGCGGGCGGTCGTGGCCGGGGCGGCGAGGGCGAAAAGATGGTCTGCGTCCATCCCGCCAAGATGGCCGATTACCCCGACGCCAAGCGCGCCCATACCGATTTCTTCGTGCTCTGGTTCCTTGGAACGCGCCTGTCGTGGATGGCGCTGGAACCGGTGACAGGCCGCACCCACCAGTTGCGCGCCCACATGTCCGAACTCGGCCACCCGATCCTTGGCGATGGCAAATACGGCGGCTCTGGGACCGAGAATATGGGCGACGGCTGGGGCGCCTCCATCGGGGGAGAGATCAGCAAGAAGCTGCATCTGCACGCGCGCTTCCTCAAGATCGAACACCCGATCACCAAGAAAATGATGACCTTCACGGCCCCCTTGCCTGACCATATGGCCCGCACGTGGAAAACCCTCGACTGGGGCGAAAACGATGTGCCCTCGGACCCGTTCGAGGATGATCTATGAGCAGTTGGGCCCCGAAACGCTTCTGGCAAAATGCCACGGTGGCCGAGGCCCCCGGCGGCTTTCGTGTTCTGCTGGACGGGCGTGAGGTCAGGACCCCTTCCAAGACCCCGCTGATCGTGCCGACCCAAGCGATGGCCGAGGCGATTGCTGCCGAATGGCAGGCGCAAGACACCAAGGTGCGGCCCGAAACCATGCCCTTCACCCGCTCGGCCAATTCCGCGCTGGATAAGGTGACGCCGCAGTTTACCGATGTCGCCGATATAATCGCCGCCTATGGCGCCTCCGATCTTCTGTGCTACCGCGCGGGCCACCCGAAAGAACTGGTGGCGCGTCAGGCGGCGGCATGGGACCCGCTGCTGGACTGGGCCGCGGCAAAGCTTGACGCACCGTTAACCGTGACCACGGGCATTGTGCCGATTGAACAGCCCGCAGCCTCTGTCGCGGCGCTTTCGGCACGGGTTCATGCGCTGACGCCGTTTCAACTCGCGGGCTTCCATGATCTGGTCGCGATCAGCGGCTCCTTGGTGCTGGGCTTTGCGATTTCGCTGAAAGAAATTGACGTTACGGAAGGCTGGGCGCTGTCTCGGGTCGATGAAACCTGGCAGGTTGAGCAGTGGGGCGAAGACGAAGAAGCCACCGCCTCCGAGGCCGTTCGCAAGGACGGCATGATGCATGCCGCCCGATTCTTTGCATTGTGTGGGTGACAATCCTGCCGTTTTTTCGGGCTTGCTTGCCCGCAAAAGCAACAGACGCCCGTCAAGCCCCTAAATTCGTGTAATCTTTCCCAATGTGGCGGGTTGCTATTGACCTTTCAAAGGGCTTTGGATGAAAATGAGGGCCATTGAGGGGGTAATCCTTCAATCGGTGTCGCCCTGTTGAGGGGTGATCTTAAAAATACCGCCCAAAAAAGGGCGGCCAATCAGGAAGAGGATAACATGAAAGCAACCCTTTTTGTCGGTACGCTCGCCGCTGCGGCAGCTGTCGCTGGGATGGCATCTGCGGCATCGCATGGCGCTTCCGTGCTTGATCAGATCAAGGCACGCGGCGAATTGAACTGCGGTGTCTCCACCGGCGTCAACGGCTTCTCCGCTCCGGACTCGGCTGGCGAATGGCAGGGCTTTGACGTGGCAGTTTGCCGCGCAGTGGCCGCAGCCGTTCTGGGCGACCCGAAGAAAGTCAAGTTTGTCACCACCACTGGCCAGACCCGCTTCACCGCGCTGGCTTCGGGTGAGATCGACATGCTGGCCCGTAACACCACCTGGACCTTCTCGCGCGATGTGGACCTCAAGTTCACCTTCGCAGGCGTCAACTACTATGACGGCCAGGGCTTCATGGTGAACAAGGCTCTCGGCGTGTCCTCGGCCAAGGAACTGGACGGCGCTACCGTCTGTATCCAGACCGGCACCACGACAGAACTGAACTTGGCTGACTACTTCAAGTCCAACAACATGAGCTATGAGCCGGTTCCGATCGAAACCAACGCTGAAGCTCAGCAGCAGTACCTTGCCGGCGCTTGCGACGTGTACACCACGGACGCATCGGGCCTCGCAGCAACCCGCGCAACCTTTGCAGACCCGGAGAACCACATCGTTCTTCCGGAAATCATCTCCAAAGAGCCGCTGGGTCCGCTGGTCGCACATGGCGACGATCAATGGGCTGACATCGTTCGCTGGACGATGAACGCACTGGTCGCAGCTGAAGAAATGGGCGTCACCTCGGCCAATATCGAAGAGCTGTCCAAAGGCACCAACAACCCGGAGATGAACCGTCTTCTGGGCACCGAGGGTGATCTGGGCGCGATGTTCGGTCTGGACGCTGCATGGGCCAAGCGCGCCATCATGGCGGGCGGCAACTATGGCGAAATCTTCGCGACAAACATCGGCGAATCCACTCCGATCGGTCTGGCCCGTGGCCTGAACTCGCAGTGGACCCAAGGCGGCCTGATGTACGCTCCGCCCTTCCGCTAAGACCTGACTTTAGAAAGGGCGCACCCGAGGTGCGCCCTTTTTTCCATGACGACAGCTTGTTTGACGGATGCGCCTGCACAACGCAGCAGCATCAGAGCGCGAAAATGCGCCGGTTCAAACGCAGGGGGTACCTAAGAAATGGCGACAACGTCTGAAAATCAGGCCGGATCCTTCCGCCTGGGGATGCTGATCTACGATACGCGCTACCGATCGATGACCATTCAGGTCGTGTTCATGTTCCTGTTCATGGCGGGCGCGGTCTGGTTGATCGACAATACGATCACCAACCTCAGCGCACTGGGCAAGGACTTCAACTTCGGCTTTCTCGATGTGCGGGCCGGGTACGACATCAACCAGCGTCTGATCGAGTATACCAACGACAGCAGCCATGGTCGTGCCTGGGCCGTCGGATTGCTCAACACCCTGCTCTTGGCCCTGTTTTCCTGCGTCACCGCGACCGTGATCGGCGTTATCGCCGGCGTTTTGCGTCTGTCGAAAAACTGGATAATCTCGCAACTCATGAACCTCTATGTCGAGATGTTCCGCAACGTCCCGGTTCTTCTGTGGATCGTCATCATCTTCGCCGTTCTGACCGAGGCAACCCCCGCCCCGAACGCCTTCCGGGGTGAGAATCCGACCGCCTCGATGCTGTTTTTTGACACCGTGGCCATCACCAACCGCGGCGTCTATGTGCCGGGTCCGCTGTTCACCCAGTCGCTGGGCGCGATCAACCTCGGCGTGATCTCTGTCAGCATCAACTTCCTGCTGATCTCGGCTGTGGTGATTGGCAGCATCTACGCCAATATCCGCCTGCGCCGCCATGCCTCGGCAGTTCAAGAGGCAACCGGCGACCGTCCCGTGACCTGGTGGAAATCCCTACTGATCCTCTTCGCCCCGCTGATCGCGGTCCTGGCAGCCCTTGGCTTCCATCTGGATTACCCGACGCTGCAAGGCTTCAACTTTCAGGGCGGCAGCTATATGCGCAACTCGTTCACTGCGATGTGGCTGGCGCTTTCGGTCTATACCGGCGCCTTCATCGCAGAGAACGTGCGCGCAGGTATCCTTGCCATCTCCAAGGGTCAGACCGAGGCTGCCTTCGCGCTGGGCCTGCGCCCGAACCGGACGATGAACCTTGTGATCCTGCCGCAGGCGCTTCGGGTCATCATCCCGCCGCTGATTTCGCAATACCTCAACATCACCAAGAACACCTCGCTGGGGATTGCCGTGGGCTATATGGACATGCGCTCCACCCTTGGGGGCATCACGCTGAACCAGACCGGCCGCGAGTTGGAGTGTATGCTCTTGCTGATGGTGACCTATCTGACGGCAAGCCTGATCATCTCCGGTGCGATGAACGTCTACAACAATTCCGTCAAATTGAAGGAGCGTTGAGATGGCAAATCCGTCCAAGAATAACATCGCCTATGTTCGGACAACCATGCTCACCGAACAAGCGCCGCCGATCACTGCGGCTGGTCCGGTCCTCTGGATCCGTACCAACCTCTTTTCCGGCCCCTTCAACACGATCGCGACCCTTGTCGGCCTTTACTGCGTGTATTGGCTGGTGGGGCATATCGGCCCGTGGTTCCTGTATTCCGTCTGGAATGCCAATAGCTTGGCCGAATGCCGCGAGATTCTGAACGGCGTGAATGCCGCCTGCTTTGGCGTCATCAAAGACCGTTGGCACCAGTTGCTCTTTGGCTTCTACCCGCCAGAGGCCTATTGGCGCCCAACCCTCGCCTTCGTTCTGATGATCGTCGCGATGGCCCCGATCCTGTTTGAATCGGTTCCGCGCAAGGTCTTGTGGTTCTCGGCCATCTTCCCGGCGCTAGCCTTCTGGCTGCTTTGGGGCGGGACGATCTGGTTCTCCGTCGTTGGGATGCTTGGTTTTGGGATCGGCTATGCCGTCTATCGCGCCTTGGTGAAAAACATGCTGTTGGCCACGATTGCCGCCGTTCTGGTGCCGATCCTGTTCTGGCTGTTCCTTCTGGGGCCGATTTCCGGCGCCTTGTCAGAGGCTCTTCCCATCGGCATCCGCAAGATCGACTCGGATGAGTTTGGCGGCTTCATGATCTCCATCATCATCGGCGTCACAGGCATCGCCCTGTCGCTGCCGATCGGGGTTTTGCTGGCGCTGGGTCGGAAATCCGACCTGCTGTTGGTCAAATGGATCTGCGTCGGCTTTATCGAGTTCATTCGCGGCGTGCCGCTGATCACCCTGCTGTTCACCGCCTCCTTGCTGTTGAACTACTTCCTGCCGCCGGGCACGAATTTCGACATCGTGCTGCGCGTGGTGATCATGGTGACCCTCTTTGCCGCGGCCTATATGGCCGAGGTGATCCGGGGGGGCCTCGCCGCCCTGCCGCAGGGCCAGTATGAGGCCGCTGACGCCCTCGGGCTCGATTATTGGAAGGCGCACCGGCTGATCATCATGCCGCAGGCGCTGAAAATCTCGATCCCCGGTATCGTTAACACCTTCATCGGCCTGTTCAAGGACACCACGCTGGTTGTCTTCATCGGCATCCTTGATCCGATCGGCCTTTCGAACGCCATTCGCGCAGACAGCAACTGGAACGGGATCTATTGGGAACTGTTCGGGTTTATCGCTCTGTGTTTCTTCATCTTCTGCTTCAGCATGTCTCGGTACTCGCAATACCTTGAAAACAAGCTGAAAACAGACCACCGTTAAGGGAGACGACCATGTCCGAAGCAATTGCAGACCGCGATATTGATCGCAGCCAGATGCAGGTCAGCGACGAAGTCGCGATCCAGATCACTGGCATGAACAAGTGGTACGGCACCTTCCACGTCCTCAAGGACATCAACCTGACCGTCAACCGCGGTGAGCGGATCGTTATCGCCGGCCCCTCCGGGTCGGGCAAATCGACGATGATCCGCTGCATCAACCGGCTGGAGGAACACCAGCAGGGCCAGATCATCGTGGACGGGACGGAGCTGAGCTCTGACCTCAAGAACATCGACAAGGTGCGCTCCGAGGTGGGGATGGTGTTTCAGCACTTCAACCTTTTCCCGCATCTGACCATCATGGAGAACCTCACCCTCGCCCCGATCTGGGTGCGCAAGACGCCCAAGAAAGAGGCCGAGGAAGTGGCGATGCACTACCTCAAGAAGGTCAAGATCCCGGAACAGGCCCATAAATACCCCGGCCAGCTTTCGGGTGGTCAGCAGCAGCGTGTGGCGATTGCCCGCTCGCTCTGCATGAAGCCGCGCATCATGCTGTTCGACGAACCGACCTCGGCGCTTGACCCCGAGATGATCAAGGAAGTGCTCGACACGATGATCGAGCTGGCCGAAGAGGGCATGACCATGCTCTGCGTGACCCATGAAATGGGCTTTGCCCAAGCCGTGGCCAACCGCGTGATCTTCATGGACCAAGGCCAGATCGTCGAACAGAACGAACCCTATGAGTTCTTCAACAACCCGAAATCCGAGCGGACAAAGCTGTTCCTCAGCCAGATCCTCGGTCACTGATCTGCGTCAGACATGCAAAAAGGGGGGCAAGCGCCCCCCTTTTTCAATTCCGAACAGACGTATAACCGTCAGGCCATAATCTCGCGCGGGACGATGAAATCCAGCGCCACGCCGCTGCCATAGCTGACTTCGGCCCAATCACTCACATCAAACTCCGCCACCAGCGTCGCCCCCGTCGGATAGCGGCTGAACTCCGGGTTCAGCGGCGCATGCGCCACCAGACGATTCGCGAAATCCGCAATGCCGGGATTATGCGCCAGCATCATCACCGTATCGGCCTTGGCATGGCGCAGCACCGCCAGCATCACATCCGGCCCCGCGTTGTAAAGCGCGGGTTTCAGCAGCAAGCCCGCCTCTCCGGGAAGCTGGGCAGCCAGCCCGGCCCATGTTTCCTGCGTCCGCTTCGCGTCGGAACAGAGCACTTCTTGCGGGACATATCCGCGCGAGGCGAGCCAGCCGCCCAAGTCAGCCGCCGCCGCGATGCCACGCGCATTCAGTCGGCGGTCATGATCTGGGGTCAGCGGGTCGTCCCAACTGGATTTCGTATGGCGGGTGAGGATCAGGCGCTTGGTCATTTGTGAAATTGCCTCATGTGATAGGCGGAGTGGTCAGGCAGTCTTGCATAGGCAATAGACACGGGGCAAGCGCGACGAACGGCACAGCCTTGCGTCATGCACTCCGCGCCCTCGGGGCTGTCCAGATAGGCGTGGCATTTCGGAACGTCATAGCCGTCAGGCCCCAGCGCCGAGACGGGGCAGGCCGTCAGGCAGGGCCGCGCACAAGGCTCACAGGGGGAGGGGGAGGGCAGGGCCACGTCAAGCGCCTCTTTCAGCGCCAGCGCGCCCCGAAAGGAGACCATCAGCCCCGCGTCCCGTTGCACCAAAAGCCGCACCGGGCTTTCCCAGACCTGCCCGGATTTCACCGCCCAACTGTAGAACGGATGCCAAGGCGGCCCGCCAAAGGGAAACAGCGCCTTGGCCCCCAGCCCGCAGGCCAGATGCCCGACCACCCGCCGGGACCAGCGATCCATCGGGTCGGGCGCGCCATCCTGCCATTCCGGCGACAGGGTGAACCGCGCCCAGAACCCCGGCTCCAGCGGCCCCAGCAGCAGCAAGGTCTGACAGCCCTGTGGCAAGCCATCCTCTGGCCCAGCCCGAAACCCGCCCAGAACCGCGAGGCCCTGTTGTGCGGCAAGGTCGGAAATCTGGGAAAGGGAGGTCATTCCTCGCGGGGTTTTACGCGCGGCTCCACTTCGGCGGAGCGGATCAAGGACCCCGCGCCGTGATCGGTGAACAGCTCCAGCAGGCAGGCATTCTGAATGCGCCCGTCAAGGATAACCACCGCGCGCACCCCAGCCTCGATGGCCGCCAGGGCCGTTTCGGTCTTGGGGATCATCCCGCCCGCGATCACGCCCTTGTCGGTCAGGTCGCGAACCTCTTCGGGGGAAAGCTGGGTAATCACCTCGCCCTCGGCATTCTTGACGCCGGAAACATCGGTCAGCAGCAGCAGACGATCTGCCCGCAGCGCGCCCGCAATCGCACCCGCCGCTGTGTCGCCGTTGACGTTGAACGTCTCACCATTGTCGCCGGGGCCGACCGGGGCCACCACGGGGATGATCCCCGCGTTGAACATATCGCGCAGCACCTGCACCCGCATATCGCGCGGGCGGCCCACAAAGCCGAGTTCCGGGTCGTCCTGCTCACAGACCATCAGGTCATCGTCCTTGCCCGAGATCCCCACGGCCCGCCCGCCCGCATCATTGATCGCCTGCACGATCCGTTTGTTCACAAGGCCCGACAGCACCATCTCCACCACTTCCACGGTGGCGGCATCGGTGACGCGCTTGCCGCGCACAAATTCCGATTTGATCCCCAGTTTCGACAGAAGCGAGTTGATCATGGGCCCACCGCCATGCACGACAACCGGGTTCACGCCCACTTGCCGCATCAGAACGATGTCCTGCGCGAATTCCATCATCGCCTCGTCATCGCCCATCGCGTTGCCGCCGAACTTGATGACAACAATCGCCCCCGTGTAGCGCTGCAAATAGGGCAGAGCTTCGTTCAGGGTCCGGGCCGTCGCTATGGAATCACGCATATTTGCCAACTGTTTCTTCATTTTGGGGCTTTCCTGCTTGTCCTCTATTGGTAGCCCGTTTGCTCCCCCCTGCCAAGGCCCGCCCGTGCTTGCCTTCGCCGTCAGGAAGCGTAGGGTCGAGGCAACAAAAGGAAATCGCAGCCATGACCGAACAAAAGACAATCGTATTGACAGGGGCCAGTCGCGGGATCGGGCACGCCACGGTCAAACGCTTCTCGGCGGAAGGCTGGCGGGTTCTGACCTGCTCTCGCCAGCCGTTCGACCCCCGCTGCCCCTGGCCCGGAGGGGAGGAGAACCACATCCAGATCGACCTCTCGGACCCCAAGAAAACCATCGAGGCGATCGAGACGATCAAGGGCAAGATCAACGGTCGTCTGGATGCGCTGGTTAATAACGCCGGGATTTCGCCCAAGGGCGAGGGCGGCAAGCGGCTCAACACCCTTGAAACCGACCTGCGCACATGGGGCCATGTCTTTCACGTCAATTTCTTTGCCTCGGTCATTCTGGCGCGGGGCCTGCAGGCAGAATTGACGGCGGCCAAAGGCGCGGTGGTCAACGTCACCTCGATTGCGGGGGTGCGGGTGCATCCATTCGCCGGGGCGGCCTATGCCACATCAAAGGCGGCGCTTGCCGCGCTGACGCGCGAAATGGCGCATGATTTCGGGCCTTTGGGGGTGCGCGTCAATGCCATCGCGCCCGGAGAGGTGGAAACAGCCATCCTCTCACCGGGCACTGACAAGATCGTGGCGCAGCTGCCGATGCGCCGTTTGGGCCAGCCCTCTGAGGTGGCGGATGCGATCTGGTTCCTCTGCTCGCCGCAGTCGAGCTATATTTCCGGGACCGAGATTGAGGTGAACGGCGCGCAGCACGTCTGAGGGCGGCGCGCCCAACCCCTATTCCAGCGTCGCGATAATCGCCCGCAGGGTTTCAATCCCGTCGCCCTTTTCTGAACTGGTCACAACCAGCTCCGGGAAGGCCGCCGGGTGATTCGACAACGCGCCGCGCACCTGTTCCAGCGTTTTTTCGCGCTCGGCAAGGCTCACCTTATCGGCTTTGGTCAACACGGCCTGAAAGGTCACGGCGGATCGGTCCAGCAGCGCCATGATCTCTTCGTCCACCGCTTTGACGCCATGGCGCGTGTCGATCAGCACAAAGGCCCGGCGCAGGGTCTGCCGTCCGGCCAGATAGCTTTTCAACAGCGCCTGCCATTTCGCCACAATCGCCACCGGCGCCTCGGCATAGCCGTAGCCCGGGAGGTCAACCATATAGCGGTCGGCCCCAAGGGCGAAATAGTTGATCTCTTGCGTCCGACCGGGCGTGTTCGAGGCGCGCGCCAGCGATTTCCGCCCCGTAAGCGCATTGATAAGGCTCGATTTCCCCACGTTGGAGCGGCCCGCAAAGCAAACCTCGGGGCGGTCGGGGGCGGGCAGGCCGGACATGGCCACAACGCCCTTCACAAAATCCACAGGCCCTGCAAACAGCAGGCGGCCCGCTTCTTTATCGGCAAATTCAGGCTCGACGGCCAAGGGAAAGGGCAAAGCAGTCATCGTAACGTAACCTCATTCGACACGGCAATCGCGCCGCCTTTCACAACAACGGCATAGACCCCGAAATCCCGGTGGCCATAAGCGCTTTCCAGCGCGCCAAGCGTATCCGCATCAATCCGCCCGGAGTCCGGGTTGGCCATGGTCGCCTTGCAGCGGGTGATCCGCTCTTCCACCCGCAGCACCGCGTCGCCAATCGCAATCTCACGCCCGATCCAGTCGAATTCCGCAAACGGGGCGGCGCCGTCAATCCACAGATTGCCCCGGAACCGATGTGGCGACAGGGTTTGGCCCAGCTTCCGTCCCAACGCGTCCAGCGACGCGAGGCTCAGAACCGAGATCGACGGAAAGGCGCTATCCGTCATCCCCCGCCCGGCCGAGACGATCCGCGCAGGCTGCGCGCGGTCCGAAGGGGCAAGCGGGGCCAGCCATGCCAGAAAGGCGGGCAGGTCTTCGGGCGCATCCGGCTTGAAGCTGAGATCCGGCAGATCGGGGTGGCGCAGGGTGATCCGATCCCCCTCCAGCACCGAGGTGATCGCCATCAGCCCCGGCGCTTTCGCCCCGCGATGGAAGTTGTTGCAGGGGTTCCACCCCTCCACCAGCTTGGCCGCCTCATGGGCCACCGCCCAGCGGCGGTCATCCGGCAGACAGGCGCCCGCCTCAAGCAAAACGGACGCGAGATCCTCGCGTCCGTGTGCCTTGATCGGGTGGCGACAAATCTGTGCCAGCGTCAGGGTCATGGCTTCTTCTTGGCCTTTTTCTCCGGCACCGGGGCCGGGGCTGGCTTGCGCTTGAAGCTGGCCTTGATGTTGCCAAAGAGGTCAGGCGTATGGCCATGGCTTTTCATGATCGCATATTGCTGCGTGAAGGTGATCACGTTGTTGGTGATCCAGTAAACCACCAGCCCGCTTGCAAAACTTCCCAGCATGAACATGAACACCCAAGGCATCCAGGCAAAGATCATCGCCTGCGTGGGGTCCGTGGGGGTCGGGTTCAGCTTTTGCTGCAGCCACATCGACACGCCCAACAGCAAGGGCAGAACCCCGATGAAGATCAGCGCAAGGATGCTGCCATTTTCCGGCGCGGCCCAGGGAAACAAGCCAAAGAGGTTGAAAAGCGACGAGGTGTCGGGGGCCGAAAGATCCGTGAGCCAGCCAAAGAACGGCGCGTGGCGCAATTCGATGGTTACAAAGATCACCTTGTAAAGAGAGAAGAAAATCGGAATCTGGATCAGGATAGGCAGGCAGCCCGCGGCGGGGTTCACCTTCTTTTCCTTGTACAGCTTCATCATCTCTTGCTGCATCTTTTGCTTGTCTTCGCCGACGCGCTCTTTCAGCGCCTCCATCTCGGGCTGCAATTCCTTCATGCGCGCCATCGAGACATAGGATTTATAAGCAAGCGGGAAGACCAGCGCCTTCAGAAGGAAGGTCAGCGCGATGATCGCAAGGCCCATATTGCCGATCTGCGCGTTCAACCAATGCAGCACGGAAAAGATCGGCTTGGTGAAGAAGAAGAACCAGCCCCAGTCGATGCTGTCGATAAAGCCCGCGATGCCACCGTCGTTTTGGTAGTTGCGGATCGTCTCCCACTCCTTCGCGCCGGCAAATAGCTGCGAATTGCTGCTGACGGTCGCGCCGGGCGCAACCGTCAGCAGGGGCTTGCGGGTCTCGGTCTGGTAGATATCGGCAGCGGCCACATATTTCGTCACCGCCGTGAAGGCCGTTCCCTGTTCGGGGATCAGCGTCGTCATCCAATATTTATCGGTGAAGCCGATCCAGCCATCCGTCACCGCATTTTTAACGCTGGCATTGGCCGCCTCGCGCTGAACAACGGGCAAATCCACGATGTCCTTATATTTCACTTCTTCCAACTCGCCATCGACGCGGCCCACAACGCCTTCATGCAAAACAAAGAAGTTTTGCAAGCCGTCCGGCAGGCCGTGACGCGCCACGATGCCATAGGGGGCAAGGCTGACGGGCAGGCTGGTGTTGTTCCGCACCGATTGGGTGATCGAGAACATGTAAAGCGCGTCCACACTCACATCGCGCGTGAAAACAAGGCCTTTGCCATTGTTCCAGCTCAGTTGAACCGGATTTCCGGGGGCCAGAACATCGCCGCCGGTCTGGGTCCAAAGCGTATTCGGGCCGGGCACATCCTCATTCGCAAGGCTGCCCGCTGCGGTCCAGCCGTAAAGCGCATAAAACGCCTTGGGCTTGCCGACCGGGCTGAGCAGCGTCACGATCTCGGAGGAGGGTTCCAGCGTCTCGCGATAGGTTTTCAGCGACAGATCGTCAAACCGTCCGCCCAACAACGAAAGGGAGCCCTTCAGACGCGGTGTTTCCACCGACAAGCGCGGGGCTTCCGGCTGGGCCGAGGCTGCTTCGGCCGGGGCCGCAGCCTCTCCGCCCGCTCCGGCGACCGTCGGAGTCACCGCTTCGGTCGCTGTAATCTGCGCGGGGGCGTTGGGGTCAATAACCGGCTCTTCTGGTGGGAAGAGCACAAGCCAGATCAGAATCACAGCGAAACTGAGAGCGGTTGCGAGGATAAGATTTTTGTTCTGATCGTCCATCTGGGACCAACACCGTTCCTGTTCAGGGTCAGCGGTGGTTCAACGATAGGGGGCGCGAAAGGTCAAGCGGTTTTCCCGGTTTGCAGCGCTGCCAACCCCGTTCCCACAGGTTTTTTACGACAACAGCGGTATTTCGCCAAAAAGCAGGCGGCGGCAAAGCGGGATGCTTGCATGTCTGCCGCTGCGCCACCCCCCGCTACCGCGCGCCAATCCGCGGCGTACGCGACGGCTTTGTCTGATAGCCCGCGATCCAGTCAAACGTGTCTTCCATCGGCATCGGGCGCGCGATGTGATAGCCCTGCACATGGCCGCAGCCAAGCTGGCCAAGGATGGCATGCTCGCCCGCTGTTTCGACGCCTTCAGCAAGCGTTTCCAGCCCCAACTGCTCTGACAAAGACAAGATCGCCGATACGATCTTCTGCTGCTCACGGTCCTGATCGACCCGCGTCACAAAACTACGGTCAATCTTGATCCGCCGGACGGCAAACCGCCGCACATTGGTGATCGAGGCGTGGCCCGTCCCGAAATCATCCAGATCGATCCCGCATCCCAGTGCCGACAGGGCCGCGATATTCTGCACAATCACATCGTTATCCGTCTCGGCGACCACGGTTTCCAGAATTTCCACGCAAAGCCGGTCCGGTGACAGATCAAACCGGTCCAACTCCCATTTCAATTTGTCGGCAAGGCGCGGATTGCGCAGTTCCGCCGCCGAGAAGTTCACCGAAATGCATGGCACGCGCAGCCCCGCCTTCTCCCACCGCACAAGGGCGGTCAGCGCATGGTACAAGATCACCTCGCCAAGCCGTTCCGAAAGTCCAGCCTCCTCGATTGTGGTCAGGAAGTCTGCGGGGGGCACCAGCCCGCGGGACGGATGAGACCACCGCGCCAGCGCCTCAAACCCCGAGATTTCGCCTGTATCTGTACTGATCTGAGGCTGAAAATAAGGGCGGATCTGCCCTTCATCCAAAGCCCGTTCCAGCACCTCCCGATAGGCATCTCGGTCGGCCCGCACCCGCGCCATGTCTGAACTATAGGCCCTGATCGCCCCCGGCCCATGCCGCAGGGCTTCATCCGCCGCCACCTGTGCCGCATCCAAAAGCGAGGCGCCAGTTTGAACAGGCGCCCTCACCCCAAGGCAAAACCCGATCGAGCAGGTCACATAAAGTCGTGCTGCATTCAGACTGATCGGCGGCGCAAGGGCCGCCTGCAACCGCGCCGCAAGCTGCACCATGGTTTCCAAATCAAGCCGCCGCACCGCGCCCAAGGCAACGGCAAAGCCGCCCCCTTCCAGCCGGGCCACCACATCACCTTGCCGCAAGCTGCTGCAAATCCGTTCCGCGCTGCGGGCCAGAACCTCTGTCTGTGCGGCGCGCCCGTGGCGATCCAACAGCACGGCGGCCTCATAAAACTGGATCACGATGCAGCCCGTCGTCTGGCCTGTCACAGCTGCTTCCGTCAGGATCTTGTCCATGATTCCGATGACTTGCGGGCGCAGCGCAAGCCCCTGAAGCCCATCCGGCAGGGGCGGGTACAAGGGCTCCTCCGCGCGAAACGCCCCGGCCATGGCAAAAAGCATCGGCAAACCGAGCGCGGTCATGATCATCACCGATTCGCCGCCCAGCCAGAAGGCGGCCAGCGTGATGGCCGGCATGAAAACCAGAAGCTCCGGGCGCTTGAGCATCCGCCCCAGCGCCGCGATGGCCGCAGTAAGCCGGTTTGTGATCGCCCAAAGCGTTTGCCGTGCCATGCGAAGGCCCCCCCTGCCGTTCTTCGCGATCCCAATCAGATCGCCCCGACGGGAAAACTATCCAACCAAGGGAAGCGAGAGGTTAACGATCTGCCATAAGTTGCAAATCATTCCTCTCTAATTTTACAGATCCCGCGTCAGCCCGGCAAAATCAAACAGCTCCGGGTCAAGCAAATGAGAGGGCCGCGCAGACATCAAGGCCCGGAACATCACCTGCCGCCGCCCCGGCGTCCGCGCCTCCCATCCGTCCAGAAGCGCCTTCACCTGCTGGCGCTGCAATCCATCCTGACTGCCGCACAAGTCACAGGGAATGATCGGATATTGCATGGCCTGCGCGAATTTCGCGCAATCGGCCTCGGCCACAAAGGCCAGCGGGCGGTACAAGAACAGATCGCCTTCCTCATTCACCAGCTTCGGAGGCATCGTCGCCAGTCGCCCGCCGTGAAACAGGTTCATGAAAAACGTCTCAAGCATGTCATCGCGATGATGGCCCAGCACCACAGCCGAACACCCCTCCTCCCGCGCGATCCGGTACAGATTGCCCCGCCGCAGCCGCGAGCAAAGGCTGCAATAGGTCCGCCCCGCGGGCACCTTGTCCATCACGATGGAATAGGTGTCCTTATACTCGATCCGATGCGCAACCCCCATCCGGCTCAGAAACTCCGGCAGGACGGTGGCGGGAAACCCCGGCTGCCCCTGATCTAGATTGCAGGCCAGCAACTCCACCGGCAACAGCCCGCGCCACTGCAATTCATGCAAAACCGCCAGAAGAGTATAGCTGTCCTTACCGCCCGACAAACACACCAGCCAGCGCGCGCCGGGCTCGATCATCCCATAGGTCTCGATCGCCTCACGGACATTCTGAACGATCCGCTTGCGCAGCTTCTTGAACTCGGTGCTCTTGGGTGCGCCGTGGAAAAGCGGATGAATATCGTCCTGATCGTCAAGCATGCGAACTCCCCTGATGCCGCCTCGGCCTGCGCCCGCCCGATCCGAAAACCGGAGTTGTGGCTTCTTCTTGGAAAAAATACCTGAAACGCAACAGCATTCCAGCCGTGTCACGCCGATTAAGGCGCTTTCCCCGGCTTCTTTGGCACCGGGTCATAGCCATGCCCGCCCCAGGGATGGCAACGGCAGATCCGGTGCACCGTCAACCAGCTTCCCTTGATCCCGCCATGGCACTCCAAAGCCTCCAGCGCATAGGCAGAGCAGGTTGGCTGAAACCGGCAGCCATGCCCGACCCAAGGGCTCAACAGCAGCCGATAAAGCCGGACGGGGGCGGCCACGACCTGCGCCAAAGGGCTCATTGCGCAGCCCCCGCCTCGGTTTCCTCTGCCGCAGGTCTGGGCTTCGGTTTGCCGCCATGGATCCGGGCCAAGGCCATCTCCATATCGCTCAACAGATCCGCGAAGGCACGTTCGGCGGTGACTTGCGGGCGGCCCACAAGCACATAATCCCAGCCGGGCTGGCCGCTCTGGCGCAAAAACGCCCGCGCAACCTCGCGCAGGCGCCGCTTGGCGCGGTTGCGCGCCACAGCATTCCCCAGCTTCTTGGAGCAGGTAAACCCGACCCGCACGGCGGCACTGCCATCGCCACGCGACCGCGCTTGCAACAAGAACCCCGGAGTGGCCTGCCGCTTCGCCTGTGCGGCCCGCAGAAAATCAGCGCGTTTGCGCAAAATCTCAGGCTTTGGACAAAGCGAAACCGCCGGGGGCGGTGGGGCCCCGGCATCTCTGCCAATTCCCGTTGCCTCCGGCGGTGTCATGTCATGTCCTAACAAGACAGTTCGGTTCGTCTGGTCTGGCCCTGCCCTTCGGCAAAGCCGCCCAAATCAAGCCGAAAGCTTCTTGCGGCCCTTGGCGCGGCGGTTGTTCAGAACAACGCGGCCACCCTTGGTTGCCATACGGTGACGAAAGCCATGGCGCCGCGCACGGACCAGGTTCGACGGTTGAAAAGTGCGCTTCATAGCGGTTCTCCATCACAGGTGCGGCGCGATCGGGGCGACAGGATTCGCCGCAAACCCGGAGGCCGCGCTATTCGAAGCCCGGTCTTTACGGCCCCTCGCGACCCAAGTCAATTCGCCCAAAGCCGTTTTTCTGCAACAATTCGGCGGCAACAACGGGGTCTTGGCCCGAAACCGGACCGGAATGTTACAATCGCCCCCGATTTGGGGCCAAACCTGTCACTCCAGATCAACGCAGCGTGAGGGGGGTGTCAACCCGCCGCCGCAGGGCGCATTTTCACCCCAACCGAGATGGAGAAAGTGATGACCGATATGCCGATCCCCACCCCTGACAGCAGCAAGGACGGCCAAACCTCTGCCAAATCCGGGATTTTGCAAAAGCTGCCCTTTCTGGCGATTCTGGTCATCGCCGCCGCCGGGGCCTTCCTTTTGCGCGATCAGATCAGCTTTGAGGCGCTGGCCCGCAACCGTGAGGCATTGATCGCCTTTCGCGACGCCAATTACCTGATCGCCGCCTTGGCCTTCGTCGGGGCCTATACCGCGATTGTCGGCTTTTCCCTGCCGGGGGCGACCATCGCCACGCTGACGGGCGGCTTCTTGTTCGGCACCTTTCCGGGGGTCTTGTTCAACGTGATCGGGGCCACGCTTGGGGCAATCGCCATCTTTACCGCCGCCCGTTCCGGCTTTGGCGCGGGCTTCTCCGAAAGGATCGAGGGCAAGGGCGGCGCGGTCGCGAAACTTCAGGCCGGGTTGCGCGAAAACGAATGGTCGGTGCTGTTTCTGATGCGCCTTGTGCCTGCGGTTCCGTTCTTTCTGGCCAACCTCATTCCCGCCTTCACCGGCACACGCCTGTCGCGCTTTGCCATCACGACCTTCCTTGGCATCCTGCCGGGGGCCTTGGTTTTCACCTCCGTCGGTGCCGGGCTGGGAGAGGTCTTTGCCAAAGGTGAGACCCCCGATCTGTCGATCATCTTTGCCCCGCATGTGCTGGGGCCGATCCTTGGGCTTGCCGCCTTGTCGGCGCTGCCGATCCTTCTGAAATTCCTGCGCAAGAAAGACGCCTGATCCCATGGAGCATATCAAAACCGACATTTGTATCATCGGCGCAGGCTCTGGCGGCTTGTCCATCGCGGCAGGGGCCGTGCAGATGGGGGCCAGCGTTGTCCTGATCGAGGCCGCAGAGATGGGCGGCGACTGCCTCAACGCCGGCTGCGTGCCCTCGAAGGCGCTGATCGCGGCCGCCAAACACGCCCATGCCATGACAACCGGCGGGCGCTTCGGCATCTCGCCCGTCACCCCCAAAGTCGATTTCGGCGCGGTCAAGGATCACGTCGCACGGGTCATCGAAACCATCGCCCCCGTTGACAGTCAGGAGCGATTCGAGGGCTTGGGCGTCCGCGTGATCCGCGCTTGGGGCAAGTTCACCTCCCCCACCACGGTCGAGGCGGGCAATCACCGCATCACCGCGCGCCGCTTTGTCATCGCCACGGGCTCGCGCCCCTTTGTGCCCCCGATTCCCGGCGTCGATACCGTGCCCTACCTGACGAATGAGACGATCTTTGCCCTGCGCGATCAGCCCGAAGATCTGATCGTGATCGGCGGCGGCCCCATCGGCATGGAAATGGCGCAGGCGCACCAAAGGCTGGGCTGTAAGGTGACGGTGGTTGAAGGCGCCAAGGCCTTTGGTCGCGACGATCCTGAAATGGCGGGGGTTGTCCTCTCCCGGATGCGCGCCGAAGGGGTGGAGATTCTGGAGGAAGCCCCCGTCGTCAAAATCAGCGGCAAACCCGGCGCGATCGAGGTGCATATCAAAGATGGCCGCACCGTGACGGGCAGCCACCTTCTGATGGCCGTCGGGCGTCAGGTCTCTCTCGACGGTCTGGACCTGGACAAAGCCGGGGTCGAGCATACCCGCCGCGGTGTCACCGTTGGCCCCAATCTGCGCTCCTCCAACAAGCGGGTCTATGCGGTGGGCGATGCGGCAGGCGGGCTGCAATTCACCCATGTCGCGGGCTATCACGCGGGCATCGTGATCCGGCAAATCCTGTTTGGCCTGCCCTCCAAGGCCAGCACGCATCACATCCCTTGGGCGACCTACACCGACCCCGAACTGGCGCAAGTCGGCCTGACCGAGGCCGAGGCCCGCAAGGAACACGGCATTCACCTGCAAGTCCTGCGCTTTCCGTACCACGAAAACGACCGCGCGCAGGCCGAGGGCAAGACCGAAGGCCTTATCAAGGTCATGGTCCATAAGGGCCGCCCCGTGGGCGTCTCCATCGCAGGTGCCCAAGCGGGGGAGCTGATCGGCCTCTGGGCGCTGGCCATTGCCTCAAAGCTCAAGATGGGGGCCATCGCGGGAACCGTCTTGCCCTATCCCACCTTGTCAGAAGTCTCGAAACGCGCGGCAGGAGCCTATTTTTCTCCGACGCTTTTTGATAACCCTACGGTCAAGCGTGTTGTCGGGCTGGTGCAACGCTATTTGCCCTGACGGCAGGCTTGCTTTTGAACGCAGGTGTTGAACGACAGTGGCTAAAGGGACGAGTGTGGTGGAACGCGGCAAGGGTGGGTTTCTGAACACGCTTTCAGGCCGCTTCCTGATCTTGACGGTTGTGTTCGTGATGCTGGCCGAAGTGCTGATCTTCGTGCCCTCCATCGCGCGCTTCCGCGAGGATTACCTGCTTTTGCGTCTGGAAAAGGCGCAGATCGCCTCATTGGCGCTGCTGGCTACCGATGGCATGATCAGTCCCGAGCTGGAGGCAGAGCTGTTGGCAAACGCGGGCGTCTATAACGTCGTGCTGCGGCGCGATCAGGTCCGGCAGCTGATTCTCTCCTCCCCCATGACGCAAGAGATTTCGGCCACCTATGATCTGCGCGGAACCTCGCCGCCGCTTCTGATGCGCGATGCGCTGGCCGCCCTGTTTGCCCGCGATGACATGGCGATCCGGGTGATCGGCAATCCGGTGCAGGATGCGGGGCTGTTGATCGAGGTGGCCTTGTCCTCCGGCCCGCTGCGGCAGGCCATGCTGGATTACGGGCTGCGGATTCTGGTGCTCTCCGCCCTGATTTCGGCGGTCACGGCGGCGCTCTTGTTTCTGGCGGTGCAACGGCTTCTGGTTGTCCCGATCCGCCGCGTTGTCCGCCACATGAGCCATTATGCCGAGGCCCCCGAAGATGCGCGCCGCGTCATCGCGCCCACCTCGTCGGTGGTAGAGTTGCGCGAGGCCGAAGAGGCGCTGCAAACCCTGCAAACCCAGATGACAGGGGCGCTGCGCCAAAAGGAACGTCTGGCGCAGCTTGGCTCTGCCGTGGCCAAGATCAGCCATGACCTGCGCAATATCCTGACCACTGCGCAGCTTTTCGCCGACCGGATCGAACGCAGCGCGGACCCGGCTGTCGCGCGCACCGCGCCCAAGCTCGTGGGCTCCATCACCCGCGCTGTGTCTTTGTGCGAATCAACGCTGGCCTTCGGCAAGGCCGAAGAGCCGCCGCCGCGCCTGTCGCGCCTTCCCCTTCGTCCTCTGGTCGAAGAAATCATCGAGGCAGAGGCGATTGGCGACCGTCCGGGCGTTTCTTGCCTTGTCGATGTACCGCATGGGTTGAACCTGCGCGCCGACCCCGAACAGCTTTACCGCGTGCTGGCCAATCTGATGCGCAACGCCCTGCAGGCGATCGAGGCCACGGGCGAAGGCGGCACCATCGAAGTCTCGGGCGGCGAGAGCGAGGCCGAATGGTGGATCAAGATTGGCGATACCGGCCCCGGCCTGCCGCCCCGCGCCCGCGACCATCTGTTCACCGCGTTTCAGGGCGGCGCGCGTAAGGGCGGCTCGGGCCTTGGGCTTGCCATCGCCTCCGAACTGGTGCGCGGCCATGGCGGTCGGCTGGAACTCTTGCGCTCTGACAGCAGCGGAACCGAGTTCAGGATCCACCTTCCAAAAACCGGCGGATTGATCGACGCGATTTAAATGTGATTTCGCGCTTGCATTGCCGCGCCGGGGGGGCTAAATCGCCCCCACTGCGGACCCGTAGCTCAGCTGGATAGAGCATCAGACTACGAATCTGAGGGTCGGGCGTTCGAATCGCTCCGGGTCCGCCACTTCCTCCCTTCATGTCGATGAAACAGCATCCCGTCTTGGGGTGCTTTGACCAATCCCAAGATCCGTCCGGCACGGTGCGCAGCTTTTCGCGATGTCAGCGACCCAGCGGCGCAAACCCTCTCGCCCAAACCGCCGCGACTCATACTCAGCGGCGCAGGCCCTCCGGCCCGCGCCTTTTCCGGGCCTGATCCCCGGCTCAGATCTTTGCGGGCACTTTGTCTGCCACGCCCGGCGACACCCGATGCGGCGCATTCTCCGCCTCATAGGCCAGCAAAAGCGAGGCATGGTCATAGTCGCCATGCCCGGTGCTCACCATATCGCGGTAAATATCCGCGACTTTCTGCGTCAAGGGCAGGGCCAGATGCGCGCCTTTCGCTTCGGTCAGCGCCCCGTTCAGGTCTTTCACCACATATTGCAGCGCACCCCCGGCGACGAAATTCCGCTCCACCATCCGCGCGCCATGCACCTCAAGGATGCGGCTTTGGCAAAACCCGCCGCCAATCGCCTCGCGCACCTTGCCCGCATCCACCCCAAGCGAGGCCGCAAGCAACAGCCCCTCGGTCACAGCGCCGATGGTGACATGCACGATGGTCTGGTTCACCAGCTTGGAGATTTGCCCCGCGCCGCCATCCCCGATGTGAAACATCTGCCCCATGGGCGCGAACACCGGGCGCGCGCGGTCAATCGCCTCAACTGTGCCGCCCGCCATGATCGCCAGCGTCCCGGCCTCGGCCCCGTTGACCCCGCCCGATACAGGCGCGTCGATATGCCCGCGGCCCATCGCGGCCAGCCGCGCGTGATAATCGCGCGAAAAGGCGGGGGCGAGCGAGCTCATGTCGATCAGAATGCAGTCTTGGGGGCAGGCCTCCGCGATCCCGCCGGGGCCAAAGTAAATCTCTTCCACCGCCGGGGCCGCTGACAGCATGGTGATGACAACATCGGCCTTCGCCACCGCCTCGGCCGGGGTCGCCGCCGCCACCGCACCCAAAGCCACCAGCGGCGCGCATTTCTCGGGTGAGCGGTTCCAGATGGTCACGGCATAGCCCGCCCCCAACAAGCGTGCGGTCATCCGGCTGCCCATCAGGCCAATGCCGATGAAGGTGATGTTTCTGGGCTCTGTCTTCTGCGTCACGGGGGGTCTCCGTCTGTCTGGAACTGCGATGCGCAGACCCTAGAGTCGGGCCTGAGGAATTGCACGATCTATTGCGCGCTTCCAAAGGATGCGGCCCGACACAAGCCCCTTGACCCGATCAGGGCTACAGGGGTTTTTCTTCGTCCTTGAGCAGCAGCAAAAGCGCCAGCACGGTCATCGCCACCCCGGTCAAAACCATGACGGGCGGCGCGCTTCGGCCAAGCGCTATCTCCCACAGGATCACCCAACTTGGCGTCAGGTAGGTATAGGCCATCACCTTGGCCGAGGGCAGCCGCAGGGTCGCGTATTGCAGCAAGACGAAGGTCACCGAACTGGCCGCAATCGAGACATAGATCAGCGTGATCCAGACGATCCCCGGCAGCCCCGCCCAATCGGTCGCGCGGATCGCGGGCCAGGACCACAGCGCCAGCATCGTGAACCCCGCCACCATCATCCCGAAGGTAAAGACAATCGCAGGCTCCCCCCGGTTCAGCTTGCGCACCATGGGGGCATAGATCGCATGGGCCAGACAGCCCCAGAAATAAATCATCTCGCCGCGCCCGATCTCGAAGGCCGCCATCGCCTGCCAATCGGCGCGAAAAATCACCCAGACCGCACCCGCCCCGCCAATCGCCAACGCAAGCCCCATGCGCGGGGTTGTCCTTTGGCGCAGCAGCATCCAGCCAAACAGCGCCGTCATGATCGGGGTCAGCGTGAACACAGCGGCGGTGGAAACCGGGGCCGCCGTCTTCAACCCTTCGAACATCAGAACGAAATACAGCGCCAGCAACACGCCCAGCACGCCATAGCGCCAAGGGGCCGCAAAATCGCGGCGCCGGATCCCGGTCGTGGCCAGGGCCGCCGCCCCCACCACCATCCCCGCAATCAGGAACCGCAGGGTTGTCAGCGCCGCCGGGTCCACAAAGGGCGAGGCCATGGACCCCAGCGAAAAGGACCCCGCCACCAGTGCCGAAAAGGCCAGCATCGCAAGATGCCCGCGCCGCACCTCCCGCGCGCGGGGCGAGGCCTGCTTGCGCATCTGGGAGGGCTCGGGAGCCCCGCCCGCGCTTAAAGCGTCGTCCATGTGGCCGCCCGCTCTTTCAGATGCGCCAGAAAGCGCTGGACCTTCAGCGTGCGGTGCAAATCAACATGGGTGACCAGCCACAAAGGCGCGTCCCACTCCCGCCGGGGGGGCAGAACCTCCACCAGATCGGCAGAGCGTTCGGCCTCATGCGCGGCCAGAAACCCGATCCCGGCCCCGGCAAACAGCGCCTCACCCGTGGGGGAGGCATCGCTGGTGCGAAAGGTGATCGCCTCGGGCGGGACCATCCCGCGCAACCAGCCGTAAAACGGCGCGCGGCTTTCGGGATCATCGCTGCCGATGAAACGATGCTTGGGCAGATCGGCCTCGGTCGCCGGGATCCCGTATTTGTCGGCATAGCGCCGCGCGGCATAAAGCCCGATCCGCATCCGCCCGAAGGGTTGCACCACGTTATCCGGCTCTGACGGGGGGTTGCCAGCCCGAATGGCAATATGCGCCTCGCCGAAATCCAGCCGGAACAGGCGCGTTCCGGTCAGAAACCGGATGATGAGGCCGGGATGCGCCTCTTGAAATTCGGTCAGCACCCCGGACAGCAGCCCGCCAAGCCCGGAAATCGCGGTGATCACCAATTCCCCGCTGACGGTCTCGCCCTGTCCCTTGATCCGGCTGGCAAGCTGGGCAAACTGATCTTCCGTCACCTGCGCCACAGACAGCAGATCGCGCCCGGCCTCCGTCGGCGTGTAGCCGCGCGCATGGCGCTGGAACAACCGCTCCCCCAGCCGTTTTTCAAGCGCATCAATATGCCGGATCACCGTGGCATGATGCACCCCAAGCGCCGAGGCCGCCCCCGAAACAGTGCCAACCCGCGCCACTTGAAAGGCGGTCCTGATCTCGTCCCAGTTTTCCATGGTTCTGCGGGTTCCTTCCTGCGGGGCATTTGCCCTCTCTTGCGCCGGATGCGCGCATATTGTCGAGCCATTCAGGCTTCAATATCTCATCACATCTCTTTGATGTGCGCAACTGCACAGTCGAATGATAAGTTTATGGAATTCATGTTTAAAAAATGAACGCCTAAGTTCATTTCATCGAAACGACACAAGGTTTCGACTTTCATTCCGCCAAAGGGCGCATCGCCCAAGGCCTAACAGACCGACCTTGAAAAGGATCAAACCATGCTGAACAAACTCTTTGCAACCGCCACCGCCCTGACCCTCGTCGCTGCCACGGCAGCATCGGCAATCACCCCCGGTCAGGCCCAGCTCGCCAATGCCGCTGGCGTAAATCCCGGCCAGTTCGAACAGGCCCAGATCAACCAGCTTCTGAAAGCGGAACGCGATGGCGATCAGGCCCGCGTCCAGTTCATCCTGTCGAATTCCGGCACCAACCCGTCCTCGCTCAACAGCGCCGGTGCGGCCCAACTGGCAGCCTCCCTGGGGGTGGAGCCGGGCGTCTATACCTTGTCCGAGCTGAACCGTCTGGCCAAAGCCTACCGCGATGGCGACACGGCAGGGGCAGCTTTCGTTCTGTCCGGCGATGCCCGCCCGACCGAGGATCTGGCCAGCAAGCAGCCGCTCGCGGATTATCTGGGTGTGAATGCCGCAGATTACACCCGCGCCGAACTGGTCGCGATCAAGGCTGACCTGCTGGAAGACTGATCCACACACCCCCGGCCCCTGTCAGGGCTGGCAGGGCAACGCGGCTTTCCTCCTCCCGGCCGGGTTGCCCGCCTTTTCACCGGTTCTGTGCGCCATAGCGCAGGACCGGTGCTTTGGCGCGAATTGCGCAGGGCCGCCTGCGCCCGCATCTTGGTCTCACAGCAATCGGGCCGCTCCTCCTCAATGCCGCGCGCCCATCCCTTCACAGGAGTCCCCCATGACCGCCATTCTTCGTATCGACGCCTCTGCCCGTAACAGCGGGTCCATCAGCCGCGACCTGACCGACCGGATCGTCGCCAAACTTTCCGCGGAAGCAGATGCAACCGTCACCACCCGCGATCTTGCCTCCGGCCTGCCGCAGGTCGACAGCGATTGGATCGCCGCGAACTTCACCCCCGCCGATCAGCGCAACGACGCCCAGAAGGCAACGCTCGCCCTGTCCGACAGCCTCGTGGCCGAGGTGCAGGCCGCCGATGTGTTGGTAATCGGCCTGCCGATCTACAATTTCGGCGTCCCCTCTACCCTTAAGGCCTGGATCGACATGATCGCCCGCGCGGGTGTCACCTTCCGCTATACCGAAAAAGGCCCGGTCGGCCTGCTGGAAGGCAAGCGCGCCATCGTGGCGGTCGCCTCGGGCGGCACCAAGATGGGGTCCGAGATGGATTTCGCGACCGGCTACATTCGCCATGTCATGGGCTTCATCGGCATCACGCAGGTGGATTTCGTGGCCGCCGATCAGTTGATGATCGACGCCGAAGCCACGATGAAATCGGCCCTTGCACAGGTTGGCGCGCTGGCTGCCTGACGGCGTCTTTTCTTTCGGCCTCAGGTTTGCTCCCTGTCCGCCACCGCCCCGCGCCCGAAACCGCCTTGCGTGTTTCGGGCGTTTGGCTTTGCCGCCCCCCGTCCTCTCCCGCCACAAACCCCTGCAGCGCTTGACTCCGCCGCCCCCCCGGCGTATCAGCGCTCCAATTCCCCGGAGGCTTGTCGCTTCCGGTCCCATGGCTTTTGCCGGGATCGCCATCCGTCAGCGCGTTGCGCCCACGGGTGCCGCCTTGCATTGGGCTTGGTCAATTCGCCGCCGGTCCCTATATCGGCACTTACGCAACGGTCATGAAAGGGCTGCATATGTTCGAGAATCTTTCAGAACGCCTTGGTGGGGTGTTTGACCGGCTGACGAAGCAAGGCGCGCTGACCGATGCCGATGTCGCCACCGCCCTGCGCGAAGTGCGCGTGGCCCTGCTGGAGGCTGATGTCAGCCTCGCGGTGGCCCGTGATTTCGTCAAAGCGGTTCAAACCAAGGCCACCGGCCAGCATGTCACCAAATCGGTGACGCCGGGCCAGCAGGTCGTCAAGATCGTCCATGACGAGCTGATCAAGGTGCTCGCAGGCGAAGGCCCGGCCGATGCGCTGAAAATCGACAACCCGCCTGCCGCGATCCTGATGGTCGGTCTGCAAGGCTCGGGTAAAACCACGACAACCGCCAAGCTGGCCAAGCGGCTCAAGGAAAAGCAGGGCAAGCGCGTGCTTCTCGCCTCGCTTGATACGAACCGCCCGGCGGCGATGGAGCAGTTGGCAATTCTCGCAACCCAGATCGGTGTGGACAGCCTGCCGATCGTCAAGGGCGAATCCGCGCCCCAGATCGCCAAGCGCGCCAAGACCCAAGCCTCGATGGGCGGCTATGACGTGCTGTTCCTCGATACCGCAGGCCGTCTGCATATCGACGAAACCCTGATGGACGAGGTGCAGGCCGTCCGTGACATCGCCCAGCCCCGCGAAACGCTTTTGGTCGTCGATGGTCTGACCGGGCAAGACGCGGTGAACGTGGCGTCCGAATTTGACGGCAAGGTCGGGATTTCCGGCGTTGTTCTGACCCGGATGGACGGCGATGGGCGCGGCGGTGCGGCGCTTTCGATGCGCGCCGTGACGGGCAAGCCGATCCGCTTTGTCGGCCTTGGCGAAAAGATGGACGCGCTTGAAACCTTCGAGCCGGATCGTGTCGCGGGCCGCATCCTCGGGATGGGCGATATCGTCGCCCTCGTGGAAAAGGCGCAAGAGACGTTTGAGGCCGAACAGGCCGAACGCATGGCCAAGCGCTTTGCCAAGGGTCTGTTCAACATGAACGACCTCAAGGGCCAGCTTGAACAGATGATGAAAATGGGCGGTATGCAGGGCCTCATGGGGATGCTGCCGGGCATGGGCAAGATGGCCAAACAGGCCGAGGCCGCAGGCTTTGACGACAAGATGCTGCGCCGCCAGATCGCGCTCATCAACTCCATGACCAAGAAAGAGCGTGCCAACCCCGACCTTCTCGCCGCCAGCCGCAAAAAGCGGATCGCCGCCGGGGCAGGGCTTGAGGTGCAGGAACTCAACCGTCTTCTGAAACAGCATCGCCAGATGGCCGATATGATGAAGAAGATGGGCAAGGGTGGCATGATGAAACAGGCCATGAAGTCGATGATGGGCAAGGGCGGAATGCCCGACCCGTCGCAGATGACCCCCGAACAGTTGGAAGAGGCCGCGCGCGGCATGAAACAGGGACTTGGCATGGGCGGGGCAGGGATGCCCGGAATGCCGCGCGGCATGACTTTGCCGCAGGGGCTCTCGGGGTTGATGAAACGCAAATGACCCGCCGCAGCTTTTCGTCTTTCGCGATTTCCGGCGCTCCGCTTTTGCGGGGCGGGTGGAATTTTGCGCCAAAAGGCCGGGCGGCGCGCGGCTGTGATCTGGCCCGCTTTTGCCAGACGGAAACCATACGGATGCCATACGCAAACCCGACGCCCGCTTTGCCATCAGGGAGCGCCCAATGACCACCGATTCAACCCGCGCTCAGGCGCTCTTGAAAGAGCATCGTGACAGCATCGACCGGCTGGATGCGATCCTCGTCTACACCCTTGCCGAACGCTTCAAGCAGACGCAGGCGGTGGGCAAGCTGAAGGCCGAACATGACCTTCCGCCCTCGGACCCGCACCGTGAGGCCCGCCAGATCGAGCGGTTGGAGTGGCTGTCCAAAGAGGCCGACCTTGACCCCGAATTTGCCAAGAAATTCCTGACCTTCATCATTTCCGAAGTCATCAGGCATCACGAACAACTGCAGAAATAACCCAGATTGGCGGGGGTGCCCCGCCTGACGTAAACCTGAAGGAGACTACACTATGTCCATGAAAATCCGTCTTGCCCGTGGTGGTTCCAAGAAGCGCCCGCACTACTCGATCGTCGCCACCGACAGCCGTATGCCGCGCGATGGCCGCTTCCTTGAAAAGCTGGGCACCTATAACCCGCTCTTGGCCAAAGACAGCGAAGACCGTGTAAAGATGAACATCGAGCGCGTTCAGTACTGGTTGGGTCAAGGCGCACAGCCGACCGACCGTATCGCCCGCTTCCTCGAATCGGCTGGCGTTCTGGCCAAGAAGACCCGCAACAACCCGAAAGCCGCTGTTCCCGGCAAGCGTATGGCTGAACTGGCTGCCAAGAAAGCCGCTCGCAACGCTGCTCCGGCTGACGCGGAATAATCCGGTCGGTTGCCGTGCAAGGCAACTATGATGAGGCCTTCCGGGCCGAGTTGCGCGATCTGATGCGCTGGCGGCGGGATGTACGCCGCTTTCGCACTGACCCCATTGAGGCAGCGGTTTTGAACCGCTGCCTTTCGGCGTTTTCACTAGCGCCTTCGGTTGGCCTGTCTGAGCCGTGGCGCGTGATCTCGGTCGAAAGCGCCGAGGCGCGCGCGGCCGCGATTGCAAACTACCAATCCGCGAATGCCGCAGCATTGTCTGGCTACAGCGATGAAAAGGCTGAGCTTTACGCCACGCTCAAGCTTTCGGGCATGCAAGAGGCCCCGGTGCATCTTGCCGTTTATTGCGATGAGGTGACGGCCAAAGGGTCGGGCCTTGGGGCGGGGTCGATGCCCGAAACCCGCGCCTATTCTGTCGTAGGGGCGATCACGCTTTTCTGGCTTGCAGCCCGTGCCGAAGGGCTTGGGCTTGGCTGGGTTTCCATTCTGGATCCTGATAAACTCGCGGTCGATCTTGGCACGCCCCCTGACTGGCGGCTGATCGGCTATCTTTGTGTTGGCTGGCCCGAGGCTGAAACCGACACCCCCGAACTTGAACGGGCCGGTTGGGAGGCGCGCGACGCATCCCTCTGGCTGGAGCGACGCTGATGCCCAAACCTGATCCTGACAACCGGCTTTGCGTGGGAGCTATTTCCGGCTCTTTCGGGGTGCGCGGCGAAGTCCGGCTGAAAAGCTTTTGCGCCGACCCGGAGGCGATTGCCTCCTACGGCCCGCTGTATACCGAGGATGGCAGCCGCAGCTTCACCATCACCCTGACCCGTGGTGTCGCGGGGGGCATCGGGGCGCGGCTTTCGGGCGTTGCCACCAAGGAAGAGGCCGACGCCCTGCGCGGCACCAGCCTTTATGTGTCGCGGGATAAACTGCCCTCGCTGCCCGATGATGAATTCTACCACGCCGATCTGATGGGGCTTGAGGCGCGCGATACGGGGGGCGCCTTGCTGGGCAAGGTGTTGGCCGTTCACAACCACGGCGCGGGCGACCTGTTGGAGATCATGGGGCCGGGGATGAAAGAGCCGCTTTTGCTGCCCTTCACCCTTGCCGTCGTGCCCACAGTCGATCTGGCAGCGGGCCGCGTTGTCATTGATCTGCCCGAAGGTCTTGAATAGGCTTTGCTTTCATGAGGCGCGCGGTGCCAGGCCGCGGGCTTTGTGCTGACGCGCGCGTCCTGCACCACTCAACGGAGAGACTGTCAGTGAAGAAACGACTCCGGCTGTTGATGGGGGCCACAGCCCTTTTGTATCTTGGCCCGCTGACCGCAGGTCTGGCGGGCTATGGCTGGCCGGTAGTACCGGTGTTCACGGCGATCTTCGTGCTTTGGATGATCGTCATGCGGCCCTTCGATTTTCCCGCCACCTTGGCGGATTGGGCAAAACCCTCGATCCTTCTGGGTGTCGTCGTGCGGCTTTTGGTGCAGCTCGCCCTTGTCGCGCTGTGCTTTGGGATTGGGCGCGGGATTGGCGGCATTCTGGGCTATCTGCCTCCATTTCCTTTGGCCTTCCCTCTGGGCATTTCGATCCTGTCGATCCCCTTGTCCCGCCTGCTCTGGAACCCCGCGAAAGAGCAAGAGATGAACCAGTTTCTGGATGAGGCACTGGCCGGGGTCGAAGAGGTCTCGGCGGAAATTTCGGCGGGCCGGGGCGACCCGGAAAGGGCCGAAAGCCTGATGCAGCCCCTCAACGGTCTGCCGCCCGAGGCCAGCGAAACCGAGATCTGGCAAGACCTGACCCGGCTTCGCGCCAGCGTTGACGAAGACCTGATGATCGAGGTGCTTTTGCGCTGGGCGCAGGACGGGCAGGCCACACGCCCCGCGCTTCGGGCTTTGATGCTGATGGGCTCTGATGGTGGCGTGATCGACCGGAGCGTGGAGCAGCCCTTGCCCGTGCTGGTGCTGAAAGCGATCCAGCACGATGGCGCGCTTGTCGCGCGTTTTGCGCATCGTCTGACCGCCGCTATGACAGAGGATGACCACCTGTGGGGCGCCTGCCCGAACGAGACCTTTCTGAACACCCTGACAGACCGCCATCCCGAAGCGAAAGCCGATATTCAGGCGCTGATCGCCCTCAATCGCAGCCTTGACCCCGAGACCCACCCCGAGGCATGACCAGCCTTTCGCCCCGCCATATTCAAGGGACACTCCCCGCATGACCGATGAGACCGATCCCAAACCCAAATCCCATGGCCGCCTGAAAATCTCGGCCAGCGTCAAGCCGCGGGATCTGATGGCCGATGTCCGCGTGGCGGGGGCGTGGCAGGCCAAGATCATCACGCTTTTCCCCGAGGCGTTTCCCGGCACGCTGGGTCTGTCGCTGACGGGAAAGGCGCTGGACTTCGGGCTTTGGGCGCTGGAGACGATTGATCTGCGCCGCTTCGGGCTTGGCAAGCATCGTAATGTCGATGACACCCCGGCGGGCGGGGGCGCGGGCATGGTTTTGCGCGCCGATGTCGTGGGACCCGCGCTGGAGGAAGCCATGGTCGGGGCCAGCCCGGATCGCACGGAATGGCCGGTGGTCTACCTCAGCCCACGCGGGCGGCCGCTGGATCAGGCGATGGCGCGGCGATTTGCGGCGGGGCAGGGGATCACCCTGCTTTGTGGTCGGTTCGAAGGCGTGGATGAGCGCGTCCTGTTTCACTACGGCATCGAAGAGGTCAGCCTTGGCGATTTCGTCCTGACGGGGGGCGAGATCGCGGCGCAGGCGTTGCTGGATGCAACCGTGCGGCTTTTGCCGAATGTGCTGGGCAATCAGGCCTCGACCGAGGAGGAAAGCTTTTCCAACGGTTTGCTGGAGCATCCGCAATTCACCAAACCGGCGGAGTGGAATGGCATGGCCATCCCCGATGTGCTGCAATCGGGCCATCACGGGCAGATCGCCAAATGGCGGCAGGCGCAGTCAGAGGCCCTGACCAAGGCGCGCAGGCCTGATCTGTGGCAGGCGTGGCAGGATAAAAAGCGCTGACGGCTGCCTGAGCCCCGTTTGAGGGTGCTCTCCTCCCTTGACCCCTTGCTGTGGGGCGCATATACGCCGCCTGTCCGGGGCAGTTTTGCCCAACGGGCCCGATTCCTTTTGGCTATTGCCCCGATTTTCTTCGGCGGGGTGGGCCGGGCGGAGCCGGTCTTAAAGGAAAACGCGGATCGTATCTCTGGCGGGCTGATCTTGGATCGGGACCCGATGAAGACCAAGAGCTCTGCGGCGGCATCATCTTCGCGGGAAAACCGTGAGCAAGTGAAAGGACCAGCGATGAACCTGATCGCACAGATCGAGGCGGAGCAGATCGCCGCCCTCGGCAAGACCATCCCGGACTTCAAGGCCGGTGACACAATCAAAGTCGGTTACAAAGTGACCGAAGGCACGCGCTCGCGCGTTCAGAATTACGAAGGCGTGTGTATTTCGCGTCGGGGTGGGGCCACGCTGGCCGCGTCCTTTACCGTGCGCAAGATTTCCTTCGGTGAAGGCGTGGAACGTGTGTTCCCGCTCTACTCCACCAACATCGACAGCATCGAGGTTGTTCGCCGTGGCCGCGTCCGTCGCGCCAAGCTGTACTACCTCCGCTCGCGTCGCGGTAAATCGGCTCGTATCGCCGAAGACACCACTTACAAAGCCGTCAGCGGCGCCAAGTCTTAAGGAGCGGAACCATGAAAGAAGGCATCCACCCCGATTATCACATGATCAACGTCAAGATGACCGACGGAACCGTGTTTCAGGTGCGCACCACCTGGGGCAAGGCAGGCGATCAGATGGCGCTGGATATTGACCCGCTGGCACACCCGGCCTGGACTGGCGGCAACGCCAAGCTGATGGACACCGGCGGCCGCGTGTCGAAGTTCAAGAACAAATACGCCGGTCTGGGTTTCTGATCCACTCCGCCGCGAAAACGGAAAGCGCCGCCCCATTCCGGGCGGCGTTTTTCATTTGGGGGTCCGGGGACTGAGGTTGGGGATCAGGGGCGCCAGTGCCATGCCAATGACCACGCCCGCAACGTGCAGGAACCAGGCAAAGCCACCATCCATCGCGACATAGGTCCAGATATTGACCGCGATCACAAAGCCAAGCCAGAGCGCCGCAGGCCAGAGACGATGCGCGATCTCCCATCGGTCTGTCCACGCCCCGGCGCGGTCCTGCACCGCCCAAACCACCCAAAGCCCGGCCAATCCATGTACTGCCCCCGAGGCCCCGGCCATCGGCAGGAAATAGTTACCGGTGTTGAGATAGCCCATCATGGTCAGCCGTGCGCCGATCAGGTAGCCAATGGCCGCAAGCACCATCAGACCATGGTAAAGCACCACTGTCTGTCCGGTTCCGATCCTGCATGCGGTCAGCCATGCCAGCGGGATGAAGGGCAGCATGTTGAAGGCCAGATGATCCCAACCGCCGTGCAGATAGCCATGCGTGACAAGCCTGTAAACATCTTCCCATGGGAAGGGATCGCCGGTGAACCACAAAAGGAATGGCGCGGGGTAGAGAGGATAGCGCAGACCAAAGGCAAAGGCATTGTCGTTCGCCTCGGCCCCCGGCAGCAGCAGGTCCTGCATATGCGCCAAAACCGCCGCGTTGATCCCGATTATCACCAGGATCATCAGAAGGGTCCAACGGCTGGCAGCGGCGTATGGCAAAGGGTGGGGCATCGGGCTTCCGGGGTTGTTGCAAAGCGGGGACAGGGCGGGAAACTTGTGGTGCTGGCAGGCGGGGGTAAGAAAAGGGGCTTTCCGTTTACCTTTCAGCTTGTCATTAGAAAGGGCGATCCGCCTCTCGCGACATTAGAGGGGGGAATTCAGGTTAAGGCAAGGTGGTCGAAATGGCGCATATCATCGTGGTCGGGAATGAAAAGGGCGGCTCTGGCAAGTCCACGACCTGTATGCATGTGGCGACGGCCTTGGTGCGCATGGGTCACCGGGTGGGCGCTTTGGATCTGGATCTGCGCCAGCGCAGCTTCGGGCGTTATGTTGAAAACCGGCTGGCCTATATGGAACGCGCAGGCCTTGACCTTCCGACCCCTGATTACCGCGTGTTGCCCGAGATTGACACAACCACGCTTGGCCCGGACGAAAACCCCTATGATGCGCGGTTGTCGGCGGCTGTTACGGCGCTGGAGCCGGTGTCGGATTTCATTCTGATCGACTGCCCCGGCTCTCATACCCGGCTTAGTCAGGTCGCGCATAGCCTTGCGGATACGCTGATCTCGCCGCTGAACGATAGTTTTGTCGATTTCGATCTGCTGGCCCGGATCAACCCCGAGACAGGGAAGGTGACCGGCCCTTCGATCTATTCCGAAATGGTCTGGCAGGCGCGGCAGTTGCGCGCGCAGGCGGGGCTGCGCCCGATTGACTGGATCGTGGTGCGCAACCGGCTTGGCGCGCAGCAGATGCACAACAAGAAAAAGGTCGGGGCCGCGCTGGAAGATCTGTCGCGCCGCATCGGCTTTCGGGTGGCCCCCGGTTTCTCCGAGCGCGTCATCTTCCGAGAGCTGTTTCCGCGTGGGCTGACGCTGCTGGACCTCAAGGATACCGGGGTTGACCAGTTGAACATGTCGAACATCGCGGCGCGTCAGGAACTGCGCGATCTGATCGGCGAGTTGCGCCTGCCGGGCGTTGCGGTGGATTTCTAAGCCTCGTCGCCGGAAAAGGCTATGTCTTGCGGGTCGTCGCGAAACTCCTGCTCCAGAAACCGCTCGAACGCGTCAAGGTTCACGGGTTCGAATTGCCCGAACCCCTGCATCCAGACCGAAGCCGCGCGCAGGGCGTCCGGCTCCAGCTTGCACCATTTGACGCGACCGCGCTTTTCCTGACTGATCAGCCCCGCCTCTGCCAGCACCTGCAAATGCTTTGAGATCGCGGCAAGCGAGACTTGAAAGGGCGCTGCCACATCGGTGACGGC
>JAQWYA010000148.1 GCA_029254215.1 Pseudorhodobacter sp. | reverse complement strand
GGAAACCGAAGGGGGGCGGGCTTGCTCTTGCGGCGCTTGGCTCCTACACCTGAGGCAGGGCGGAAAAGACGGATGGACGGGATGCTGGCGCAAAAGAAGATCCTCTTGATAATCGGCGGCGGGATCGCAGCCTATAAGTCGCTGGATCTGATCCGGCGGTTGCGGGAGAGAGGCTGCAGCGTCACCCCCGTTTTGACAAAAGCCGCGACGGAATTCGTCACCCCGCTTTCCGTTTCCGCTTTGGCGGGGGCCAAGGTTTACACGTATCTGTTTGATCTGACGGATGAGGCCGAAATGGGCCATATTCAACTGTCCCGTTCGGCCGATCTGATTGTGGTGGCCCCTGCAACGGCGGATCTGATGGCCAAGATGGCGCAGGGGCGCGCGGATGATCTGGCCTCGACCTTGCTTTTGGCGACCGATACGCCGGTGCTTGTGGCCCCGTCGATGAATGTGCGGATGTGGGACCATCCTGCGACACAGCGCAATCTGGCGGTTCTGCGCGGGGATGGGGTTGGCGTGGTTGGCCCGAACGAAGGCGACATGGCTTGCGGTGAATATGGGCCGGGCCGGATGGCGGAACCGTTGGAGATTGTCACCGCAGTTGAGGCGCAGTTTCGCGCCGGGCCTTTGGCGGGGCGGCATGTGCTGGTGACCTCTGGGCCGACGCATGAGCCGATTGACCCGGTGCGCTATATCGCGAACCGATCCTCTGGCGCGCAGGGCACGGCGCTTGCCGAGGCACTTTTGGCGCTGGGCGCGCGTGTCAGCTTCGTGACGGGGCCGGCCTTGGTGCCACCCCCCATGGGCGCAGAGGTGATCCGGGTCGAGACAGCCTTGCAAATGCAGCAGGCCGTCGAGGCGGCGCTTCCGGCGGATGCGGCTGTCTTTGCGGCGGCCGTTGCCGATTGGCGCGTCGAAAACAGCAGCGTAGAGAAGATCAAGAAAGACGCCAAGGGCGCGGCCCCGGCGCTGCGCTTTGCGGAAAACCCCGATATTCTGGCGGCGGTCGCACAGCGTGCGGAAGGGCGCCCGCGCCTCGTGGTTGGCTTCGCCGCCGAGACAGAAACCGTTGTTGCCCATGCCACCGCCAAACGGTTGCGCAAGGGCTGCGACTGGATCGTGGCCAATGATGTGTCGCCCGCCACGGGGATCATGGGCGGGGCGGAAAACGCTGTGACGGTGATTGACGCGGATGGGGCGGAAACCTGGCCCAGAATGTCAAAGGCCGATGTGGCCCGAAAACTGGCTGATCGCATCGCCAAGGCTTTGGCCTAGAATGCGATTTTTCGATGATAAATCCGAATGGCCTGTGGTGGTGCCATGCCCCCTTGTCTTGGGGCTGCGCAAGGAGGGATGCCGTCAATGACACCTGTGCTGAAGGTGCTGTGGGAAGATTGGGCGGACCGCGCTCTGGGTCTGCCGCGCTATGAGACGCCGGGCGCGGCTGGGGCCGATCTGCATGCGAATTTCGGCCCGTCGGACCGTGAGGATGGTCTGATGCTCCACCCGATGGAGCGGCGGCTGGTGCCCACCGGGCTTCGCTTTGAAATCCCTCCGGGGTTTGAGGTGCAAATCCGGCCCCGAAGCGGGCTTGCCTTGAAACAGGGGATCAGCCTGCCCAATACGCCGGGCACAATTGACAGCGACTATCGCGGCCCCTTGGGTGTGGCGCTGATCAACCTCGGGACAGACCCCGTGCGCATCCAGCACGGAGACCGGATCGCCCAAATGATCGTCGCCCCTGTGGTGCAAGCGGATTTCGCGCTGGTCGAAGATCTGTCGGAGACTGCGCGCGGGGCGGGTGGCTTTGGCTCCACCGGGCGGCGATAGGGGGCGGCCATGATTGCGGTATTGGGATTGGCACTGGCGCTTTGGGGGCTTGGGCATCTGCTGCGCAGCCCGGTTCGGCTGCGTCTCACGATGATCGGCTTTTTGTGGCTGGCGGTTGTGGGGCTGCATCTGCTGTTGCCCGACGGGCACCCGCTGCGACTGGCGACAGGCACGTCCGCGCAGGTCTGGCTGGTCTTGGGCGGGGTGCTGGCCTTCGTGCTGGGCTATCGCAGCTTGCTGGGGCGGCTTCGCGCCCGGGCCGACAAGACGGTCGCGCCCGAGCCAACACCCCCCGGCAAGATGTCCGCCCCGGAGCTGGAGCGTTACGCCCGCCACATCATGCTGCGCGAGATTGGCGGCGCGGGGCAGAAGCGGTTGAAGGCGGCGCGGGTGCTGGTGATCGGCGCGGGCGGTCTGGGCAGCCCCGCGTTGCTTTATCTGGCGGCCTCGGGGGTGGGGACGATCGGGGTTATGGATGACGATACTGTCGATGCGACCAACCTTCAGCGTCAGATCATCCATTCAGATGACCGGATCGGCCTCCCCAAGGTGCAATCCGCCCTTGAGGCGATGAAGGCGCTGAACCCCTATGTCACCCTGCGGCCCTATCAGCGGCGGCTGGACGCGGCTTCGGCGGCGGTTCTGGATGACTACGACCTGATCCTTGACGGGTCCGACAATTTCGACACCCGCTATCTGGCCAACCAGCTTGCCGTTGCGGCCAAAAAGCCTTTGGTCTCGGCGGCGATCACGCAATGGGAAGGGCAGATTTCGGTCTATGATCCGGCACAGGGCGGGCCCTGCTATGAATGTGTCTTTCCGGCACGGCCCGCGCCGGGGATGGTGCCAACCTGTGCCGAGGCCGGGGTTGCCTCGCCGCTTCCCGGTATCATCGGGGCCATGATGGCGATGGAGGCGGTCAAGGTCTTGACCGGGGCCGGAGAGAGCCTGCGCGGCCGCTTGATGATCTATGATGCGCTTTACGCCGAAGCGCGGGTCATCGGGATGAAACCGCGCGCCGATTGCCCGATCTGCGCGGCGCGGCCCTGAAATTTGCCCTCTTTCCCGGCAGGACCTGAACCCGCTGGCCTTTCTGCCGGGCAAACCCGCAAGGCCCAACTGGACAATACCGGGCAGAGCGCCATACTCTGCCCCGACCTCAAACCCGGAGTGCCCGCTATGAAACTGACCGCGACCCTTGGCCTGATTGCCACCCTCTTTGCCGTGCCTGCCGTTCAGGCCCAGACCTTGCCGGATCTTGCCGGGCAGACGGTCGTCGTGGCCACCGAAGACGCCTATCCGCCGCTTCAGTTCAAGCAGGACGGGCAATCTGTCGGCTGGGAATATGATGCGATGGCCGAAATCGCAAAGCGGCTGAATTTTACGGTCAGCTATGAGAATATCTCGTGGGATGCGATGATCCCCGCCGTATCCGAGGGCCAGTTCGATCTTGGCATGACGGGCATCACGATCCGCGATGACCGCAAGGAAGTGGTCGATTTCTCAGACGCTTACATGCGCTCTGAAATGGTCATGCTGGTGCGCGGCGACGAGACGCGCTTTACCGATGCGGCCAGCTTTGCGGCCAATGAAGACCTGCTGATCGCGGCACAGCCGGGCACCACGCCCTTTTATGTCGGCGTTTATGAGGTGCTGGACGGCAATGAGGCGAACCCGCGCGTGAAACTGTTTGAGACCTTCGGGGCGGGCGTGCAGGCGCTTCGCACGGGCGATGTCGATCTGGTGCTGACCGATGGCACCGCGGGCAATGGTTATGTTGCGGCCTCGGAAGGGGCTTTGAAGATCGTGGGCGACAAATTGGGAACCGAGGACTTCGGTTTCATTTTCCCCAAAGGCTCGGAACTGGTGGCCCCGATCAATGCCGCCATTGCCGCGATGCAGGCCGATGGCACGCTGGAGGCGCTGAACAAGAAATGGTTCCTCGACTTCAAAGTCGGCGGCTGATGGCGCTTTGACCGGCTGATGCTGCACCGGCCCGAACCGGACCGCGACTTTCCCTATTGGCTGCTGATCCTTGCGGGGGTCGGCGGCTATCTCTTTTGGCGTGTCTGGTCGGATGATCTGCATGCGCAGGTGCTCTCTACCCTGTCCAAGGGCATCGGGATCACGGT
>JAQWYA010000132.1 GCA_029254215.1 Pseudorhodobacter sp. | reverse complement strand
CAATACCATGGCGGTGTAGACCCTCGGTGTATATCCGAGCATCCTCTATGTCACTGATAGTGTGCATCTTTTTGAATTCAAAGAGGAAAAGATGGTGCTGTGAGAGAGGATTGAACTCTCGACCTCACCCTTACCAAGGGTGTGCTCTACCACTGAGCTACCACAGCGCCGGGCGTCTGTTGGAGTGTTCCAACCGGCGTGGCGGCTGATTAGTCGCAAATTCCCGGCCATGCAAGGCCAATCTGGACCCTTTTTTCACCTTGAGGTACAGAAGGGGCATGAGCAAAGAACCTGATCCCGCATTTGAAGGCCGAAAGCCTGTTCCAAAGCCCGCCAAGTCCAAGGCTGTGACGCGGGAAGATCGGTTGAAAGCCGCGCTCAAGGCGAATATGGCGCGGCGCAAGGCGCAGGCAAAGGCCCGGACCGCGGGCGAAACAGAGCAAGAAGAGTAAGGGCAGGCATATGGATTCGATTTTGGTACGCGGCGGCGGGGCATTGAACGGGGTGATTCCGATCGCCGGGGCCAAGAACGCCTGTCTGACGCTGATGCCCGCAACCTTGCTGACGACAGAGCCCTTGACGCTGACCAATGCGCCCCGGCTTTCCGATATCCTGACGATGACGCAACTGCTGGGCAGTCTTGGGGCGGAAGTGGCCAGCCTTCAGGGCGGGCAGGTTCTGGCGATGTCGAGCCATGATATCCACAATCACACGGCGGATTATGACATCGTGCGCAAGATGCGGGCCTCTATTCTGGTGCTGGGGCCGATGCTGGCGCGGGATGGGCATGCGATTGTCTCGCTTCCCGGGGGCTGTGCGATTGGCGCGCGGCCCGTCGATCTGCACCTGCGCGCGCTGGAGGCGATGGGCGCGGATCTGGATCTGCGCGATGGCTATGTGCATGCCAAGGCTCCGGGGGGGCGGCTGAAAGGCGCGGTGGTGGAATTTCCCTTCGTGTCGGTCGGGGCGACGGAGAATGCGCTGCTTGCGGCCACACTTGCCAAGGGAACGACGGTTCTGAAGAACGCCGCACGGGAGCCGGAGATCGTCGATCTGGCGCAATGCCTCCAGCGGATGGGTGCGCAGATCGATGGGATCGGCACGAGCACGCTGACCATTCAAGGCGTGGACCGTTTGGGCGGGGCGACGCATCCGGTGGTCACGGACCGGATCGAGTTGGGGACATACATGCTCGCCCCCGCGATCTGCGGCGGAGAGGTGGAGCTGCTGGGCGGCCGGATGGATCTGGTGGGCGCGTTTTGTGAAAAACTGGATGAGGCTGGTGTCTCGGTTGAAGAAACGCCGCGCGGGTTGAAGGTGAAGCGGCGCGGCGACCGGGTGAAGGCGGTCAATGTTGTGACCGAGCCGTTCCCCGGTTTCCCGACCGATTTGCAGGCGCAGATGATGGCGCTGTTGTGCACGGCGGACGGGGTTTCGGTGCTGGAGGAGCGGATCTTTGAAAACCGCTTCATGCATGCGCCGGAATTGCTGCGGATGGGGGCCAAGATTGATGTGCATGGCGGCACCGCCACGGTGACGGGCGTGCAGAAGCTTAAGGGCGCGCGGGTGATGGCGACGGATCTGCGGGCCTCGATCAGTCTCATTCTGGCAGGGCTTGCCGCCGAGGGGGAAACCGTGGTCAGCCGGGTCTATCATCTTGATCGCGGCTATGAGCGGGTTGAGGAAAAGCTGGGCGCTTGTGGCGCGCATATTGAACGGATCGCGTCATGAGCGATGCCCGGTTTGAGGATGGCGCGGAGGAGCCGCTGGCGCTGCTGGCTGTGGATGAGGCCGATCTTTCGGTGATGTCCTCGCTGGTGCAGGATGCGGTTCTGACGGTGAATGACATGCGGTTTGTGGCCAAGCGGCGCGAATTTGCGGTGCTGCTGAACCGGTTTCGCTGGGAGGATCGGGCGGCGGCGGAACGGGTGGGGCGCAGCTATGAGCGGGTGCGGGCCGTTTTGATGTTTCGCGATGTTCAGGCGGTGCGCTCACAGGGCATCAATCAAGGGGATGCCGAGACGGTCTTGTCGCTTTTGTCGGTGGGGTTTGTGCCCGGCGAAGATGGCACCGGCAAAGTGGTGCTGACGCTCGCCGGAGACGGGGCGGTTGAACTGGATGTCGAAACGCTTGACGCGACGCTTCGCGATGTGACGCGGCCCTATCTGGCGCCGTCGCGCAAGATGCCGGG
>JAQWYA010000127.1 GCA_029254215.1 Pseudorhodobacter sp. | reverse complement strand
ATCGTGCGCAACGAAAAGCGGATGCTGCAGGAAGCCGTTGACGCGCTGTTTGACAACGGCCGTCGTGGCCGTGTGATCACGGGCACCAACAAGCGCCCGCTGAAATCGCTGTCCGATATGCTCAAGGGCAAGCAGGGCCGCTTCCGTCAGAACCTTCTGGGTAAGCGCGTCGACTTCTCGGGTCGTTCCGTCATCGTGACCGGGCCGGAACTCAAGCTGCATCAGTGCGGCTTGCCCAAGAAGATGGCGTTGGAACTGTTCAAGCCGTTCATCTATTCGCGGCTTGAGGCGAAGGGGCTTTCTTCGACCGTCAAGCAGGCCAAGAAACTGGTGGAAAAGGAACGTCCCGAGGTTTGGGATATTCTGGACGAGGTTATCCGCGAGCACCCGGTTCTTCTGAACCGCGCGCCGACGCTGCACCGTCTGGGCATTCAGGCCTTTGAGCCGATCCTGATCGAAGGCAAGGCAATCCAGCTGCACCCGCTCGTCTGTTCGGCGTTCAACGCCGACTTCGACGGTGACCAGATGGCTGTTCACGTTCCGCTCAGCCTTGAAGCGCAGCTTGAAGCCCGCGTTCTGATGATGTCCACGAACAACGTTCTGTCGCCTGCAAACGGCGCACCGATCATCGTGCCGTCGCAGGATATGGTCTTGGGTCTGTACTACACCACCATGCAGCGTAAGGGCATGGTCGGCGAAGGCATGACCTTTGCCGATGTGACCGAGGTTGAACATGCGCTTTCGGCCGGGGCCGTGCATCTGCACGCCTCGATCACTTCGCGCATCAAGCAGATCGACGAAGAAGGCAACGAAGTCTGGAAGCGCTACGAGACGACCCCCGGTCGTTTGCGTCTGGGCAACCTGCTGCCGCTGAACGCCAAGGCTCCGTTCGATCTGGTGAACCGCCTGCTGCGGAAGAAAGACGTGCAGAACGTCATCGACACCGTCTACCGTTACTGCGGTCAGAAAGAGTCGGTCATCTTCTGTGACCAGATCATGACCATGGGCTTCCGCGAAGCATTCCGTGCCGGGATTTCCTTCGGCAAGGACGACATGCTGATCCCCGACACCAAATGGGATATCGTCAACGATGTCCGCGATCAGGTGAAGGAATTCGAACAGCAGTACATGGACGGTCTGATCACTCAGGGCGAAAAGTACAACAAGGTTGTCGATGCTTGGTCGAAGTGTTCCGACAAGGTTGCTGGCGAAATGATGGGCGAGATTTCGGCCACCCGCTATGACGATGCGGGCGCTGAAAAAGAGCCGAACTCGGTTTACATGATGTCCCACTCCGGGGCGCGTGGTTCGCCTGCGCAGATGAAACAGTTGGGCGGGATGCGCGGTCTGATGGCCAAGCCGAACGGCGAGATCATCGAAACGCCGATCATCTCGAACTTTAAGGAAGGTCTGACCGTGTTGGAGTACTTCAACTCCACCCACGGCGCCCGTAAGGGTCTGGCCGATACCGCCTTGAAAACGGCAAACTCCGGTTACCTCACCCGCCGTTTGGTGGATGTGGCGCAGGATTGCATCGTGCGCAGCCATGATTGTGGCACTGAAAACTCCATCACCGCTTCGGCGGCCGTGAATGACGGTGAGGTTGTCTCCTCATTGGCAGAGCGGGTTCTGGGCCGTGTCGCGGCCGAGGATATTCTGGTCCCCGGCCAGGATGAAGTGATCGTCGCCCGCGGCGAGCTGATCGACGAACGCCGCGCTGACCTGATTGATCAGGCTGGTGTTGCCTCGGCGCGTATCCGCAGCCCGCTGACCTGTGAAGCCGAAGAGGGCGTTTGCGCCCAGTGCTATGGCCGTGACCTTGCGCGCGGTACTTTGGTGAACCAGGGCGAAGCTGTCGGCATCATCGCCGCGCAGTCGATCGGCGAGCCGGGCACACAGCTGACGATGCGGACCTTCCACATCGGCGGGATTGCGCAGGGGGGGCAGCAGTCCTTCCTCGAAGCCAGCCAAGAGGGCAAGATCGAGTTCCGCAACGCCATGCTGCT
>JAQWYA010000122.1 GCA_029254215.1 Pseudorhodobacter sp. | reverse complement strand
TTCGCATGGATGCGCGAGCGCATCGGATTGCCACGCGAACAGCTTGAGACGCAGGCCACCACCGTGGCCGAACTCGTGGCCGAACTGGCCGCCCGCGAAGACCGCTATGCGCTGGCCTTCTCGGATCTGGCGAGCCTGCGGGTTGCGCTGGATCAGGAGCTGGCGGATTTTGACGCGCCCTTGGCGGGCGTCCGAGAGGTCGCGTTTTTCCCGCCGATGACCGGGGGCTAAACCAATGCGGATCGCTGTTCAAAGCGAGGCTTTCGATCTGGGGGCAGAGGCAAACCGCTTTGCCGCTTCCGTCAAGGGGGCCGGGGCGGTTGTGACCTTCACTGGGATCGTGCGCGACAGCGCCAAAGGCGATCTGACCGTGATGGAGATCGAGCATTATCCCGGCATGACCGAACGCGCGATCACGGCCATCGCGACCGAGGCGATGCAGCGCTGGTCCTTGGCGGATTGTCTGGTGATCCACCGCTATGGCCGCCTTGGGCCTGCCGACCCGATCATGATGGTGGCCACAGCCTCGCGCCATCGCGCCGACGCTTTTGCCGCCGCTGAATTCCTGATGGATTACCTGAAATCCCGCGCGCCCTTCTGGAAGAAGGAAGTCACCGAAAACGGGGCCGATTGGGTGGCCGCGCGCGACGAGGATGAAGCCGCCCTCAACCGTTGGTAGCGCCGAGGGGCTTAATCGACCAGACGGATGGACTTACGCTCCAGCACCCGCAGCACTGCCGCCAGATCGGCCCCGCGCCGCAGCACCTGCCCATCCATCCCCAGAACCGCATACATGCCCTGCCGCTGCCGCAGCTTCGGGCGCTTTTCAACGCGGTAAAGCGGGTTTTCTGCCGTGCGCCGGAAGATCGAAAAGACAGCCACCTCGCGCAGCGCCGAGATCCCGTAATCGCGCCATTCCCCTGCCGCAACATGCCGCCCGTAAACGGCCAGAATCAAACCCAGTTCGCGCCGGTCAAAGCTGACCTGTTCGGGAATATGGCTGGTGAAGGTGGAGGGTGGTGTGACGTTCATGTGACAAGTTTACGCGCGATCCGTTGCAAATCAAGCATTGCCGAAAGAGGGGCGGGTGAATTCGCGACCCGGCCCAGGGGGCCACCCTTGAGAAGGCCTGACGATCCGCGCCCGATCGTCTCGCAACAAGCAACCGCGAGGTGAAAGTTCCCGCGCGCGCCAAGCATCTTTGAAGTGCCGCGCCCTCGCCCAAATTTTGCCCTGAAGGGCGGTGATAAGGGTCGGGTAGCACTGCGGTGGCACGGCAGGTCGGTCAATATCGCCCCCACCCAGATCGGTCTGTCGTGTCCGCAGGCTATCATTCTCTTGACCCGCTGCGGGATCCATCTGGACCCTGCAGCGGGCTTTTTTGCGTTACAAAAAGCCGTCAGCGATGCGCAGAACGCCGGTTTCGCGCCCGCCGCAGTTCACTTGAACGGCATTCATGCGCCGGGCTGCCGGGTGATCGGCAGGCATGACACCCAAACGCACCAGCAGGGCTGTCAGAACCGCTTCAGAGGCGCGGGTTCCCCCATCGCTGATCTTCAGGGCGATGCCGCGTTTCAGCTTAGGCAGAATCGCGATGAAAACACCTTCGGCCCCGGTTTTGACAGCCGCCTCTCCGGGGAAGGCGCGCATGATTTCGGTGCAGGCGCGCCCCTCTCCGGCGACCAACTCGGGGTGGGACATCATCGCGTTTGCCAGCTTATGGGCGGCGCGCTGGCGGGTGGTGCCGCTGTCGGTGGCCGTCGCAAAATAGGACATTGCGCGGGCCAGCCCGTGCAGCGTGGTTGCAAAGTTCGGGGCCGAGCAGCCGTCGATCCCATAGCCGGGAGCTGTGATGCCTGTGACCTCTTCAGTGGCGGCCTTGCAGGCGATCTGAACCGGGTGGTCAACCTCGATATATTCGGAATGCCCGCCCAGATGCTTGTTCAGCGTCAAGAACCCCGAATGTTTGCCCGAGCAGTTGTTGTGCAGCGGGCATGGGCTTGTATCGGATTTGATCAAAGCCTCCCGCGCGGCCTGATTTGAGGGCTCATGCGTCCCGCAGCGCAGATCGGCATGGGTCAACCCCAGATCGGCAAGCCAGCGTTCCACGCGGGTCGTGTGCATCGGCATTCCCGAATGGCTGGCGCAAGACAGGGCAAGCTGTTCCGTGGTCAGGTCGCGCCCAGCACCGCTTTCCAGCAGCGGCAAAGCCTGTATCATCTTGCTGGAAGACCGTGGGAACATCACCAGATCCGGGTTGCCCCAAGCCTCGATAATCTCGCCGCGCTCATCGCAAATCACCGCGTGGCCAAAATGCTGCCCTTCCAGCAGGCCGCCCCGCCACAGTTCCACCATGGGGACGGGCATCGGGGCCATGTTCGCATCAACCTGTGGCATTTCCGGGATTTTCCTTGTTTATTAGGCCTCACAGATGCGCGATTTTCTGCCCATAGGGCTTTCACGCACTGTCCTTTTTGCGCTAAGCAGGAGATATCGAGTTGAAACGGTCCGTGCTACAGGAAAAACTGTACAGATAAGTCGCCGAGTGCGGGCAGAGGCAAAACAGCTGGAGGCTGTGAAAGACATGACATCACGCATGATCGGGGCGCTTTGTGGCGTTCTGCTTGGGATGGGGGCCTCAGCGGCCTTTGCGCAATCCGAGACCGAATGTGTTTCTGCCCAGACGGATTGGAGCGTTTGCGTCTGGAACCAGCCGAAGGAATGCTGGGGCGTCTCGAAGCCGAAAGAGACTGTGAACTCTCGTGATGGCCGGGTTGTCTCGGTGCGGCGCGGCGATATTCTGATGTTTGTCACCTTCCGTCCGGGCGCGGGCGACAAGGGCGAAATCTCTTTCACCGGCGGTTATCCTTTTGCCCCCGGATCAACGGTGCGGGTCGAAATCGACGGCAGCGCCTTTGAGCTCTTTACCGATGGCGAATGGGCATGGCCGGCAAACACCGCCGATGACGCCGCCCTTCTGGCCGCGATGAAGCGCGGGGCTTCGGCCGTTGTGACGGCGCGGTCCGGGCGTGGGACGCAAACCAAAGACACCTTCTCGCTTCAGGGTTTCACCGCCGCGATGACCGAGGCCGAGACCCGCTGCAAGTAACCGCAGCCCTTTTACAACATGACCGCCCCGGCACCGTCCGGGGCGCTTTCATTTGACATTCCGTTTTGCGTGCGAATCCCGTATAAGCCGCGCCTGACAGCCTGTTTTTCAAGGCCAGCCCTCCTCTCAGGGCTTCCCCGTTTCCCACGGCCCGCCTTTCCAGCCAAAGGCGCGCCGGTTCTGCCCAAGGATTGACGCCATGACTGCAAATGCCCCGATCACGCAAGACGTGCTGACGATCCCGCGCAAGCTGGCCGAAACCGGCAAGACCAATATCATCGGGCTGACCCGCGACCAATTGCGGGAGGCGCTGATCGCCGCAGGCACGGCGGAAAAGCAGGCCAAGATGCGGGTCGGGCAGATCTGGCAATGGGTCTATTACTTCGGCTTGCGCGATTTCGGGCAGATGACCAACCTCGCCAAGGATTACCGCGCCCTTTTGGCCGAAAACTTTGAAATCACCCTGCCCGAGGTCGTCACCCGCCAGATTTCCGAGGATGGCACCCGCAAATATCTTGTCCGGATTCAGGGCGGGCATGAGGTGGAAACCGTCTACATCCCCGAAGAAGGGCGCGGCACGCTGTGCATCAGCAGTCAGGTCGGCTGTACGCTGACCTGTTCCTTCTGCCATACCGGCACGCAAAAGCTGGTGCGCAACCTCACCGCCGGAGAGATCGTGGGTCAGGTCATGCTGGCGCGCGACGATCTGGGGGAATGGCCCGTAAAGGGCGCCCCGAATGAGGCCACCTCGCGGCTGGTCTCCAACATCGTTCTGATGGGGATGGGGGAGCCGCTTTACAATTTCGACAACGTGCGCGACGCGATGAACATCGTGATGGATGGCGAAGGCATTGCGCTGGGCCGCCGCCGGATCACGCTTTCGACCAGTGGCGTTGTGCCCGAAATTGCCCGCACGGCGACCGAAATCGGCTGCCTGCTGGCGGTCAGCTTTCACGCGACCACCGATGAGGTGCGCGACCAATTGGTGCCGATCAACAAGCGCTGGAATATCGCCACGCTGCTGGAGGCTTTGCGCGCCTATCCCGGCCTGTCGAACTCCGAGCGGATCACCTTTGAATATGTGATGCTGGACCATGTGAACGACAGCAAGGAAGACGCCTACCGACTGGTGGAGCTGCTGCGCGGCATCCCTGCCAAGGTGAACCTGATCCCGTTCAACGAATGGCCGGGCGCGCCTTACAAGCGGTCTTCGGGCAACCGCATTCACGCTTTTGCCGATATCATCCACAATGCGGGCTATGCCTCTCCGATCCGCACCCCGCGCGGCGAAGATATCATGGCGGCCTGTGGCCAGTTGAAATCCGCGACCGAACGCGCGCGGAAATCTCGCGCCCAGATCGCCGCCGAAGCGGGGCTTGAGGGCTAGGGCCTTCCTCGGGGCCAGCGCTTTTGCTAGCCTTCAAAGGATGAGCATCCCGACCCTTTCCAACACCGCTGCGCGCAGTCTTTTTCTGCACCGTAATGGCTTGGCGGAGGCCCCGACAGGCCCCGCCAAAGGCGCGGATCTGGCAGCCCTGATCGACCGGATCGGCTTTGTGCAGGTGGATAGCATCCGCACCGTTGCCCGCGCGCATGACATGATCCTGTGGTCGCGGCGGCACAGCTATCGGCCCGAAAACCTCAAGCTATTGCTGGAAAAGGATAGATTGCTGTTCGAGCATTGGACGCATGACGCCTCCATCCTGCCGGTCCATCTGTTCCCGCATTGGCAGCATCGATTCGCCCGCGCCACTGACCTTCTGCAAGAAAACTGGAAGCGCTGGTTTCGCGATGGGTATGAAGATCAGTTCGACACGGTTCTGCGCCGGATCAAGGCCGAGGGGCCGCTGACCTGTTCCGATGTCGGGCAGGATGAGGCGCGCAGCAAAGGCGGCTGGTGGGATTGGCACCCCTCGAAAACCGCGCTGGAATGGCTGTGGCGAACCGGCGTTCTGTCGATTGCCGGGCGGGACGGCTTTCAGAAAATCTATGATCTGACAGAAAGGGTGATCCCCGATCCGCATCTTGGCCCGCGCCCCAGCGAGGCCGCGCATCTGGATTGGGCCTGCCGGTCCGCCCTTGGCCAGCTTGGCTTTGCGACATCGGGCGAATTGGCGGCCTATTGGGCTGCCGTCACGCCGACCGAGGCGCGGCAATGGTGCGCAGACGCCCTTGCGCGAGGAGAGGTGGTTGAGGTCGCGGTCACCAATGCCGATGGCAGCCTGCGCCGGTCTTTCGCCTTTCCGCAGGCTGTGGACGAGGCCCAAGCCCTCGCCCCACCGGTGCCGCGTCTGCGCATCCTGTCGCCCTTTGATCCGGCCTTGCGCGACCGCGCGCGGGCTGAGCGGCTGTTTGGCTTTCACTACCGGATTGAGGTTTTCGTCCCCGAGGCCAAGCGCGCATACGGCTATTACGTCTTTCCGGTGATGGAGGGCGATCGGATTATCGGGCGGCTGGATGCCAAGGCCTTTCGCGACGAAGACTGTCTGCGCGTCCGCGCCTTTTGGCCAGAACCGGGGGTCGCGATGGGCAAGGCGCGCACTGCCCGGCTGGAAACCGCGCTGGACCGGCTTGCCCGTTTTGCCGATTGCGGGCGGGTGGAATATGCGCCGGACTGGCTGCGGCTTGGCTGATCCTGCGCGCGTGGTCTTGCATCCGGGGGCGGGTCGTGAAACCGTGACCGCGACCCTGCCCCGAAAGTGACCAATGCTGCCGATCCTGCTCAAGACGCTTCCTTTTTTCGCCTTGATCGGGCTGGGCTATTGGGCGGGGCGCACGCGGTTCTTCAGCGCCGAAGCCACGGCCTCCCTGACGAAATTCGTTTTCTACTTTGCCCTGTCGGCGATGCTGTTTCGCTTTGCCGCCAATCTGTCCTTGTCCGAGATTTGGGATATTCAGTTTGTCGGGGCCTATCTGGCGGGCTGTGCGGTGGTCTATCTTCTGGCCATGGCGGTGGCCCGGTTGCGCGGGATTTCGACCGCCGAGGCCGCGATAGAGGCGCAATGCGCGGTGATCGGCAATGTGGGCTTTCTGGGCGTGCCGATGCTGGTGGTGCTTTTGGGCGCGCAGGCGGCGGGGCCGGTGCTGATGGTTCTGGCGATTGACCTGATCGTGTTTTCGACCCTGATCACCCTCATCATGACCGCCTTGCGGCAAGGCAAGATGAGCTTTGGCATCATCGGCGTGCTGGGTCTTGGATTGCTGAAAAACCCGATGATCGTGTCGATGTCGCTGGGGCTTATGTGGTCGACCACGGGGCAGGCAGTTCCGGCCCCGGTGAATGATTTCCTGTCCATTCTGGGGGGGGCGGCGACGCCGGGTGCGCTTTTTGCAATCGGGGCCTCGCTCGCCACGAAATCGGCTGAACGGATGGCGGTCGCGGGCTGGCTTTCACTGTGCAAGCTGGTCCTGCACCCTGCCGCTGTGGCCTTCTTCGCGCTGGCGGTCTTTCCTGTCCGCCCCGAGGATGCAGCCGTCATGATCGCCGCCGCGGCTTTGCCGGTGGCCGGAAACGTCTACATGCTGGCGCAGCATTTCGGGGTGGCCCCGCAGCGCGTCTCAGCCACCATATTGATTTCAACTGCGGTCAGCATTCTGACCGTGACTGTCGTGATCGCCCTTGTGACGGGCGAAGGAGGAGTGTGATGAAAACCATTTCCGAGAACCGGGCCTTTGGCGGCGTACAGGGCGTCTATAGCCATGCCTCCGAGGCTTGCGGCTGCGATATGACCTTTGGTCTGTTCCTGCCAGAAGAGGCAGAGCATGAGCCCGTGCCGCTGATCTGGTTCCTGTCGGGACTGACCTGCACCCATGAAAACGCGATGACCAAGGCCGGGGCGCAGGGTTGGGCGGCGCAGCAGGGTGTGGGGCTGGTGTTCCCCGATACCTCGCCGCGCGGTGCCGCTGTGGCCAATGATGACGCCTATGATCTGGGGCAGGGGGCGGGCTTTTACGTCAACGCAACCGAAACGCCTTGGGCGCCGCATTTCCGCATGTGGGATTATGTGACAGACGAACTCCCCCGCGTTTTGTTCAACGCTTTCCCGCTGGATGAAGGCCGTCAGGCCATCACCGGGCATTCGATGGGCGGCCATGGCGCGCTGACCATCGCGATGAGCTTTCCGGGGCGGTTCCGCTCTGTCTCGGCCTTTGCGCCGATTGCCCATCCGACCGCCTCCGATTGGGGCCGCAAGCAGTTCACCGCCTATCTGGGCACGGATGAAAGCAAATGGGCGGCGCATGATGCCACGCTTTTGCTGCGCAAGCGCGGCTTTGACGGGCCGATGCTGATCGACCAAGGCACATCGGATCAGTTCCTTGACCTCTTGAAACCCGAAGCCTTGGCCGAGGCGATCGCCTCCAGCCGCCAGAACGCGACGCTGCGGATGCAAAAGGGCTATGACCACAGCTATTACTTCATCTCCACCTTCATGGAGGATCACATCGGCTTCCACGCCGAGGCGCTTTATGCCTGAGGGCGGGGCAGTCTACATTGATGCCGATGCCTGCCCGGTCAAGGCCGAGGCTGAACGCGTGGCGACCCGGCACCAGATGCGGATGGTGCTTGTGTCGAACGGGGGAATCCGGCCGTCTGCCAACCCGCTGGTCGAGTCGGTCTTTGTGCCCGACGGCCCGGATGAGGCCGACAAATGGATCGCGGATCGCGCCACGGCCGGAGATGTGGTGGTCACCGGGGATATTCCGCTGGCGGCGAAATGTGTGGCCACAGGCGCGCGGGTTCTCAAACCCAATGGCGAAGAGTTGCACGAGCGCAATATCGGGCAGGTGCTGGCCACCCGAGACCTGATGTCCGATCTGCGCAGCGCCGATCCGTTCCGGCAGGGCGGGGGGCGGCCCTTTTCCAAGGCTGATCGGTCGCGCTTTCTGGAAGCGCTGGAGCGGGTGATCCGGCAGGCGCGGGCGCTGTAATGTCGCCCCCGGAACAGACAGGTCGCGGATCGCTGGGTCATCTGCGGGTATGACAAAGCAGACCCCTTCAGACCGCCGGACCCTTTTGCTGGGTGTCGCCTCCGCCATGGGGGCGTCGTGCTTTTTCTCGATCAACGATTCCTCGATCAAGTTCCTGTCGGGCGGCTATGCGCTTCATGAAATCGTGCTGATCCGCTCGGTCATCGGGCTGGCCTTTCTGATGGCGCTGATCCTGCCTTTCCGAGGCGGGCTTTCCGCGTTTCGCACGCAGCTTCTGGGTCAGCATCTGCTGCGCGGGCTCTGCGTCGTCATCTCGAATTTCTGCTTTTTTCTGGGCCTTGCGGCGTTGCCCTTGGCCGAGGTGGTGGCCCTCTTCTTCGTCGCCCCGCTGCTGATCACCGCGCTTTCCGTGCCGCTTCTGGGTGAAAAGGTCGGGCCGAGGCGGTGGGCGGCGGTCGGTGTCGGGATGGTGGGCGTGCTGATCATGCTGCGCCCCGGATCGTCGGTGTTTCATCCCGCGATGTTTCTGCCGCTGGTCGCAGCCCTGACCTATGCGCTTTTGCACATGATGACCCGCCGGATGGGGGGCACAGAAAGCGCTGTGACCATGACGCTTTACATTCAGCTGACCTTTATCGGGGTTTGCGCGATCAGTGGGGTGTTGCTTGGGCATGGCCATTTTGCCGAACAGGCCGATGCCTCGCTGGCCTTTCTGATGCGGGCCTGGATCTGGCCAGAGCCGGGGGACTGGCCGCTGCTGATTGCCATCGGCGTCTCCTCGATGCTGGGGGGGCTTTTGATCTCGCAAGCCTACCGCACCTGCGAGGCGGCGGTCGTTGCCCCGTTTGAATATGTCTCGATGCCGCTGGCGATCCTGTTCGGGGTCGTGATTTTCGGGGAATGGCCCGATAGCACGGCTTGGGCGGGGATCGTGCTGATCTGCGGCTCGGGCCTTTATATTGTCTGGCGTGAAACGCGCCACCACCCCGAGGCCCAGCCTCTGGCCGCTGCACCGGGCGCGCTGCGCTCGACCGCTTTGGGCGGGGGCGAAGGGGACGCGCCGTGAAAGGATGACAGGGATGCAACAGCCGCAAGCGGTGATCTTTGATATTGGCAATGTGCTGATCGAATGGAATCCGGAACGCTATTACGATGCCCGCCTTGGCCGCGAGCGGAGTGCGGCGCTGTTCTCTGCCGTTGATCTGCACGGTATGAATGAACGCGTCGATGCCGGCGCGGCTTTTCGCCAAACCGTCTATGAGACCGCCGCATCCCATCCGGAATGGGAGGAGGAGATCCGCTGGTGGTACGATCACTGGATCGACCTCGCCTCGCCCCGGATCGACCATTCCATCAGCCTCTTGCGGCGGTTGCGCACCAAGGGCGTTCCGGTCTTTGCGCTTACGAATTTCGGGCATGACAGCTTTGCCTACGCCCAGACCCAATATGATTTTCTGGCGGAGTTCGACCGGTTCTATGTGTCTGGCCGGATGGGGGTGACCAAACCCAGCCCCCAGATCTATGCCATGGTCGAGGCGGATTGCGGCCATCCGCCAGGGGCCTTGCTTTTTGCCGACGACCGCGCGGATAATATCGCGATTGCGATGGCGCGCGGCTGGCAGACGCATCACTTCACAGGCCCCCAAGGCTGGGCCGACCGTCTGGTTCAGGCGGGTCTACTGACGGAAAAGGAAGCACAGGCATGAGCATCGAAATCGTCCCCGCCGAGGCGGAACAGTTGCTGACTTGGTCCGCCCTGACCCAAGCGATCGAGGCCGGGCACAGCCTGCCCAAGGCCGAAGTTGCGGATAGTTTTCTTTATCGCGGGCCGGATACATTGCTGAACCGCGCCGCCTGGATCGACGGGCTGGGTCAATTGGTCAAATGCGCCACGATCTTTCCGGGCAATGGGGCCTTGGGCAAGGGCACGATCAACGGCGGCGTCACGCTTTACAATGACAAGACCGGAGAGTTGGAGGCCCTCGTTGACTTTCACCTTCTGACCAAGTGGAAAACGGCTGGGGATAGCTTGCTCGCCGCCCAAAAGCTGGCCCGAAAAGACAGTCGCGCCATTCTTCTGGTGGGCTCGGGCACCGTCGCCTCCTCCATGCTAAGCGCTTATCGCAGCCTCTTTCCACAAGCGGAATTCACCGTCTGGAGCCGAAATCCCGTCTCGGCCAAGGGTTTTGCCGATGCACATTCCGGGGTTCTTGTGGCCACTGATCTGCCCAAGGCGGTCGCTGCCGCCGACATCATCTGCACCGCCACAATGTCGAAAGAGCCGGTTGTACAGGGGGAGTGGATTTCTCCGGGCACCCATCTTGACCTGATCGGCGCCTACCGCCCCGACATGCGAGAGGTGGATGACACAGCCCTGCAAAATGCCCGGCTGTTCGTCGATTCCCGCGCCACGACCATCCACCACATTGGGGAGTTGATGATCCCGCTTGCCGCAGGGGCGATCACCGAAAGCCATATCTCTGCCGATTTTTATGATCTGGCGAAGGGGGCGTTTCAACGGCGCACAGAGACCGAGATCACCATAGCCAAGAATGGTGGCGGCGCGCATCTAGACCTGATGACAGCCGCCTATATCCTGAAAGCTTGGAAAAACCGCTGACCCATTCCGTGGCAACGCCGCCGCAGAGGGGGCTCAATGCCCCCCAAGGCGGATGATGCCCCAGCGACAAAACTGTCAGGAAAATCGGGAAATTGGTCGGAGCGAGAGGATTCGAACCTCCGACCCCCTGCTCCCGAAGCAGGTGCGCTACCAGGCTGCGCTACGCTCCGACCGTGAGCGCGGGGTTAAACCTTGATCGCAGGATTTGCAAGAGGCGCAATCAGTCCGGCGCTTGAAAATCCTCTCCCGCTTTCACCCCTTGCCCGCCCTCACGGCTTTTTGGGTGCCCGAAGGAAGGTGGCGGTGGGCTGCCTCGACCGGGATTCCAGCACCGGGCTATTGGCAGAGACCTTCGCCCGGCCCTCGCGCAGCACAATGTAAACGCCGCTTGCCATGATCACCGCAGCCCCCAGAAGCGTCATCCGGTCGGGTGTCTCGCCAAACAGAAGGTAGCCATAGATCAGCGCCCAGATCATCTGGCTGTATTGCATCGGGGCCACCACGACAGCCTCCGCTTTCCGATAAGCTGAAATGATGCACAGCATCGCGGCAAAACCAAAAAGCGCGATGATGCCGATCATCCCCAGATGCTCGATCGGCATCGGCTTGTAAACAAAGGGTAAAGCCGCCCCCATGACCAGAAAGTTCGCCATCATCGGATAGAGAAGCAGCACGACCGACCGCTCTTCCTGCCCGATCTTGCGCACGATCACACTTGCCAGCGACGAACAGACCGCCGCCGTCAGCGCCGCTGCATGCCCCAAAGACAGCGCATGCGCACCGGGGCGCAGCACAATGATCACGCCCATCAGCCCTACAGCAATCGCAACGCCGCGGCGGATCCCGACTTTCTCCCCCAGAATCGGAATCGCCAGCAGGGTGATCATCAGCGGAGTCGCAAAGATGATGGCATAGGTTTCGGCCATGGGCAGAACCGAAAACGCATAGAAAGCCGAAACGCCTGTCACCACTGCCGCCGCCGTTCGGATCGCTGTCCAATAGGGGTGCTTCGGGCGCAGGTTTCCGTCGGTTTTGTCGCTCATCAACATCACGGTGGCGAGCGGGAAGCTGAACAGAACCGAAAAGAAAATCAACTGAAACGCCGAGTATTGGCCGCCCAGAAACTTCACCACCACGTCATGGGTTGAGAAAATGCCGAAGGCGATCAGCGCCATGATGGCACCGCGAAGGTTGGACTGCACGAGGGCCATATCCCGGACTTTCGTAATTGCTATAATTCGCTTCTGACCCCGTTAGCGCTAAAGTTCAAGGCGGTTGGGGCGGGAAATTCAAGTCCTGAGGGTCGGGACGCGGCTTGGCAGGCACCGATCCCTCGGGTAAGCCAAGGCAATGCGCGAACCTTTGCCGCCTCGTCCACGACCCAAGACACCCCTTCTGGGGTTGGGGCTTGGTTTTGGGGGCGTGGTCATCTTCGGCGCGACGCTGCCTGTCACGCGGCTGGCCTTGCAGGGGTTCGACCCGGCCTTTCTGACCGTGGCGCGGGCGCTCCTAGCCTCTCTCGCGGCCGCTTGTGTGCTTGTGGCGCTGCGCAGGCCCTATCCCAAGGCTGATACCGGGTCCTTGCTGATCATCGGGGCCACATTGGTTTTTGGCTTTCCGGGGCTGGTGACGGTTGCAATGCAGACGGTTCCAGCTTCGCATGGCGGGATCGTTCTGGGGGTGCTGCCGCTGCTGACAGCCGTGTTCGCGGCCCTGATCGGAGGAGAACGTCCCGGCCCAGCGTTCTGGGCTTGGGGGCTTCTTGGGGCCGGGCTCGTGCTTGGGTTTACTCTGCGGGGTGGAGGCTTTTCCGCGCAGATCGGGCATCTTTGGCTGGGGCTCGCGGCGGTTGTTTCGGCCTTGGGTTATGTCGTGTCGGGCAAGCTGTCGCGCCGAATGCCGGGCTGGGAGGTGATCTGCTGGGCGCTTGTTCTGACCGCGCCGCTGACGGGTCTTGGCGTGGTCTGGACGGCAGCGACGGGGATCCATGGGCCGGATGCCAGCGCGGTCCTGGCACTGACCTATTTGGCCTTCGGATCGATGTTCGCGGGGTTCTTTTTCTGGAATGCCGGGCTTGCCTTGGGCGGAATCGCGCGGGTCGGACAGGTTCAGTTGCTACAAACCTTTGTAACGCTTGGCCTTTCCGCCCTGCTGTTGGGGGAAGAGATCACGCCCGTCATGCTGATCTTTGCGGGTGCGGTGGCTTGGGTCGTCTGGATGGGCCGAAAAGCGCGAATCGGTTAGCCCGGCTACATCAGCTTTGACAGATGCTGGGTTGTCGCCTGTGCCGACTGGGCGAGGTTGCGGATTTCCTTGCTGACCTGTGCAAACCCCAAGCCTTCATCGCCCGCGCGGACCGCTTGAATAGAGGCATTGATCGACACGAAATAAATCTGCTTGGAGATTTCATCCAACTTGCGCACGACTTCTTGGGCGTGATGGGCCTGCGTGTTCTGGCGGGCCAATACCATGCTCAGAAAAAGGCGGCGAAACACATCCAGCCCGGCCTCAATCGCGGGGATCATCTGTTGGGACAGATGGTCATGACAGCGCGTCCGCAGTCCGTTGTCTTGGGGGGCCAGCAAAAGTTGGCGCAACAGAACCTGTGCTTGTGCGATGCTGTCCGCGGCCGATCGGCATCGATCATGATCCGCCTTTTCAAACCGGAGATCGAAGGCAGAGAAATAGGCTGCCCCTTCGGTTCGAAACAGCCGTTCCGCGCGGTGAAATGCCAAAAAAGAGTCCGCACCGGCAGAGGAAGGGCGACCGGGTTGCGCGCTTTCCAGCAGCACAAAACAGGCCGCATGGATGGGTTGCACGTCTTTTTCGGCCATGACGACCGGGTCTTTCGCCCAGTCCAGATTGATTGTCATTTTCTGCGTTCCAGACCTTTTTGACCCTGTATCGGCCAAAAAGGTCTGGATTCGGTTAACGCCTTACAATGACGCGTCGAGGGCCGCGATAATCGTATCGCCCATTTCCGTGGTCGAGATCGGCGTGCCGCCATCTTTACCCATCAGATCCGCGGTGCGGGCCCCATCGGCCAGAACCTTTTCAATCGCCTTTTCAACGCGGGTGGCCTCATCGCCTAGATCGAAGGAATAGCGCAGCGCCATTGCAAAGCTGAGGATACAGGCAATCGGGTTCGCCTTGCCGGTGCCCGCAATATCGGGCGCCGAGCCGTGCACGGGTTCATACAAGGCCTTCGGGCGGCCATTCGTATCCGGCGCGCCGAGGCTGGCAGAGGGCAACATGCCCAGCGAGCCTGTCAACATCGCGGCGCAATCCGACAGCACATCCCCAAAAAGGTTGTCCGTCACGATAACGTCGAACTGCTTGGGCCAGCGGACAAGCTGCATCGCGCCGTTATCGGCGTACATGTGGCTCAACTCAACATCCGGGTATTCATTGTCGTGCACCCACTGGACTTCCTCGCGCCACAGAATGCCGGATTCCATCACATTGGCCTTCTCCATCGAGCAGACTTTGTAGTTGCGGCGACGGGCCAGTTCAAAGGCTGACCGCGCGACGCGGCGAATCTCATCCGTGGTGTAGCGCTGGGTGTTGATGCCAACGCGGCCCCCCTCATTGTCGGGGAAAATCCCGCGCGGTTCACCGAAGTAAACGCCCGAGGTCAGTTCACGCACGATCATGATGTCCAGACCGGCGATGATGTCTTTCTTGAGCGAGGAGAAATCGGCAAGCGCATCAAAGCATTGGGCCGGGCGCAGGTTAGAGAAAAGGTCCATCTCCTTGCGCAGGCGCAAGAGGCCGCGTTCCGGCTTCACGCTGAAATCGAGGTTGTCATATTTCGGGCCGCCGACCGCGCCAAGCAGAACCGCGTCCACTTCCATCGCGCGGGCCATCGTCTTGTCGTGCAAGGGGGTGCCGTGCTGATCATAGGCGCAGCCGCCCACCAGATCTTCGGAGACATCAAAGTGGATGCCGCGCTTGTCACCGAACCAGCCGATGATCTTTTTCACCTCGGCCATGACTTCGGGGCCGATGCCGTCGCCGGCAAGGATAAGAAGGGAGGGGTTTGCCAAGGTCAGGCTCCTGCGATGGGGGATATTCAGACTGGCTTGACCTAGCGGCTCGGGCGATCCGGGTCAAGCAATGCTGCGGTTTGCAGGGGCTAAGGCCGTGCAACATCGACCCAGACCGGGCGATGACGCGAGGCGGTGGCAAGCGTTTGGGCAATGGGTTCGGTATCTTCCGGCCAAAGGACGCCCGCGCCCGTCATGCGCAGGCTGGAAGAGGGCAATATGTAATCGACCCGCAAGCCGCCGGTTTGGTCAAAAAAAGCCGTGTCGAGCCGGGGATCGCCACGCTGGCCGGGGTCCGTGCGGGTGGCGGAAGCGGCAGGTGCCGGGTCTTGCAGGGCCGGGTGGCGCAAAAGGGCCGTGATCGCGCCGGGCAACCCATCCCCATCCAGCGGGTCCAGATTGGCATCGCCGATCAGCACAAAGGGATCGTTCGGGGGGCGGAACGGTAAGGCTCCCTCAATCAGCCTTTGCCAGAAGGCGGCCTCATCATGGTTGCGCCGCCCGTTCCGATCTTCCGGCCCGTCGAAAACAGGCGGGGTGGCGTGCCAGACCAAAAGCGTCAGGCGCGTGGCATCCGGCAGGGTCACCGGAACCTCCCAATGGGCGTTGGTGGACAGGCGTTGCACCGCTTTGACCGGGCCGGGCATCGCGTCGGGAAGCAGCGCGCCGGGAAGATTGGCCCAGAGAAAAGAAGAGAAATCCCGCACCGCCTTTGTGTCAATCGGCAGGCGCGACAGAATGGCCGGGCCGCCTTGGCCCGAAAACCGCCCGTACCCCTGCGCATCCTCGGGTTCGCCCAAACGGCCGTCGCCATCCAGATCAAGCCCGGTCTGAGGCCCGCCATTGGGCCGCAAGGCAAAGCGATAGGGGTAGGCGGCCCCAAGCCCGGCCGCCGCATCGGCAAGTGCATTCAGCGCCACAAGATCATGGTCATAATCAAGCGAGGTCAAGACCAGAATATCGGCGTTGAGCTGGATCAAAACTTGCAGAACCGCTTGAATTTGCGGGTCTTTGCCAGAGGTGATGTCCCGCACCAAAAGCCCCGGCCCCCTTCGGGACAGCTCCACATTATAGGTTGCAAGCCGGAGGGTTTCGGCCCCTATCGGCAGCGCAAAGGGGATGAGGCCCAGAAACGCCAGCAGTACCGACCGGAAAAGCGCAATCAGACCGGAAAAAACCGATGCTCCGGCGCCAGACCGCCGCGTTCGCGCGTTTGCCGGATGATCCCTGCGATCCGCCGCATCGCAATGCCGCGCATGAACAAGGACGCCGGAAGGAATGCCCATGCCGCCACCACCCAGATCAAGGTTTGCGGTGTTGTCAGTTGCAGCGCGCCGAGGCCCATGCCGCTGAATTTCATTACCGCCGGGATCAAGAATGGCAGCAAAAACCCTAATGCGACGTTAACGCCGGCATCGCGTTCCAGCCTTGTGACGACATCGCCCCCCGCTGTCGGGTCGAAAGTCGGCAGGTTGACCCAGACGTTGAAGGCCCGGTTCTGGGTCGGCCAATTGGCGAGGCGCAGGGCGATGACGAAAATCGCAAGCGCCACCAGCGACAAGAGATAGGCGACCCCTGCGGCATCGCGCACGGCATCGACATGTTCAATCGGAGAGGTGCCGCTGACCATCAAAGTCGCCAACCGCACGGGACTATAGGGGAAATCCATCGCCTGCCCGATCACGATTCCCACCGCCGAGACCAGATCCCCCAGATCAGAACTGCCCGAATCCGGGCGCTGCAAGATCGCCAGAAAGAACACGATGGCGAATAACATCAGAAAACGGATGCGGTTATAGGGGGCCGCATCGCGGAACTCGATCAGGCCCGGATAGGTCGCGTTATATTCGACAAAGGTTAACATTCCCGCAAAAATCGCGACTAAGGCCACCATCTGTTTGCCATCAGACCCAACGCCCGGCAGTAGCACCGAGGGCGTGGCGACAAGCACCATGACCAGAAAAGCGCGTACAAACGCGCCTGCGAATTGCGAAAGCACAGCTGCTCTACCCTTTATCGGGACAGACACGATACGACGCCGCGCCCTTATTCCCATGAAATTCCGCACATTATGGCGGACTGCCTCAATCTTGCCCAAATTGTGCCTTCTTTCAGATAGCCTCGCAACCATTCCGAACAGAAAACATAAAATTTATGGCAACTTGAGGAGGAAGGTGTCGCCCGATTGCATCAAAATCAGGGTCAAAAAAAGGCCGCCCCGAAGGGCGACCCCAGATCTTGTGTATGGCTTTGGGCTTACACCCAAGGACGTGATTGTGCCGCCGTTGTCTCGTAAGTGTCGATCGAGGCGGCCTTTTCCATGGTCAGGCCGATATCGTCGAGGCCGTTCATCAGACAATGCTTGCGGAAGGGGTCCAAATCGAAGGGGAAGCTTTGGCCGTCGGAGGTGGTGACGGTCTGGCTTTCCAGATCGACGGTCATGCGGGCGTTGGCACCTTTCTGGGCGTCGGCCATCAGGATTTCCACGACTTCCGGGGGCATCACAATCGGCAAGATGCCGTTTTTGAAGCAGTTATTGTAGAAGATGTCGGCAAAAGAGGTCGAAATGACCGAGCGGATGCCGAAATCCAAAAGCGCCCAAGGCGCATGTTCGCGCGAGGAGCCGCAGCCGAAATTGTCACCGGCAACAATGACTTCGGCCTTACGATAGGCGGGCTGGTTCAGCACGAAGCTCTCGATTTCTGCACCGTCTTGCGTAAAGCGCATCTCGTCAAAGAGGTTCGCGCCAAGGCCCGAACGTTTGATCGTCTTCAGGAATTGCTTGGGGATGATCATATCGGTGTCGATATTGACCAGCGGCATCGGTGCCGCGATCCCCGTCAGTTTGGTAAATTTTTCCATAACGGTATCCTTTGGTATGCCGAGGCTATGGTCGGCAGGAGCGTATTTTTTCCGTACAGCCTGCGTACAGCCCCTGTACCGCCCTCCTGTCCCAACTCGGGGGCGGGGGGCTGCGCGCAGGACGAGGCTTAGACCGTCTCGGACATCAGCTCGCGCACATCGGTCAGGTGACCGGTGATTGCGGCGGCTGCGGCCATTGCGGGGCTGAGCAGATGGGTACGCCCACCGCGGCCCTGACGACCCTCGAAGTTGCGGTTGGAGGTTGCGGCGCAGCGCTCTCCGGGGGCCAGCTGATCGGGGTTCATGGCAAGGCACATGGAGCAGCCCGCCAGGCGCCATTCAAAGCCCGCGTCGATGAAGATCTGAGCCAGACCCTCTTCTTCCGCCTGCGCACGCACGAGGCCGGAGCCCGGCACGACCATGGCGCGCAGCCCGTCTTTCTTCTTCTTGCCCTTCAGGATCGCCGCCGCTGCGCGGAGGTCCTCGATCCGGCCATTGGTGCAGGAGCCGATAAAGACCGTGTCGATCTTGATGTCGGTCAGTTTCATGCCCGGCGTCAGGCCCATGTAATCGAGCGAGCGCTGTGCGGCCTCGACCTTGCCGCCCTTGAAGTCAGAGGCGGCAGGCACGGTGCCGGTGATCGGCAGCACGTCTTCGGGGCTGGTGCCCCAGGTCACGACGGGCGCGATGTCTTCGCCCTTGATGGTGATGACCTTGTCGAAATGCGCGCCTTCATCGGTGAAGAGCGTTTTCCAATAGGCCATTGCGGCTTCCCATGCGGCACCTTTCGGCGCGTGGGGGCGGCCCATGCAATAGGCGAAGGTTTTCTCATCGGGTGCGATGAGGCCGGCGCGGGCGCCGCCTTCGATCGCCATGTTGCAGACGGTCATGCGGCCTTCCATCGACAGCTCGCGGATCGCCTGACCGCAATATTCGATGACATAGCCGGTGCCGCCGCCGGTTCCGGTCTCACCGATCACGGACAGCGTGATGTCCTTGGCTGTGACTCCCGGACGCAGGGAGCCGGTGATCTCGACCTTCAGGTTCTTGGATTTCTTCTGGATCAGGGTCTGGGTGGCCAGAACATGCTCCACCTCGGAGGTGCCGATACCATGGGCCAGCGCGCCGAAAGCGCCGTGGGTGGCGGTATGGCTGTCGCCGCAGACGACGGTCATGCCGGGCAGGGTCCAGCCCTGTTCGGGGCCGACGATATGCACGATGCCCTGACGCACGTCAGACACCGGATAGTAGTGGATGCCGAAATCCTTGGCGTTCTTGTCGAGCGCTTCGACCTGAATGCGGCTGTCTTCGGTCATCGTGGCCGCATTGGCGCGGTCCAGCGTCGTGGGGACGTTGTGATCCGGCACGGCGATGGTCTTTTCGGGTGCGCGGACGGTGCGGCCGGTCATGCGCAGGCCTTCAAAGGCTTGCGGGCTGGTGACCTCATGCACGAGGTGGCGGTCGATATACAGCAGGCAGGTGCCGTCATCGGCCTGATGGACAACGTGATCGTCCCAGATCTTGTCGTAAAGGGTACGCGGGCTCATGGCTCAGCTCTCTTTTGTTCGGGAATGGTCAGATAGGGGTTCGGGGGCCGTGCAGGGCACAGGCCGGGCAGCCGACATCGGCGCCGCGATCAAAGTCGGGCGAGCACAGAGCGGCGCTGGCCGAAAAACCGCCAGGGAAGCCGCGCACGATCATCAATGTCGAAATACCGGATCATGGCGCTGCTTCTACGCGCTTCCGGGGGGGCTGGCAACAGGATTGGACTCTGGTGAAAGCCCCCCTATGGTGACTGAAAGCCCCGCAAAACGGCGGTGGCCCCACGCAAGGACACTGCTGCCCATGGATCAGATCCCGCAAATCGCCCCTGAGATCGCCGATGCCACGACGGGGCTGCTGGCGCAGATGGAGGCGTTCCTGCGGTCCCTGCTGATCCCGTGGCGGCTGTATCAGGTGGGCGGCATCATCGGGCTGGTGGTTCTGGCGATGCTGTTGCGGCGCGGGGTGTCGCGGCGCTTTACCGAATGGGTGCGCGGCAAAGAGGGTTTGGCCAAGTGGCAGTTGCGCTGGGCGGTGGTGATCGACAAGCAATTCACGCTGATCCTCTATATGCTGCTGTCCTGGGCGACGGTCTATGTGATGCGCGAAATCACCTGGCCCTCGCGCAGCCATCTGATCGCGATTTCCGCCACGATTGCCACGGCGCTTTTGGTGATTGCCTTGGTCAGCAAGCTGATCCGCAACCGGCTGATCAGCCGGACCGTCAATCTGGGAGCGGGGATCTGGGTTGTCGCCACGATTCTGGAGTTCGATCAGGGGGTCGTGGCCTTTCTGGACAGTTTTGCCGTCAGCTTCGGGGATTTCCGGCTGTCGGCGCTGACGGTTATCAAGGCGCTGATCGTGACAGGGATCCTGGTCACCATCGCGCGGCTGTTGACGCGGACGGCCACGAACCGGATCCAGAAGAACGCCGATATCAGCCCCTCGATGCAGGTGCTGGCGATCAAGGGCATCCAGCTTGTGCTGTTCGGGGGCGCGGTGTTCATCGGGCTGAAAGCGGTGGGCTTTGATCTAACGGGGCTTGCGGTTCTGTCAGGGGCGATTGGCGTTGGTCTTGGTTTCGGCTTGCAGAAGGTGGTGTCGAACCTTGTGTCGGGGATCATCATCCTGCTGGATAAATCCATCAAGCCCGGCGATGTGATCAGCCTTGGCGACACTTTCGGCTGGATCGAGAGCCTTGGCGCGCGCTATGTCTCGGTGGTCACGCGCGACGGCAAGGAATACCTGATCCCGAACGAGGATCTTATCACCGGGCAGGTGGTGAACTGGTCGCATTCGGATGAGTTCGTGCGGCTCGACCTGTTTTTCGGCACCGCCTATGACGACGACCCGCATCTGGTGCGCAAACTGGCCGTGCAGGCGGCGCTGAACGTGAACCGGGTGCTGCAGGACCGCGCGCCCGTCTGCCATATTGTGGGGTTTGGCGATAGTTCCGTCGATTACATCCTGCGCTTCTGGATCCGTGATCCGACCGGCGGGCTGACCAATATCAAGGGCAATGTGTTCTTGTCCCTGTGGGATATTTTCAAGGAAAACGGCATCTCCATCCCCTTCCCGCAGCGCGAGGTTCGGATGCTGAAATCCGGCGATCAGGCGGCTCCTCCGCCTGTGTGACGGGCGTAGGGGAGGCTTGGAGGCTGCAAAACGCCGGATTTCGGTGAATTGGCCGGCAAAGGGCCCGCTTAACGCCTTGCGGGCGGGGCGTTGCTGTGATTGAGGTTTGCGCCGCAGGATGGTATCTTGCGATTACGCCCTGCGTCTGTGGCGGGCCTTTGGCCATCTCAACGGGCGCGCGCAATTCTGGAGGACGATGTCCTGTCTCATTCTGATCCGAAGACCGGCTTGCCGGTCGGGCCGAGGGCGTCGCGTATGACGGCTGCGGCTGCCGCTGAAAATCAACCCAGTTCCGAGGTTCTGCTGGAACGGGTCATTGCCTCCCTTGAAGACGACAAGGCCGAAGAGATCGTGCAGATTGATCTGCGCGGGCGTTCGGATATGGCGGATTACATGGTCATCTGCTCGGGGCGCTCCTCGCGTCAGGTGGCGGCGATTTCCGAAAAGCTGGCTGACCGGCTGAAGCAGGAGTTCGGCCGTCAGTGCAAGATGGAAGGCAAGGAGACCGGAGATTGGGTCTTGATCGACACGGGCGATGTGATCGTTCATGTGTTCCGCCCCGAAGTGCGCGACTTCTACCAGCTTGAAAAGATGTGGCAGCCCGGCGGTCATATGGGCGTGCGCGAGGCGGACTGATGCGCGTGCATCTTTGCGCGGTGGGGCGGCTGCGGTCTGGCCCCGAGCGTGCTTTGATCAGCGATTATGTGACCCGGTTTGACCGGACGGGCCGGGCCTTGGGGCTTGGCCCTTTTTCTGAGCAGGAAGTCGAGGACCGCAAGGGCGGCGGCATGGAGGCCGAGGCCGCCCTGTTGTCGCGTGCCGTGCCGTCTGGAGCCTTGACCGTGGTGATGGATGAGCGCGGGCGGACCCTTTCCAGCCCGGAGTTCGCGGATCAACTGGCGCGCTGGCGCGATGCGGGGCGGCAGGATGTGGCCTTTGTCATTGGCGGCGCGGATGGGCTTGCGCCGAGCCTGCGCGCGTCTGCCGATTTTGCGCTGAGTTTCGGGGCGATGGTCTGGCCGCATATGCTGGTGCGGGTGATGCTGGCAGAACAGCTGTACCGGGCGGCCTCGATCCTCGCGGGAAGCCCTTACCATCGGGCCTGAGCGGGTCTGAGGCCGGGTTTCAGGTATTTTTTCCAAGAAGAAGCGGCATTTGGCCTGTGGGTGGGTGGCGGCGGTTGCTTGCCCCCGGCTTGCGGCGTAAAACGGCGCAACAGCAGTTGCGAGGTTGATCATGTCCGTTCCGAAGCCCGTCGTTTTGTGCATTCTGGACGGGTGGGGGTTGAATGACGACCCCAGCGCCAATGCGCCCGTTCTGGCCAACACCCCGAATTTTGATGCTTTGAGGGCCGCAGGGCCGCAGGCCACGCTGGTCACGCATGGGCCGGATGTGGGGTTGCCGCGCGGGCAGATGGGCAATTCGGAGGTCGGTCACACCAATATCGGGGCGGGCCGTGTGGTGGCGATGGATCTTGGCGCGATTGATCTGGCCATTGAAGAGGGCAGCTTTGCGCAAAACGCGCAGTTGAAGGCGTTTATCGCGGCGGTGCAGGCCTCGGGCGGGGTGGCGCATTTGATGGGCGTCGTCTCGGACGGTGGGGTGCATGGGCATGTGAGCCATGTCATCGCGGCGGCAAAGGCTGTGGCAGAGGCCGGGGTGCCGGTGGTGATCCATGCGATCACGGATGGGCGCGATGTGGCCCCCAGTTCTGCCCCCGAACATATGGCGCGCTTGCTGGACGGTTTGCCGAAGGGTGTGCGGATTGGCACGGTGATTGGCCGCTATTGGGCGATGGATCGCGATACCCGTTGGGAGCGGGTAAGCCGCGCCTTTGACGCGATGGTGAGCGCGAAGGGCGAGGCGGCTGGCTCTGCGCAGGAGGCGATCGCGGCGGCGCATGGCCGGGGCGAAACCGATGAGTTCATCGCGCCGACGGTGATTGGTGACTATGCCGGGGCGGCGGAGGGCGACGGGTTTTATTGCCTCAATTTCCGGGGAGACCGCGCGCGGGAGATTTTGTCGGCGTTGGGCGACCCGGCGTTTGACGGGTTTGACGCCTCGGCCCGTCCGAAATGGGCGGCGATGCTGGGGATGGTGGATTACTCGGTCGCGCATAACGCCTATATGATGACCGCCTATCCCAAGCCGGTTCTGAAGAACACGTTGGGCGAATGGGTGGCCAAGCAGGGTAAGCGGCAGTTCCGTCTGGCGGAGACGGAGAAATATCCGCATGTGACGTTTTTCCTGAATGGGGGGCAGGAAGCGCCCGCCGAGGGGGAGGACCGCGCGATGCCGAAATCGCCCAAGGTGGCGACTTATGATCTGCAGCCCGAGATGTCTGCGCCCGAGGTTTCGGACCGCTTGGTGGCGGCGATCGAGGCGGGCTATGATCTGATCGTGGTGAATTTCGCCAACCCGGACATGGTTGGCCATACTGGCGATCTGAAGGCGGCGATGGCGGCCTGTGAGGCGGTGGACAAGGGGCTTGGCCGGGCTCTGGTGGCGTTGCGCGCCGCGGGGGGGGCGATGATCGTGACCGCTGATCACGGCAATTGCGAAACTATGGTGGACCCGGTGACAGGCGGGCCGCATACCGCGCATACGACCAATCTGGTGCCGGTGATCCTCACCGGCGGGCCAGAGGGGGCGCGGTTGCGCGACGGGCGTCTGGCGGATCTGGCCCCGACGCTGTTGCACCTGATGGGCCTGCCGCAGCCGCCCGAGATGACCGGGCAAAGCCTGATCGCCCCATGATCCGCCGCGCTGCGCTTGTTCTGGCCCTGATCGGTGCGCTGCCCGTGCTGGCGCAGGCGCAAAGCGTGGCCGAACAGGCGGCGCGCGCTGCTGCCAGTCTGCAAGAAGCGGTTCTGGCGATGGAAGGCGCGACCGAGGCGCGTGACCGGGTCGCGGCCCTGACCCGCACCATTCAGGCCTATGAACAGGGGCTTGCCGCCCTACGCGATGGGTTGCGTCAGGCCCGTGTCCGCGAGGCGACGCTGCTTTTGCAATTTGACGCGCAGCGCGAACGGGTCAGCCAGCTTTTGGGGGTCTTGAGCCAGATGGAGGCCACGCCGGGGCCCTTGTTGCTGTTGCATCCTTCAGGGCCTTTGGGAACCGCGCGGTCTGGCATGATCCTGTCAGAGGTGACCCCTGCCTTGCAGGCCGAAGTCACGCGCTTGCAGGGCGAATTGACCGAATTGCGCGATCTGCGGGCCTTGCAGGAGGGGGCGGGCGCGGTGCTGGAGCAGGGGTTGCAGGCAGCACAGGTCGCGCGCACGACGCTTAGTCAGGCGATCTCGGACCGGACGGATTTGCCGCGCCGCTTTACCGAAGACCCGGAGGCCCTGCGCGGCTTGCTGGAAAGTGCCGACACGCTGGATGCCTTTGCCGCCGGGCTGGAGTTGGAGGCGACGAGTGCCGCGCTGTCGATCCGCAGCTTCGCCAGCGCAGAGGGGAACTTGGCGTTACCGGTGTTGGGAACCGTGCTTTACCGCGCGGGCGAGGCCGATGGAGCGGGCGTCCGGCGGCCCGGCATGACACTGGCCATCCGCGCCCGCGCTTTGGTCACGGCGCCATGGGCGGGGACGATCCGGTATCGCGGGCCTTTGCTGGACTACGGAAATGTGATGATCCTTGAGCCGGGAAGCGGCTACCTTATGGTTCTGGCCGGGCTGGGCACGGTTTATGGCGAGGTTGGCGAGGTGGTGGAAACGGGCGCTCCGCTAGGCTTGATGGGGGAAGTTGCGCCCGGATCGACCGAGTTTCTGGGTAACCGCGAAGATGTGAGTGGTATCCGCGAGACAGAAACGCTTTATATTGAGATCAGGAATGGCGACGCGCCGGTAAATCCGGCCCCTTGGTTCGCCGCAACAAAGGATTGAAACAGGCAATGAAGAAATTTGTCATGGCCGCAATGGGCGGTACGGTCGCGGGGGTCTTGCTGACGACACAGGTCGCTGGCCCCTTGCTTGCCCAAGAGGCTGCCAGCAACAAGACGGTTTATGAGCAGCTTGACCTGTTCGGCGATATTTTTGAACGCATCCGCAACCAATATGTTGAAGAGGTTGAGACCGACAAGCTGATCGAGGCGGCGATCAACGGAATGCTGACCTCGCTGGATCCGCATTCCAGCTATCTCGCCCCCAAGCAGTTTGACGACATGCGCGTCCAGACGCGGGGCGAGTTTGGCGGGCTGGGGATCGAGGTCACGCAGGAAGAGGGCTATGTCAAGGTTGTCTCGCCCATGGATGACACGCCGGCCGCTGCGGCGGGCATGGAAGCGGGCGATTTCATCACCCATGTGAATGGCGAATCCGTGCTGGGCCTGACCTTGGATCAGGCGGTTGAAATGATGCGCGGCCCGGTCGGGTCCGAGATCATCATCACCGTTGTGCGCGAAGGGATTGCTGAGCCGTTCGACGTGTCGATCATCCGCGACACGATCAAGCTGACCGCCGTGCGTCCGCGCACCGTGGGCAATACGATCGTTTTGCGCATGACGACGTTCAACGACCAGACCTATCCGGGGCTGGAATCCGGGCTGGCGAAGATGGCCGAAGAACTGGGCGGCTGGGATAATGTGACCGGCGTCGTGCTCGATCTGCGCAACAACCCCGGTGGCCTGCTTAATCAGGCGATCAAGGTGTCGGACGCTTTCCTTGAAAAGGGAGAGATCGTGTCAACCCGTGGTCGCGACGCCTCGGACGGAGAGCGGATGAACGCGACCCCCGGCGATCTGACCAATGGCAAGCCTTTGGTGGTCTTGATCAATGGCGGCTCTGCCTCGGCTTCGGAAATTGTGGCGGGGGCCTTGCAGGACCATCGCCGCGCGATCATCGTCGGCACCAAGAGCTTTGGCAAAGGCTCTGTGCAGACGATCATTCCGCTGCGCGGCGAAGGGGCGATGCGCCTGACGACGGCGCGGTATTACACCCCTTCAGGCCGGTCTATTCAGGCGCTGGGCGTGGCCCCGGATATCATCGTGAACCAGCCGCCGCGCAACCCTGCCGTTGAGGGTGAGGAAGAGGCCGAAGCCCCGAGAACCCGGACGGAAGCCTCGCTGCGTGGAGCGCTGTCCAACGATTCGATGTCGGAGGATGAGCGTCGCCAGCTGGAAGAGGACCGTGCCCGCGAAGAAGAGGCCGCCAAGCTGCGCGAGGATGATTATCAGCTCGCCTATGCTGTCGATATCCTCAAGGGGTTGCAGGCGATTGCCGTGAAACCCTGATCCTGTCACAAGGGGGGCGGTGTTTTCGCCGCCCTCCGATTGGATGATCTGATGGGAAGGGGCGGTTGATCCGCCCCTTTTTCGTGCCCAACCCCCTGCTGCAGAACGGATGCCTGCCATGAAAGATGCCAATGCCCTGCCCTACCGCCCTTGCGTGGGGGTCATGCTGATCAATGCCGAGGGGCTGATTTTCGCGGGCCAAAGGCTCGATAGCGCGGTGGCAGCCTGGCAGATGCCGCAAGGCGGGATTGATGAGGGCGAAAAGCCCAAAGCGGCGGCGCTGCGGGAATTGTGGGAAGAAACCGGCGTGACCGAGGATCTGGTCAGTTTTGTTGCCAAGGCCCCGGATTGGGTGACCTATGATCTGCCGCCCGAATTGCTGGGCAAGGTTTGGGGCGGCAAGTATCGCGGTCAGCGGCAATGCTGGTTTCTGTACCGCTTTGAAGGGACGGACAGCCAGATCAAGATCGCGACCGAACACCCGGAGTTTTCCGAATGGCGCTGGATCGGGGCGGCAGAGATGATCGCCTCTATCGTGCCGTTCAAGCGGTCGGTCTATGAGGCGGTTGTTGCCGCGTTCCGCCCGCATCTTGCCTGACCGACCCAAAGGAGCCTGACCATGCCCGCAGCCCCCGCCGATTCCGCCCTTTACTCTGCCCTGTTCGGCGAGGTGGACACCGCCCGCCTGTTCACCGACAGCGCCGAGGTGCGGGCGATGATGCTGGTGGAAGGGGCCTTGGCCAAGGTGCAGGGCGGTTTGGGGGTGATCCCCGAAGACAGCGCCTTCTTTATTCATCGCGCCAGTATGGAGGTGCAGATTGACCCCTCAGGACTTGCGGCGGAAACCGGCGTGAATGGCGTGCCGGTGCCGGCGCTGGTGGCGGCATTCCGGGCGGGGATGAATGCGCCGGATCATGCGCAATATGTGCATTGGGGGGCGACTTCGCAGGATATCATGGATACCGGGCTGGTGTTGCGGCTGCGGCAGGCGCTAACCCTGTGGGAGGCGCGGCTGGAGGCCATTCTGGCGCGGCTTGCCGATCTGGCAGAGGCGCATGCCGAAACGCCGATGGTGGCGCGCACCTATGGGCAGGACGCGACCCCGTCGAGCTTTGGGGCGATGGTGGCCAGTTGGGGCAAGCCGTTGCTGCGCCATCGGGCGCGGCTGGCCGATCTGCGCGCGCGGGTGCTGGTAGTGCAGCTGGCGGGGGCGGCAGGCACATTACAGGCGATGGGTGCGCAGGGCCCGGCCATTCGGGCGGGTCTGGCCGAGGCGCTGGGCCTTGGCGACCCGCTGGGCAGTTGGCATTCGGAACGCGACCGGATCACCGAGCTTTCCGGCTGGATGGCGGGGCTTTGCGCCTCTCTTGGCAAGCTGGGGGAGGATGTGTTGGCGCTGACCCATTCGGGCGTGGCCGAGGTAACGATTGCAGGGGCGGGGGCATCCTCGACCATGCCGCAAAAGCAAAACCCGGTGGGGGCAAGTGTGCTGGTGGCGCTGGGCCGTCATGCGGCGGGTCTTGGAGCCACGTTGCAAGGGGCGGCGCTGCACCGCGAGGCGCGGGACGGGGCGGCGTGGTTTACCGAATGGCTGACCCTGCCGCAGCTGTGCCTGACGCTGGCGCGGGCGCTGGCCACCGCCGATCAGATGCTGGGCGCGTTGACGCCTGACCGCGCGCGGATGCAGGCGGCGCTTGATGCCAATGGCGGGCTGTTGCATGCCGAAGCGCTGACCTTCGCGCTGGCGCGGTCCATGCCCCGCCCCGAGGCCGCCGCTGCGATCAAGGCTTTATGTGCCGAGGGGCGCAAAACCGGGCAGGCCCTGCAGGATCTGGCGCAGGCCCGCTTTGGCGACCAGATTGATGGCGGGTTTTCCGCCGATCTGGGGACCGCGCCCGAGGAGGCGCGGGCCTTTGCGGCTTTGGTGCGGACCCCCTGAAGAAAACCGTGTTTTCAGGCGAGGGCCGCGCTGACTTGCTTTAACACCGTGATTGCGGGCCCCCGGACCTTGACCGATGCAAAGCCGTTATTGGCATCAACATCGACGAAAAACGGGCTGTCGAGTTCGGCGCTGTAATCGGCAATGATGCTGCGCGCGCTGTCCTTGAGTTTTTCCCGCCCCGGCCCGTCAGGTTCAACGACCAGACTGTCAAGCGCGCCAATCAGGCGAATATCCAGCGATTCGATGTAGTCAAAGAGTTTGCCGGTTTCGGAAATGGCCAGCTCCATACCCTCGACACCGGCGAGGGCGGCATTCATCGCGGCTTGCAGACGCCCGATTTCGGCGCGCAACTGGTCGCGGGTTTTCAGCCATGCGCTGCGGGATTTGAGGAAAGGCAGCGCATCGGCAGGATATTCGGGGGCGGCCTGTGCCGCGTTCTGCGCCTGCGCCTCACGCAGCATCCGGCTGAGATCCCCGGATTGGGCGAGGGCTTCTTTGGCTTGGCCATTGGCGGCCAGAGCCTGCATCGCGGCGAATTTCGCGCGGATCGCCTCGATATCGCCCAGGCCCGCGTTGATCGTGCTGAGCACGACGGGTTCGAGCTTGGCCGAGACGCTTTCCCAGCGGCCCGCCATCTTGTCATCTTCGGCGGCCTGTTCTTCGGGGGTGAGGGGGGGGGCTTCGGCCTTGGCTTCGGTGTCAGCCTCTGGGGTGGGCTG
>JAQWYA010000178.1 GCA_029254215.1 Pseudorhodobacter sp. | reverse complement strand
TGGACGGTGAACTGGCCGCGCAGGCAGAGTTTACGGCCATGATGGATCTGCCCAAAGCATGAGCGCGCCACAGATCCACCCCACCGCCTTTGTCGAAGCCGGAGCCACAATCGCCGAGGATTGCGTGATCGGTCCCTTTGTGACGATTGGCGCCGAGGTGACGCTGGCAGAGGGGGTGCATGTCAAATCCCATGCCGTGGTGACCGGCTGGACCGAGATCGGGGCAAAAACGGTGATTTTCCCCTTCGCTTGCGTCGGTGAAGTGCCGCAGGACCTCAAATACCGTGGAGAGCGGACGCGCCTGATCGTCGGCGCGCGCTGCAGGATCCGTGAGGGGGCGACGCTGAACACCGGGACCGAGGGGGGTGGCGGTGTGACGCGGGTGGGCGACGATTGTCTTATGATGACCGGCGCGCATGTGGGGCATGATGCCACCGTGGGCAATCGGGTTATCCTCGCCAATCAGGCTGCGATTGCAGGGCATTGCCACATTGGTGATGACGTGATCATCGGCGGCTTGTCGGGCGTGCATCAATGGGTGCGCGTTGGGCATGGGGCGATCATCGGGGCGGTCACGATGGTGACCAATGATGTTCTGCCGCATGGGCTTGTTCAAGGCCCGAGGGGAGAGTTGGACGGGCTCAATCTTGTGGGGCTCAAGCGCCGCGGGGTGGAGCGGGCCGAGATCACGGCGCTGCGCGCGGGCTATCAGATGCTCGCGCAGGGGGATGGCACGTTTCTGGACCGGGCGCGCAAGCTGGCAGAAGAGACCGACAGCATCCATGTCCGCGAAATGACCGATTTCATCCTGTCCGCCACTGACCGTTCCTTCCTGACGCCGAAATGACCCAGACCGCCCTCATCGCCGGGCAGGGGCGCTTGCCTGCCGCACTTGCCGCCGCGATGGAGGACGCGCCGCTGGTGGCCGCCCTCGACGGATTTACCCCCGAAGGGCTGGAGGTGGGCCAGAGCTTTCGGGTGGAGCGGCTTGTCCCTTTCCTAAATTTCCTTTTGGATCAAGGGATTGAGAAGGTTTGTTTCGCGGGGGCTGTTCAGCGGCCACGGCTTGACCCGGCGCTGTTCGACCCGCAGACGGCGCAGATGGTGCCGCGCCTGCTGGCCGCGATGCAAGGCGGCGATGATGCGACCCTGCGCGCGGTTCTGGAGATATTCGAGGAGTTCGGCCTCACCATCGTTTCGGTCCCCGAGATTGCGCCGGATCTTGTGCCGGGTGCGGGGCTGCTCTGCGGTGCGCTGGGGCCGGTCGACAAGGCCGATGCCGACCGTGCAGCGGCGATTGTCGCAGCGCTTGGGGCGGCAGATGTCGGGCAGGGGGCGATTGTGCAGCAAGGCCAGTGCCTCGCGGTGGAGGCCTTGCCCGGAACCGATGCGATGCTGCGCAGCCTCACCGATTTTCCCCCCGGCCTGCGCCCCGATGCGGCGCGCGGCAAGGGCGTGTTTTTCAAAGCTCCGAAACCGGGGCAGGATCGGCGGATCGACTTGCCGACCCTTGGGCCTCAGACGCTTGCGGCTGTGCGGGACGCGGGCTTGGGCGGCATCGTTTGGGAGGCCGGCGGGGTAATCCTGCTGGAGCGCGCCGAAGTGATCGCCACTGCCGAGGCCGCGGGCCTGTTCCTTTGGGCGCGAGAGCCATGAAGATTTACCTCATTGCCGGAGAGCCTTCGGGTGATCGGCTTGGGGCGGCCTTGATGGCCGGGTTGCGGCTTCTGGCGCCGGATGTCCGCTTTGTGGGGATCGGCGGGCCGCTGATGCAGGCGGAGGGGATGCAAAGCCTGTTCCCGATGGAGGAGCTTTCGGTCATGGGTCTGGCCGAGATCCTGCCGAAATACCGTCATTTAAAACGCCGGATTTCTGAGGCGGCGGCGGATGTGCAAGCCGAGGCGCCGGATGCGCTTGTCACCATCGACAGCCCGGATTTTTGCCTACGTGTGGCGCGGATCGTCAAGGCGGCCCAGCCCTCCCTGACGACGATCCATTATGTGGCGCCCTCGGTTTGGGCATGGCGTCCGGGGCGGGCGGCGAAAATGGCCCCGGTGATCGATCATGTTCTGGCGCTTTTGCCCTTCGAGCTACCCTATATGCAGCGCGCGGGCATGACGTGCGATTTCGTGGGCCATCCGGTTGTGGCGGAACCGCTGGGGCGGGCGGATCGGATTTCGGACGGGGCGGGGCCTGTGATCCTTGCCCTGCCGGGATCGCGCCGGGGCGAAGTGACCCGCTTGGCCCCCGTGATCGGGGAGGTGTTGGGCCGGATCAAGGCAAAGCACCCGACGGCGCAGGTCTTGGTGCCAACGCTGGAGAGTGTCGCGCCTTTGGTGCGGTCGCTCAGCAGTGCCTGGCCCATAAAGCCGCAGATTCTGCTTGAGAAAGGCCAAAAGCGCGATGCCTTTGCCCGTGCCGATGTGGCGATTGCGGCCTCGGGGACGGTGTCGCTGGAACTGGCGGCCAATGGCTGCCCGATGGTGATCGCCTATAAGATGCATCCCTTGACCATGTGGCTGATGAAGCGCGCGGCCTTGGTGGAGACGGTGACGCTGGTCAATCTGGTGTCGGAAACGCGTGCGGTGCCGGAATTTCTGGGTCCTGATTGCCGCGCCGACCGGATTGCTCCGGCGCTGTTGCGCTTGTTGGAGGAGGGGGCGGAACGGGATGCGCAAAAAGCTGCCATGGCCCTGACCATGCAGCGTCTGGGGCTGGGGGGCGAAGCGCCGGGACTTCGGGCGGCGCAATCGGTGCTGGACGCGATCGCCTGCGCATCACCCGGTCCGCTCAAAAGGGTTTAAGGTTTAGGTATTTTTTCCAAGAAGAAGCCCGAAGCGGCGGGGAAAGGGAACCGGAGTCAGGCGGAGGGGCCTTTCCAGATCCAGCCTCCGCCCAGCACACGGCTGCTGTCGGTCTCGTAGAAGACGCAGGCTTGACCGGGGGAAATCCCGGCCTCGGGGCTCAGAAGTTCGACCTCGGCCTCGGTGTCTGAAATCATCCGCAAGATCGCCTCACGCGGGGGGCGGGTGGAGCGTACTTTGACCGAGAGTGCGATCTCACGGCCTGGGGTCAGGGGGGTATCGCCCAGCCAGTTGATTTCTCGCAGCGGAACGGTGCGGGTGGAGAGCGCCTCCTTAGGGCCGACGATCACATGCTTTTTCTCGGGGTCCAGTTTGATGACGTAAAGCGGGTCGCCAAGGCCGCCGATGCCAAGGCCTCGGCGTTGCCCGATTGTATAATGGATCACGCCGCGATGCTGGCCCAAAACCGTGCCGGATTGATCGACGATATCGCCGGGATCGGCGGAACCGGGGCGCAGCTTTTCGATGACGGCGGCGTAATCGCCATTCGGCACGAAACAGATGTCCTGGCTGTCTGGTTTGTCGGCGACGGTGAGGCCGAATTTCGAAGCCAAGGCGCGGGTTTCCGCTTTGGATTCCAGATGGCCGAGCGGAAAGCGCAGATAGGCGAGTTGTTCGGGAGTTGTCGAGAACAGGAAATAGCTTTGATCGCGGTTCGGGTCGGCGGCCATGTGCAATTCGGGGCCAACGGGCCCTTCTTTGCGCTGGATGTAATGGCCGGTGGCCATGCAATCTGCCTCCAGATCCCGCGCGGTTTGCAACAGATCCTTGAATTTCACCCGCTCATTGCAGCGGATGCAGGGCACTGGCGTGGCCCCTGCAAGATAGGCATCGGCGAATTCATCAATTACGGCTTCGCGGAAGGTGTTTTCGTAATCCAGCACATAATGCGGGAAACCCATGGTTTCGGCGACGCGCCGTGCATCATGGATATCGCGCCCGGCGCAGCAAGCGCCTTTCTTGGCAAGGGCTGCGCCGTGATCGTAAAGCTGCAAGGTTACGCCCACCACGTCATAGCCTTCGGAGGCCAATTGGGCGGCCACGGCCGAGCTATCCACCCCACCCGACATGGCCACGACCACACGGGTCAGATGCGGCGGCTTGGGCAGGCCCAGCGAATTGAGCGGATGATCGATAGACATTTTGGCAGCCTTATGGTGATAGATCGCAATATAGGAAAATGCTCCCTACTCTCAACCCCCGTGTTTCACGCTTGATTAAGGCTGATGCGGCATCCTGCGCCCAGTTGTGAGGGAAGTGAGATGTTTTTGAAACGTGTGGATGGGCCTAGGCAGGTGACCCTGCCGGATGGATCGGTGATGAGCAGGGCGGATCTTCCGCCCGTCGCGACGCGGCGTTGGGTTGCCAGTCGCAAGGCATTGGTTGTGAAAGCTGTTGAGCATGGTCTGCTGCCGCTGGCCGAAGCTTTGGAACGCTACGCCTTGTCGGAGGAGGAATTCGCGCTTTGGTGTCAGGCTGTGGCGCAGCATGGAGAAAAGGCGCTGAAAGTCACGACACTTCAGAAGTACATACAACTTTAGATTGAATTTTGATCTCCCTCTGAGACAGTAACTGTCAATTAACCATTGCGCCGCAAGGTGGTTAACGAACGCGGTTATTTGACGGAGTTGACTGAATGCGAATCCTGCTTGTGGAAGACGATCCTACAACCTCGCGTAGTATCGAATTGATGCTGACTCATGCCAATTTGAATGTCTTTGCAACGGATTTGGGCGAAGAAGGGATCGATCTGGCGAAGCTCTATGACTACGATCTGATCCTTCTGGACCTGAATTTGCCGGATATGAGCGGGCATGAAGTCTTGCGTCAGTTGCGGCTGTCACGGGTGGATACGCCGATTCTGATTCTGTCGGGGTCGGATGATACCGAAAGCAAGCTGAAGGGGTTTGGCTTTGGCGCGGATGATTACCTGACCAAGCCGTTCCACCGCGAAGAATTGGTGGCGCGCATTCTTGCAATTATCCGGCGATCCAAAGGCCATTCGCAATCGGTCATTCAAACCGGGCATGTCTGTGTCAATCTGGATGCGAAAACCGTCGATGTGGGGGGGAAGGCTGTTCATCTGACGGGCAAGGAATATCAGATGCTTGAACTTCTGTCGCTGCGCAAGGGCACGACCCTGACGAAAGAGATGTTCTTGAACCATCTTTACGGCGGAATGGATGAGCCGGAATTGAAGATCATTGACGTCTTCATCTGCAAGTTGCGCAAGAAGCTGGCGGAGGCGACGGGCGGGGCCAATTACATCGAAACAGTCTGGGGGCGTGGCTATGTCTTGCGGGATCCGGCGCAAGGGCAGGGGGCCAAGGCTTTGGCTATCGGGGCCTGAGCCTGCGCTGCCGACTGGACGCCAGACCTGCACCACCCTAAAACGAGGGAAATGGCAGGGAGGGTCGGGTGCCAGATCACGTTTTTCCTCGGGTCGAATCCTTGACCGAAGCGCAGGCGCGAGAAGAGCTTTCGCGCCTCGCCGCTGAGATTGAAAAGGCGAATGCCGCCTATCACGGGGCAGATGCGCCAGAAATCTCGGACGCGGAGTTTGATGCGCTCAAGCGCCGGAATGCGGAAATTGAAGCCCGATTTCCGGAGTTGAAGCGCCCGGATAGCCCGAGCGACCGGGTTGGGGCACCTGCCTCTGACGGGTTTTCCAAGGTACAGCATGAAATCCGGATGCTGAGCCTTGAGAACGCGTTTCAGGATTCGGATGTTGCCGAGTTTGACGAGCGGATTTGCCGATACTTGGGCGTTGAGGGGGGGCTTTCCTACACGGCAGAGCCGAAGATCGACGGGCTTTCACTGTCCTTGCGCTATGAGCAGGGGAAGCTTTGCGTTGCGGCGACCCGTGGCGATGGCGAAACGGGTGAGAATGTGACCCAGAACGCCCTGACAATCGCGGATATTCCGCAAAGCCTGACCGGCGCCCCGGATATTCTGGAAGTGCGCGGCGAAGTCTATATGAGCCACGCCGATTTCACGGCTCTGAACCTCGCCCAGCAAGCGAAAGGGGCAAAGACATTCGCCAACCCGCGCAACGCAGCCGCCGGGTCTTTGCGCCAGTTGGATGCCCGGATCACCGCCTCGCGCCCGCTTCGGTTTTTTGCCTATGCTTGGGGCGCTCTGTCTGATCCGCTTGGCCAAACGCAGCTTGGCGCGATTGAGCGGCTTGCCGAATTGGGGTTTCAAACCAATCCTTTAACGCGTCTTTGCGATGGGCCTGAGGCGATGCTGGCCCAATATCGGCAGATTGAAGCACAGCGGGCACGCCTTGGCTATGACATTGACGGGGTTGTCTACAAGTTGAACGATCTTGCGCTTCAGGCGCGGTTGGGGTTTCGCGCGGCGACCCCACGCTGGGCGATTGCCCATAAGTTTCCGGCCGAACTGGCCTGGACCCGACTGCTGGCGATCGACATTCAGGTCGGCCGCACGGGGGCGCTTTCGCCGGTCGCTCGCCTTGCGCCGGTCACGGTCGGGGGTGTCGTTGTGTCAAACGCGACGCTGCATAATGAGGATTACATTTCGGGCCGCGACAGCAAAGGGGGCGCGATTCGCGACGGCAAGGACATTCGCGTTGAGGATTGGGTTCAGGTCTACCGAGCGGGCGATGTGATCCCCAAGATTGCCGATGTGGATCTGGGCCAGCGCCCGCAAGACGCGCAGCCTTTCCGCTTTCCCCAGACCTGCCCGGAATGTGGCTCCTCTGCCCCGCGCGAAGAGGGCGACGCGGTGCGGCGCTGCTCGGGCGGGCTGATTTGCCCCGCGCAGGCGGTGGAGCGGCTCAAGCATTTTGTCGGACGTGCCGCCTTCGATATCGAGGGGCTGGGCGCCAAGCAGGTGGAGGCGCTTTATACGGATGGCTGGATCGCCACGCCTGCGGATATTTTTACCCTTCAGGCACGCTTTGGGACCGGCCTTCAGCAGTTGAAAAACCGGGAAGGCTGGGGTGAGAAATCGGCGCAAAACCTGTTCGCGGCGATTGCGGAAAAACGGAAAATCCCACTTAACCGCCTGATCTTCGCCCTTGGGATCCGCCATGTCGGGGAAAGCAGTGCTGCCTTGTTGGCCAAACATTATGGCACCTGGGACCGGTTTGAGTCGGCCATGACCGGCGCTTCCCTCGGCCAAGGGTCTGAATGGGAAGAACTTTTGTCCATAGACGGGGTGGGCGCGGTTCTGGCGGCCTCGGTTCTGGAGGCGTTCCACAATACGCGGGAGCGCGCGGCGATTGATGCGCTGGCGGCTTTGCTTGACATTCAGGAGGTGACAAAGCGCGCGCCGTTGAACTCCCCCATCGCGGGCAAGACGATTGTCTTTACCGGAACGCTGGAAAAGATGTCTCGGGCAGAGGCCAAGGTCCGCGCCGAAAGCCTTGGGGCCAAAGTCTCGGGGTCAGTGTCGGCCAAGACCGATCTGTTGGTCGCGGGGCCGGGGGCCGGTTCCAAGGCCAAGGCGGCGGCGGCCTTGGGGATCGAGACTTTGGATGAGGAGGGCTGGCTTGCCCTGATTGCAGGCGCATGAGCAGGCCCGAGGCGCTTTTCCCCCTGTTCGCCGCGCTGGAAACCCTTGACGGGGTGGGCCCGAAATCCGCCGAGGCTTTCGCCGGTCTGGCGGTGGAACGGCCCAAGGATCTGCTGTTTCTTTTGCCGCATTCAGGGATTGACCGGACGCGCCGCGCCTCTTTGCGTGAGGTTGCCCCCCCGGTCACGGCAACCGTTGCGGTCACGATATCGGCGCATTGGCCGCCAAAGCAAAAGGGCAGGCCCTATCGGATTCTGGTGCAAGATGAGGCGCTTGAGTTCCAGCTCGTCTATTTTCATGCCCGCGGGGATTACCTGACAAAGCTTCTGCCCATTGGCGAAAAGCGCTTGGTCTCGGGCAAGGTGGAGGCCTTTGACGGCGGCCTCCAAATGGTGCACCCGGATCATGTCCTCCCCTTGGAGGAGGCGGAAAGCCTGCCGTTGTTTGAGTCGGTCTATCCGCTGACGGCCGGGATCACGCAGAAAACGGTGCTCAAGGCGGTCGGGGCCGCGCTTGGCCGCAGCCCGGATCTGGCAGAATGGATTGACCCGGGGCTTTTGACGCGGGAGGGGTGGCCTGCTTGGAAAGCGGCGCTGACCATGGCCCATTCGCCCAAGTCCAACGCCGATCTGGCCCCCACCCATCCTGCGCGCCAACGTCTTGCTTATGATGAGTTTTTTGCGCATCAACTGACGCTTTCTCTGGCCCGCGCGACGGTGCGGCGGGGGAAGGGTGTGGCGAGTATTGGAACGAATGCACTTCAAACTCAGGTTTTGGCGGGCTTACCCTATGCGCCGACCGGAGCACAGCGCCGTGCGGTGGCCGACATCGCCAAGGACATGGCCGCCCCCTTGCGGATGAACCGGCTTTTGCAGGGGGATGTCGGGTCGGGCAAGACTTTGGTAGCGTTTCTGGCGCTGTTGATCGCGGTGGAAGCAGGCGGGCAGGGGGTGATGATGGCCCCCACCGAGATTTTGGCACGTCAGCACCATGAAGGTTTGGCGCCTCTGGCTGCCCTCGCCGGGGTTCGGCTGGAATTGCTGACGGGCCGTGACAAGGGGGCGGAGCGGCAGCGCAAGCTCGAAGATCTCGCGGCGGGCAAGATCCATATTCTTGTCGGCACCCATGCGGTGTTTCAAAAAGACGTGCATTTCAAGGATTTGCGGCTGGCAATCATTGACGAACAGCATCGCTTCGGGGTCGCGCAGCGGATGGAACTGGGGGCCAAAGGGCCTGCGGCGGATGTCTTGGTGATGACGGCCACACCCATCCCGCGCAGCCTCGCTTTGGCGAGCTACGGGGATATGGATGTCTCGGTTCTGGATGAAAAACCACCCGGACGGCAGCCGATCCGCACCGCGTTGATTTCAACCCAGCGCATCGAAGAGGTGGTCACAAAGCTGCGTCAGGCTTTGGGTGAGGGACGACAGGCCTATTGGGTCTGCCCTTTGGTCGAAGACAGCGAAGTGCTTGATTATGCCTCTGCCGAGGCTCGGTTCCAGCAATTGCGCGCCGCCTTGGGCGAAGGCCGCGTGGCAATGGTGCATGGGCAGATGCCCGCCGCCGAGAAAGATGCGGCGATGGAAAGCTTTGTGCGCGGGGAGCGTCAGGTTCTTGTCGCGACCACCGTGATCGAAGTTGGCGTGAACGTCCCGAATGCCAGCATCATGGTGATTGAACGGGCCGAAACTTTTGGTCTGGCCCAATTGCATCAGCTGCGAGGGCGGGTCGGGCGCGGCGCGGCCCTTTCTACCTGCCTGTTGATGTATCAATCCCCCCTGAGCGAGAGCGGAGAGCGGCGCCTGAAGATCCTGCGCGATACCGAGGATGGGTTCCGGATCGCCGAAGAAGATCTGGCCATGCGCGGCGCGGGTGATCTTCTGGGGACGGCCCAATCCGGTTTGCCGCGCTTCCGGGTCGCGGATCTGGAACGTCAATCCGCCCTGATGGCGATTGCTCAAAGCGACGCGCGCAAACTTCTGCACGATGACCCCGGCCTTCAATCGCCACGCGGGCAGGCGGCGCGTGGGCTGCTCTGGCTTTTGGATCAGGATCGCGCGATCCGGCTGATCTCGGTCGGTTGACAGATTCTCCTTTCGGTTCACTATGTTCCCACATTGTTTCCATATGTTCTTAAAAAGTTCTTTACAGGGCGGTTTGAAAATGAGAACAATATGGCAACAACAGAGGAGGAACGCAGAATGCTCACGGAACTCAAGACCGTTTTGGCCAAAAGCTCTGATACGTTGATTGAGGATGCTTTGGGCGTTCTTGCCCTGTTCGGGCTTTTGTTTGTTGGGCTCTCTTTGCCCGCTGTTTTGTAAACTGCCTGCGATCCGGGCCCTGGCGCGCGCACCTGTCCCCCTTGTGCCAGCGTTTTGCCTGTTCTGACGCCGGGGTTGTCCCACCCCGAAGCCTGCCAGCCGGATCCGCACCCTTCCGCCGCCATCCCTGTGGATGTGCGGCGGTTTTTTTTGGTCAAGTCTGGGGAGGGGTGCCGGTTGCAGCCATTGCGGCCTCTGTCGCGGCCTCGATCGCCAGAAGGATAGAGGCGTGGCGATTCTTGAAATCGCGGGCGGGCGACAGGGCCTCAAACCCATCAAAGGGGGCGGCAGGGGCCGGCGCGCCACTCGCCAGCATCGCGCGCAGGCCATCACGGGCAAAGCGCAATTCTTCCGGCGTACGCCCCAGAACGGCCCCGCCCACAACCGCGGCTGCAGCCTGACCAAGCGCGCAGGCTTTCACGTCCTGCCCAAACGCCGCGACGCGCCCATCCGCCATCACAACATCCACTGTCACCACGGACCCACAAAGCGGCGAGCGTTTGCGGATCGTCGCTTGCGCCTCGGGCAAGCGTCCTAGATGCGGAATATCGGCGGCCAGCGCCAAAATCCGGCCCGAATACAGCTTTACCAGATCTGTATCGCTCATTGCTTTCCTCCGCCTTGCTTAGGGGTTAGATAGGCCGCATTCCCCTGCTTGCAAAGCCCGCAAAAAGAGTATCGCCCATGCCTTTCGATCCCCAAAGCCTGAAATT
>JAQWYA010000111.1 GCA_029254215.1 Pseudorhodobacter sp. | reverse complement strand
GCCGTTGGCGTGATGGCCGGTGCGATTACGGCAGAGTTTCTGGGCGGCGGCAAAGGCTTTGGCGAACTGATCCGTGTTGCGGCCTCGCAGTTGAATACACCGCGGGTTTTCTCGCTGATCTTCTATCTGAGCATCCTGGGTCTTGGGCTTTATGCGCTTGTCACCTTTGCGCAGCGCAAGATCGTCTTCTGGCATCGGGACACGATTGGCGGTCGTACCGATGGCTGAAGGGGATCCCGGACCTGTCGAGGTCAGTAAGCTTGCTGCTTTTGTGGCAGAGGCACTTGCCAGTCAGGGCGTGCCGGACGCGGATTGCGCAGTCGTCGCCGAAACCATGGTTGACGCCGATATCTATGGCTACGGCACGCATGGCGTGTTTCGGTTGCGGCAATATATGGCACGCTTGCGGGATGGGGGCTGCAATCCAACCGCCTCGATAACCATTGCCCACGAAACCGTGGCAACGGCGTTGATCGACGGCGACAACGGGCTGGGCCATCTTGCAATGATCGCCGCGCGGGACTTGGCGATTGAAAAGGCGCGCGGTGCGGGGATCGGTTGGGTTGGTGTGCGGCGGGGCAATCATGCGGGGCCCCTTGCCCTCTATGTGCGCCCACAAGCCGAAGCGGGCCTGATTGGCATGGCGGCGGCGGTCGGCAGTGCCAATCATGTTCCGCCCTTTGGGGGCTCGGATCTGTTGCTCGGAACGAACCCTATCGCCATCTCGGTCCCCAGTGCCGATGCCGATCCCTTTGTAATGGATATGGCCACAACCGTTGCCGCGATGGGGAAAATCAAGACGCTGATCCAGCAGGGGCAGCCAATGCCTGAAGGTTGGATGGTTGGGCGCGATGGCGCGCCGCTGACCGATCCAAACAAAAAGTCCGAAGGCTTTTTGCTGCCCATTGGCGGCGCGAAGGGCTTCGGGTTATCCGTCGCTATTGGCCTCATGGCCGGAGTGCTGAACGGTGCCGCCTTCGGATCGGACGTGGTCGATTTCACCAATGACACGACGTCGCAGACCAATACCGGCCAGTTTGTCATGGCGCTTGATCCTCTGGCCTTTGGCATGACCGATTTCAAGGCGCGCGCGAAACACGTCTTTGACGAGATGCGCGCGTCAGAGCCGTTGCCCGGATACGACCCCGTTCGGCTGCCCGGTGAGGGCAAAACGGCGATGGCTAAGCGGCGGCGGAACACCGGGTTGACCCTGAACCCCGCCCTGCGGCGCGACCTTTTGGCCTTGGCTGCGGAATATGGGCTGTCTGACCCCTTTGCCTGACGTGATCCGGCGATTGCCAAAGCGCGCGCCTGATCTAACTAATCCGCGGTGACGGTACAGGGGCGCGCAGCAGTGACCAAAACTGAACATACCGCCGTTATCGGCGCAGGGCTTGCCGGACTGACCTGCGCGCGCGCCTTGGCCGATGCCGGGCATTCCGTCGTCGTCTTTGACAAAGGGCGTGGCCTTGGCGGGCGCATGGCGTCACGCCGCAAAGAGGGCTGGCATTTCGATCATGGCGCGGTTGCGCTGCGCGCCACAAGTGACAGCTTTGCCGCCTTTCTGACCTCCGTCCAGGCTGAACGATGGGAGGCTGCAAATGGCTTCACCGGCATGCCGGGCATCAGCAGCCTGGTCAAATCACTGGCGCAAGGGCTTAAGATCGTAGGATCGCAACGCGTCACGGGTTTGGAAAAAACGCAAGCTGGTTGGAGCGTTCAAGGACCCGAAGACTCGGCAGGCCTGATCTTTGATCGCGTGATCTTGGCCATTCCTCAGCCACAGGCCCAAGCGCTTCTTACCCCATGGCCTGCCCTCTCAGCCCAGATCGCGGGCGTAAAAATGCACCCCTGCTGGACCCTGATGACCGGATTTGACACGGCCCTTGCCACCGATATCGGCTATCGCGACACCTGCACGGGCCCGATCTCGGTCATCGCCCGCGAGACCGCCAAACCGGGCCGCAGCCTGCCGGGTGATGGCTGGGTCATTCAGGCCAATGCCGAATGGACAAGCGCCCATCTGGAGGACGACCCGGCACAGATCGAAGCCTTGCTGCTGGCTGCTTTCTTCAAATCCATTGATTGCGACCCTATAGCCCCTGTCATCGCTATGGCGCATCGCTGGCTTTATGCCCTCACAGCGACGCCGCTGGGGCGGTCTCATATTCTGGACGCGGAACTTGGCCTCGCACTCTGTGGGGACTGGTGCCTTGGAAACACCGCGCAAGCGGCGTTTGAGAGCGGGCGCAATCTAGCGGCGGACATTATCGCAAGCTAGGGTCGAAATTGAAAAAACCTGCGGCTTTTGACGCCGCAGGCTTTCCTTAACAATGACGCTCAGTCGGCGATCAGAGGTCGCTCAAAATCCGCAGCAACGTCTGCGACGCCCGCATCACGCCTTCGGTCTTTTTCGGATCGGTCAGGTAATAGCCACCCAGATCAGCCGAGTTGCCTTCAGCCGCTGTAAGTTCCGCAAGGATCGTCTCCTCGTTCTCTTCCAAGGCGCGGGCGATCGGGGTGAAAGTGGTCAGCAGGGCCGTATCTTCGTTTTGGGTTGCCAGAGCCTGTGCCCAGTAAAGGGCAAAGTAATAATGGCTGGCGCGGTTGTCCGTTTGACCCACTTTTGCCTGCGGTGATTTATTCTTGTCCAACACACCCTGCGTCGCGCGGTCAACGGCATAGCCCAGAATACGCGCCTGTTCGTTGTTCTTGGTTTCGGCCAGAAACTTCAGGCTTTCCCCAAGGGCGCAGAATTCACCCAAGCTGTCCCAGCGCAGGTGGTTTTCTTCGGTCAACTGTTGCACGTGCTTGGGCGCAGAGCCGCCCGCACCCGTTTCAAACATGCCCCCACCGTTCATCAGCTTGACGATGGACAGCATCTTGGCCGAGGTCCCAAGTTCCAGAATAGGGAAAAGATCGGTCAGATAGTCGCGCAGCACGTTGCCAGAAATCGCGATGGAATTCTTGCCCTTACGAATGGTTTCCAGCGAAAGGCGGGTTGCGGCCCGCGGTGTCATGATCTGGAACTTGTCAGCCACGCCCTGTGCTTCAAGGATCGGGGTCACGTATTTGATCAGTTCCGCGTCATGTGCGCGCGAGGCATCTAGCCAGAAAATTGCCTGACATTTTTCAGCCTTCTGACGGCTGATCGCCAGCTTTACCCAATCCTCGATGGGGGCTTTCTTGGTCGAGGCAGAGCGCCAGATATCGCCAGCCTCAACCTCATGCTCCAGCAAGATGTCGCCATTGGCAAAGACGATCCGCACGGTGCCCGCATGGGGAATTTCGAAGGTCGTCGGGTGCGAGCCGTATTCTTCGGCCTTTTGTGCCATGAGGCCCACGTTTTGCACCGTTCCAGCGGTGCGCGGGTCAAGCGCCCCCGTTTCCTTGAAATAGGACACAGACTCATCATAGACAGGCGCGTAAGAGCTGTCTGGGATAACGCAATTGGTGTCGGCAGCCTTGCCATCGGGCCCCCAGCCCTTGCCGCCTGCGCGGATCAACGCCGGGATCGACGCGTCAATAATGACATCCGAAGGGACATGCAGGTTCGTGATGCCCTTATCCGAGTTGACCATGTAAAGCGCCGGACGGTCGGCCATAACGGCCTCAATCGCGGCCATGATTTCTGCGGCCTCAGGCATTTGCTTAACCTGATCAAGCAACGCCCCAAGACCGGAATTGGGGTTAACCCCTGCTGCGGCCAGTTTCTCACCGTATTTATCAAAGACCGGTTGCAGGAAAACCTTGACGGCATGACCGAAGATGATCGGGTCCGACACCTTCATCATCGTGGCTTTCAGGTGGATTGAGAACAAGATGCCAGCGGCTTTTGTCGCAGCGATCTGCTCGGCCAGAAAAGCATCAAGCGCGCGGGCAGACATGAAGGTCGCATCCACAACGGTGCCCGGCGTATAGGAAACGCCTTCCTTCAAAACCGTGATGCTGCCGTCCTGGCCTACCAGTTCAATACGCGCGGCACCGGCCTGCTCTGCCGTCAGCGTGACTGATTTCTCATTGGAAAAGAAATCATTGCCAGACATTGTCGATACGATTGTCTTGCTGTCGGGCAGCCATGCGCCCATCGAATGCGGGTTAGACATCGCATAATTCTTGACCGCGACGGCCGCACGACGATCCGAGTTGCCTTCGCGAAGGACCGGGTTGACGGCAGAGCCCTTGATCGCATCAAAGCGCGCCCGAATGGCTTTTTGCGCATCATTTGCCGGGTCTTCCGGATAGTCGGGGATCGCATAGCCCTTTGCCTGCAACTCCTTGACTGCCGCCACAAGCTGCGGCACCGACGCGGAAATGTTTGGCAGCTTGATGACGTTTGCGTTGGGTTTCTTCACCAGTTCGCCCAATTCGGCCAGATCATCAGGTTGGCGTTGATCCGCAGTCAGGTTTTCGGGAAATGCCGCGATGATCCGCCCTGCCAGCGAGATGTCCTTAACGCCGACACTGACCCCCGCTGCCTTTGCAAAGGACTGGATCACGGGAAGGAGCGATACAGAAGCAAGCTGCGGTGCTTCGTCGACCTTGGTGTAGATGATATCTGGCGTTGTCGAGTTGGTCATGGATCTCTGCCGATCTTTCAAATTAGAGTTTTGTCTGGTCACATCTCAGCACTGAAATGCTTGATATGCTCGGAAAATGCAATAATCAGCCTTTGAATGACGGGAAAAACTCCTCAGAAATCGGTGCTGATGTCATTATTCAGGCCGCTCACTCTACCCTTCACTTGGGGGCAAGGCATCCAGCCAATGGCGTAATTGGTCCGGATCGGGGCCGATTGAATTGGTGCTGTGGGCCTGATCCCGACCTATACTGAAGGCGATCGGCCCCTTTCGACCTCAGCCAGCTAGGACGTTTGCGATGGAAACAACACTCAACTCCCTGATATCCTCCCATGCGGGCGAACTGAAAGCGATCGGCGCACCAGACCGGCCCTGGCTGACCTATGAGCGGCTGCGTGGTCTGGCTGAAGACGTGCGGCGCGCTTTGAATGGTTTCGGGGTCGGGCGCGGTGACCGCGTCGCCATCGTTTTGCCCAATGGGCCGGAAATGGCCACCGCATTCGTGACGATCGCGCAGGTTGCGACCACAGCACCCCTCAACCCCGCCTATCGCGAGGAAGAATACGATTTTTACCTGTCCGACCTTAAAGCCAAGGCCTTGGTCGTTATGGCAGGTGACGATGGCCCCGCCGTTGCTGCCGCAACAAAGGCAGGCATGCTGATCGTCCGCCTGAGTGTACCCGAAGGTGCAGATGCAGGGTATTTCACCCTGTCAGCGCAGGCCACTGGCACAGCCGACGATACAGCACCCACCGCCGGGGATGTGGCCCTTATCCTGCACACGTCTGGCACCACGTCGCGCCCCAAGATCGTTCCCCTGCTTCAGTCAAACGTGGCGGCCTCTGCTGAACATGTCCGCCTGTCGCTGAACCTGACGGCCGCTGATTGTTGCCTGAACGTCATGCCGCTGTTCCATATCCACGGTCTGATTGCCGCCGTGTCTGCATCCCTTGCGTCGGGTGCGTCGATCTGGTGCGCGCCGGGCTTCAATGCGCTGCAATTCTTTGGCTGGATGAAAGAGGCGCAGCCAACTTGGTACACCGCTGTGCCAACGATGCATCAAGCCATTCTGTCCCGCGCTGAGCGCAATACGGATATTATCCGAAACACGCCGCTGCGGTTCCTGCGGTCTTCTTCTGCATCGCTGCCGGCGCAGGTCATGATGCAACTGAACGAGACATTTGGCGCCCCTGTCATCGAAGCCTATGGCATGACCGAGGCCGCGCATCAGATGGCTTGCAACCCGCTGGCCGCGGGCAGTCAGCGACCGGGTGCGGTTGGCCTTCCGGCCGGGCCAAAGATGCGCATTGCCGATGAAACGCTCAACAAGCTGATCGACGGGACAGGCGAGGTCGTCATTTCCGGCCCCAACGTGACACCCGGTTACGAAAGTAACCCCGAGGCCAATGAAAAGAACTTCTTTGAGGCCGAGGGCGCGCGCTGGTTCCGCACCGGAGATCAGGGCGCATTTGACGCGGATGGCTATCTGCATCTGACGGGACGGCTTAAGGAAATCATCAACCGGGGCGGTGAAAAGATCAGCCCGCTTGAGGTTGACGGCGTACTTCTGGATCACCCCGATATCGTTCAAGTCGTGACATTTGCCCTGCCCCACCCCAAACTGGGCGAAGAGGTCGCGGCGGCGGTCGTTTTGAAAGACGGATCAGCCGCAACCGAACCGGACATTCGCGCTTTTGCATCCGACCGCATGGCCGATTTCAAGGTCCCGCGCCGAGTCATCATCCTCGATGAAATCCCCAAAGGGGCAACAGGTAAAATGCAACGCATCGGTTTGGCTGAAAAGCTGGGCCTCGCAGAAAAGGCCTGAAACACATGAAGATCTGCATCTTTGGCGCGGGCGCAATTGGCGGCTATATGGGCGTGAAACTGGCTCAGGCCGGGGCAGATGTCAGCCTTGTTGCGCGCGGCCCACATCTGGCCGCGATGCAGGCCAAAGGTCTGACCCTGATCGAAGACGCCGCAGACCCTGTCACCGTCACAGTCACTGCCAGCGACAACCCCGCCGATCTGGGGCCGCAGGACTATGTGATCGTCACGCTCAAGGCCCATTCGGTTCCCCCAATCGTTCCTAAAATGCGACCGCTGATCGGCGATCACACAACCATCGTCAGCGGCGTGAATGGTGTGCCGTGGTGGTATTTCCATAAGATTGGCACCGATCTTGAGGGGACACGGCTTGAAAGCGTCGATCCTGGAAATGCCCAATGGGACGGCTTTGGCCCCGACCGGGTTCTGGGCTGCGTGGTATACCCAGCCGCCGAAGTGACTCAACCCGGCCTCATCAAACATATCGAAGGCAACCGCTTTTCACTGGGCGAGCCCGATGGCAGCAAATCGGATCGGGCCGTGGCTTTGTCGCAGGCCTTGGCCACAGCCGGGCTGAAGGCCCCGGTGCGCCCGCGCCTGCGCGATGAAATATGGGTGAAGCTTTGGGGGAACCTGTCATTCAACCCGATTTCAGCGCTGACCCACGCAACACTGGACGTGCTTTGCACCGATCCCGAAACGCGTGCCGTTGCCCGCAACATGATGCTTGAGGCGCAAGCCATCGCCGAAAAGCTGGGCATCAAATTCCCCATCGACGTAGAGCGCCGTATCGACGGCGGGGCCGCCGTTGGCGCACATCGCACGTCGATGTTGCAAGACCTCGACGCAGGTCGCCCGATGGAAATCGACGCGCTTGTCGGATCGGTTCAGGAACTGGGGCGCGTGACCCAAACCCCAACCCCGACCATCGATACAGTACTGGCCCTAATCAAACTGCGTAGCCGCTGTGCAGGAACGTAAGGGTGCAATCCGATCGGCATTGTTGCAGAAACTCCACCTGAGGCGTGATTGC